>JAGLEB010000099.1 GCA_023145275.1 Flavobacteriales bacterium | reverse complement strand
ATTTTATCGATGCCGAAAGTCCTAATTCTAACAGCTTACTATAGCGAGGTTTAAGATCTTTCATACTTCCAGTTTTTACACCACACTTACCATTGTAATGAATAATCATAGTACACTGTTCTGCTTGCTCTAAACTGTGCTCACATGTATTAATTAACGCATCAATAACAAAGTCAAACGTATTAACATCATCATTAAAAATAATAATCTGATGCTTATTTCTTAAATCCGTTTTAACTTCTACTTTCTCTTTTGTTTTTTCGCTTGGCGACATAATATCATTTAATTTCTCTAATTGCAAAAGTAATAAATTAAAACAAAACTATTCCATTCAATACTGTATTACAAAAAGACTGCAAATAAACCTCAATAGCTTATTCTTTTAGCGCTACACTTATTTACTTGAACAACTGTGACATCAACACTTCAACTGGAGATTAAGTAATGGAGAAACATTTCCTACGCTACCCATGATGGCTTGTATTCTTCTTAGCGCTTCCTTTGCGAAATCCTTCGCGGTCTTTGCGTGAACTATGCTATACTTCTCACGCAAAGCTCGCTAAGAAAATAAAACGCTAAGATAACAAAGCATATATCGTCATCAACCTATTGAAATTTTTGTTTAATAAACTTAGACATAAAGGCAACTATCTTTGTACAATATTGTGGCAGCACCCTTAGATATATCTGTTTTGGAAAGATCTAACATTAAGTCTCGATGCTTTCTTAAACCTATATTCAATACCGTTAATTTCCTTCTCTCTATCCTTATCATCTATCTCATCGAATTTATCCATAATCTTCCTGTTGTTTGTATGGAAATTCAAAACGTTAGATCTATAACTAAAATAGAAATAATCGCCTTTTTCTGTTGCGAAGTAAATAGTTATTTCATCGCCACCCCTACGTTTCTTAATCTCAACTTTTCCTTTAAAAATCTTATTTAACAAGTGCCCATTAAAATTATGTATTCCAATTTCGTCACCCGATAAATACATTTTTTCATTAGCATCCCAAGAGAGATCTAAATCAGTAAAAAGAATTCCGAATTGCAAGTCTTCGGGTAATTCCTTTCCAAAGTTCACCAATGCTCCTGCTCCACCATCGTAAGCTTTATTCATCAATCTTGAGAATCCAAGTTTCTGAACATCAGATTCTCCCTCAATCATTGCTATAGGGGCAGCTTCTTGAAGAGCTAAACGGATTTGATCCATAATTAATCTATTGAACTCGAAATTAAGTCCTAGAATCATTTGAGTTTCTATCATCTCGGCATTCATGTCGAAATCTATATTTCCATAAGTTTTTATCTCAATTACCTTATCCGGATTATAAAACTTCAATTCTCCTTTTGCACCCAACCTACACTCATCGTTATAAAACCTAACCTCATCTTGCTTAACTCCATTTACCACATCTCCACCAATTGCATAGCATGCTTCAGGTTCGTCATAAGTAATACTTCCTTTAGCCGATATAAAATCGTAATCAACTAAATCTTTGTTTGTAGAAAGGAAAGCTGCAGAATAATTACTCATTGTGGCATAAATACCGTTATAAATAAATGAGTACTGATGTAAATTGTCAAAATTATTAATCTCAACCTTTACATTATTAGGATCAACATTACCTTCAATTGGAATCTCTCCTGCATCAATATCATCACAATAATTCTCTATTCCCGAATAACCTTGGAATCTTAAGAATTTAGATTTACCACTTACCTCAACAATACCATTAAAACTAAAGTAAGGATTAAGCATAAACTCTTCATCTGCTAAAATATCTCCTCGCCCAATAGTTTTTCCCTGTATAGAATCAACATAAAGAGACGACATTACAATAGGATGTTTTATACTATCGATATCTTTGTAATAATACTCAGCATCACCAATAAAGCTATGTGACGAATGAACTACTATATTTGCATTTTCTAGCGTATGCTCGTTTGCTCCAATACCAATTTTAACTCTAGCATTCTCGAAACCTTGCATCCATCCATTATCTAGTATTTCTAATTTATCATTCTCAGGGTTAATAAAAGCATCCGCAACGGCGATACCTACCACTTCCGATATTTCCAACTTATCAGAAGCTAGCTCGTAAGTAGCATGTCCTGCCTGAAATTTTAAAGAATCCTGACCAGGATCAATCGATACAAACCAAGGTGCTTTATTTTCATCTGTACTATTTAAACCAATATGTTTGTTATCCATATCCCAAACAACTTTATCGATGTAAGCAATATATTTACTAGTAGTAAAATCAATAAAAGCATCTTGATTATTTAGATTAAATCGTCCTTCTCTTCTAGTCATATCAACAACACCTGCCGTATTGTTAATCTCTACTTCAGTAGGAGAGTCTAATGTTTCTCTCAACTTAAAGTTTAGGTATTTGCTATTAATAGAATCACCATAAAAATTATAATACTCACTTGACATTTCGGCTGTTTCAAATAGAACATTTCCACTAGCAGTAAGGTCATTTTTCATGAAAGCAAGATGTCCGTCTAAAACAACGGTGCTATCGTAAAAAACAAAAGGATCTTCCAACATGCTAATCGACATACTATCTACTTTTGGCTCCCAAAATATTGAAACATTATATGCAGAACCCGAAGGTGTATTCAATGTATCTGCAACGCTGTAATCCACATTAAAATTAATCGCTAATGATTTAAGGGAATCTGAATAAAACTCAATATTCTCAGACTCCATATCCGATGATAAATACGAAAGTCTTCCACGACCATTTAATCCTCTCAAATCTAATGTCAGTTCATCTCTGTAAATACCTTTCTTAAATATCTCTAGACCTTCAACCTCAGTGTCGTAAAGAAATCCTAAAGAAAAATCCTTCTGTACATTAACAAAATATTCGAAATCGGGGAAAATATTTCCTGTATGAACAGTTCCATAAAATTTAACATCCCTAGAACTCACAGTAGTTAGAGAGTCTAATTCGAAAGGAGCTAACTTTACATACAGTTGATCTCTAGTATAAACGCTATTTCTTATCTCTGGTAAATCGTAGAATACGTAAGCATCTCTAGTATTGTTAAACTTAGGATAATCATCATACTGTATTCTTCCCGATTTGTTAGCAGGATCATCGATATACAACTCTCCTCTAAGCGAATCTATTGGATTAATTACTTTCACATTATGTATCTTCCCATTAACATCTCGTGTCCAAGTAGGAACATAATATTGCATCTTCTGATTCCCGTTCATTACAACCTTGAAATCTTCATATTCAAAAGTGTAATCACTACCGTGAAACTCGTAGTTACCAACATTTATTTCTCCATTAAACCTCAAGTTTAAATCTTTATTAACTACAACAGTATCACTAGGGAATACATAAACTTTCTTTCTTGTTGACAAATTAATTCTATCGATATTTAGAAGAGAAATCTTACCATTATCTAAATTTACTAGCCCATTAATTGCTGTTGCATCTGGAGCGTGAAATAAAATAACATCGTAATCTTTACTACCTTTATAAACCTCAACAATATTTAAAAACTTTTCGTTAAACCTAACTCTTTCAAGATCTAAATCTACATACACATACCCCATAGAGGCTAATTCCATTAGCATGTGAGTTGCGTATTGCTTGGGCATACCCATCTGATCTGATATGTAATTTATTGTCAAATAATCATACTGTTCGCTATACATATATACATCGTACAGCTGAACTAAAGGGTTAACATTATTAAGACCTTGAAACTGCTTAAAAACATCTCTTTCGTAATAATTATTCGATACAAATGGAACATCAATATGTTTCTCAGTTTCAAAAGCAATGTCCCTATCTCCTCTTTTCCACGAAAGAGACTTTAAAAACATATCAAAACTATTGTACGAATTAGAGAATGGCGACTCTGATAACTTATTCCTATTTTTTGATACAGTAAGCTTCCCTTGTTTTATATCGTAATTCACCGTCATTTCAGGATGATAAATAGAATCTTCCATCAACCTAATACTCACACTTGTTTCTCCCGAAAATATACTCTTTCTAGTAAAAACAAAACTCTTTGAATTAAATAAGAATACATCCTTTTCTGATTTTTTGCAATGCAAAACTGCCTTCCTTGTATTGTCTCCTACTCCGTATAATTTATTTTTTCGTAGCACTACTCCTCCATTAAAATCAACACCAGGTGTTATATTTTTAAAGTAGTAGTTATTCATATAACTCTTAAAAATAGGGTAAACCTTCTTTTTAATATTCTTTGTCTCCACTCTATTCTCAATACTTCCCAATACTTTCTGGTTGAAAAAATACTTACTGTGCAACACCACCGAATCAGCTACAAAACCCTTCTTCTTAACATCTATCGAAATATCCTTTGCTACCACGTAAAGAGAGTCTTTAGAAAAGTCTCTAGAATCCCAATATAATTTTGCTTTAGAAACTTCAATCATCTGAGTTGAAGGCAAAAAAGAAGCTTCTACATCAGCAATTGACAAACTATCTAATCCTGATATACAATACAAATCAGATCCTTTTATAGAGTATTTAATTACATCCTTAGAGTCGTAAACCAATTCTCCCGATGTACCCCACTTAACTTTCCTTGTTTTAGGAATTAACAATGAGTTTGCCAAAACATTGTAATTGGCTTCTATAAATTTCTGTTTGTGATTTGTAGTTTCTTTCTTATTGTATATAAATTGATTGTAAGAAGTTAACCATGAATCAACATTAGCCCCATTACCTTTACCAATAGAATCAACCAAAATTATTGATTGTAGAACCTGATCGTAAAATTCTATTTTTTTAAGCCTTGTTTTCCTAAGACTATTAAGTAGATCAACTACTAATTTTTTGCTTCCTGCAGAGTAAGAGGAGTATCTAACTATAAAGCTATCAGCTATGGCCTGTCCTCCACCACTCTTATTTTTCAGAAATTGTACAAGTTCGGGTTCAAACTTTTCAATTTCCGTAGAGAATTGTTTTTTACTTTGTGCAAACAGAAACTGTGACGAAAGTAAAATTATTAGTAGCAGGTATTTTTTCATATAAATAGGTGTATCGAAATCATCTTAGGTTAGTAGGATAATTAATCTCAATAAAAAAGCTCTAATTTGCATTAATTTAATTTCTTAAATCGTAAAGCTGCCCAAGTTTCTTTATTTCTTTTTTCTTGAAGTTTGAATCCATTTTTCTCAGTTTCCAAAACTAATTGTGCGATATCTGTTTCGTAGAAACCACTTAACAAAAGCTGACCTCCTTTTTTAATAGATTTAGCATAAGTAGACATATCATTGATTAGAATATTCCTATTTATGTTAGCAATAAATAAATCATATTCCTCATCCCCCTTCAATAAACTCGCATCTCCTTTTGCTCCAACAATAAATTCAACATTGTTTCGCTCTGCATTCTCCATAGTGTTTTCGTAAGCCCACTCATCAATATCTATAGCATCAACTTTGGTAGCACCTTTCTGTGCTGCAAGTATTGCAAGTATTCCAGTTCCACACCCCATATCCATTACCGACATGTTTTTCACATCCATATCAAGGATATAACTTATCATTAAATGTGTAGTTTGATGATGACCTGTACCGAACGACATTTTAGGTTCAATAATAATTTCGAAATCAGCATTTGTTGCTTCGTGGAATGGCGCTCTTATTACACAACGGTTATCTACATTGATAGGCGAAAAGTTTTTTTCCCACTCTTCATTCCAATTCTTAGGAATTACCTTATTTTTTTCAAAAACTATTTCGCACAAGCCATTGCCTAAAACAGACATGCTACTAAAGCTTTCTTCATCGAAATTTTCTTCCTGAACATACGCATCTACACCATCAGTTGTATCAGCAAAACTTTCAAACCCAATTTCTCCCAACTCCGCTTCTAGTATGTCTTTCCACGGTTGTAATGGGCTAACTTTAAACTTAAACTCTAAGTATTCCACGTTATATATTTTTACTATTCGACTGTCTAAAAAAAAATAAAACTACGTTTTTACATTCGTAGCCTATTCGCACAAGGTACAAAACTTATAAAAAAAACAAAGGAACCCAATAGGGTTCCTTTGCTATAAAAATATGTTATGGATTACTTAATCAAAAGCAGTAATAATTCCCATGAAATCTTCAGCTTTTAATGCAGCACCACCAATTAATCCACCATCAACATCTTCTTTAGAGAAGATCTCTTTAGCGTTTCCTGGCTTAACACTTCCTCCGTATAAAATTGGAAGTTTAGCAGCAACATCAGCACCGTATTTAGCACCAACTACTTTACGGATGTGAGCGTGCATTTCTTGAGCTTGCTCAGGACTTGCAGTTTCTCCAGTTCCGATAGCCCATACTGGCTCGTATGCCAATACTATCTTATCAAATGAACTTGCACCTAGGTGGAAAAGACCT
>JAGLEB010000098.1 GCA_023145275.1 Flavobacteriales bacterium | reverse complement strand
TTGGTTGAAGTTGGCTTCACAAGAGCAAAGAATACAACCAATATACTGATGAAAAATATAATGGATTTTTCAATAGGCTCATTGTTGTTTTGGTTTATTGGATTCGGAATTATGTTCGGAAATGATATTGGAGGGTTTATTGGCGAATTAAATATATTTTTCCAGGGAGGTTTTGAAGGAGACATTCCGGGAGAAGCATTTTTGATGTTCCAAACAGTATTTGCAGCGACTGCAGCAACTATTGTTTCGGGAGCAATGGCAGAAAGAACAGAATTTAAAGCATATTTAATTTTTAGTATTGCTTTAGTAGTATTTATTTACCCAATATCAGGACACTGGATTTGGGGAGGAGGATGGTTATCGGAACTAGGATTCCACGATTTTGCAGGATCAACAGTAGTTCACTCAGTAGGTGCATGGGTGGCTTTGGTTGGCGCTAAGATGGTAGGACCACGTATAGGTAAATACGAAAATGGAAAAGTAAAGGCTATACCAGGTCAAAGCTTAGTACTAGGTTCTTTGGGTGTATTCATCCTGTGGTTTGGATGGATGGGCTTCAACCCCGGATCTCAATTAGCAGCCTCTGGCACGGCAAATGCAAGTGCAATTTCACATATCTTCATAACAACAAACTTAGCAGCAGCGGCTGGAGCAGTAGCTTCAATGATAGTTTCATGGGCTCAATTTAAAAAACCCTCACTATCGTTAACATTAAACGGAGCTTTAGCAGGATTAGTTGCTATTACAGCAGGAACAGATATTGTTTCGGCTGGTGGCGCTGCAATAATAGGAGTTATTGCAGGAGTAGTACTCGTTTATGCTGTAGAAACATTCGACAAAATATTAAAAATTGACGATCCTGTGGGAGCTATTTCTGTTCACGGTGTTAGCGGTGCATTAGGGACAATTATGGTAGGCTTATTTGCTACTGATGGTGGATTATTTTACGGCGGAGGTACAGATTTACTTTTAACACAAATAATTGGCGTTGCAGCAGTGTTTGCATGGTCGGTAGGAACAGGTATCATATTATTTTGGGGAATTAAGAAAACTGTTGGTCTAAGAGTTTCTGAAAGAGTAGAAGAAGAAGGTTTAGACATATACGAACACGGTGAAACTGCTTATTTTAATTAAACTTACAGAGGTCAGTAGCTAGTTTCATATTTAATGATAGATATTCGCCACAAAGAGGCAACTTAATTTAGCAAAAGATAACACCTTTTGATTGTATAAACACTGTATATTAGCGCTCCGCAATGACAACCAACAATGGGCATTAATAATTATCGGGATTTAACCTGCCCTTTCAGGGCGCTTTAGGTACAACTTTATATTAAGTCAAGGCGTTGCCATTGACCAATATTAAATTAAGACTTTCAGCCTTAACATCACCTATCGATAGTAATAATTATTAGAAAAACGGTATGTAGATAGCTACTGACCACAATAAACTTAATCACTCTAATAAAAAATGGGCTGATTCGAAAAATTCGAATCAGCCCATTTTATTTATTACCTTAAATCCGCAAATGGATTTAAGGTATTATACAATTATTTAGTAAACTAAGCTATATAGTCAAATCTTGTATATGGCTTCAATACATCAGGAATTTCGACACCATCAGCCGTTTGATAATTTTCTAACAATGCAGCCAAAATTCTTGGAAGAGCTAGGGAGCTACCATTAAGAGTGTGCGCCAAATATCTCTTTCCATCCTTTGCAGTATATCTAAGCTTTAATCTATTTGATTGATAAGTTAAGAAATTAGAAACTGAAGAAACTTCTAGCCAACGCTTTTGTGCAGCTGAATAAACTTCAAAATCATATGTCATGGCAGAAGTAAAACCAGTATCACCACCACACAATCTCAAAATTCTAAATGGCAAACCAAGTTCTGTTAAAATACCTTTAACATGTTCTACCATTAGATCAAGAGCTTCCCAAGATTTATCAGGATGTTGTAGCTGAACAATCTCTACTTTATCAAATTGATGAAGACGATTCAATCCACGAACATGAGCTCCATAACTACCAGCCTCTCTTCGAAAACATGGCGTATAAGCTGTAGACTTTACAGGGAAATCATCTTCCATTAAAATTTTATCTCTAAACATATTTGTTACTGGAACCTCAGCAGTAGGAATCAGATACAAATCATCAACATTACAGTGATACATTTGTCCTTCCTTATCTGGCAACTGTCCAGTTCCATACCCCGATGCTTCATTCACTAACAGAGGAACCTGAATCTCTTTGTATCCAGCATCAGTGTTTTTATCTAAAAAATAATTAATAAGTGCTCTTTGATATTTTGCACCTTTACCTTTATAAACAGGGAAACCTGCGCCAGTAATCTTAACACCAAGCTCAAAGTCAATAATATCGTACTTTGCAGCTATTTCCCAATGAGGAAGCGCCTCCTTATTCATTTCAGGTATATCTCCTTGCTCGTATACTACCTCATTATCATCTTCCGACTTACCAGCAACAACTTTCTTATGCGGTACATTCGGTATATTATAAAGTTCAGATTGTAAGGCATCTGTAGTTTCAACAAGCTCTAAACTAAATTCCTTAGAATCTTTCTTCATCTGAGCAACCTTTGACTTCATGTCATTAGCCTCTGCTCCCTTACCTTGTTTGAAAAGTCCTCCTATTTCGCTAGCGATTCTTTTTTGATCAGCTAGTGAATTATCAAGCTTATTCTGAATAGACTTTCTTTTATCATCTAACTCTAAAACCCTCTCTACAGCAGCTGTTGCATCAAAGAATCTTTTTTTAAGACCATCGATTACAGCTTCTTTATTTTCACGTATGTACTGAACTTGTAACATTACAATATTTCTTTAGTATTATATAAACTTCAATAAACTACAGTCACATAAACCGAGTTCATCACTAATACAATTTAGTATTAGCGTGCAAAAGTAAAACAAAAAAAAATAGCTTCAACCACGTTGAAGCTATTTTTAGTAAGAAGATAGTAAGTGATTATATAAACACTAATTACTCTCTTACAACAACAAAAGAAGATCCTACAATCAATAGAACTACTCCTACGGCTAACAATAAATACATATCTTTGGAATTTAGTTATTTTTTACTTTATAAAGATACATTAAAGTAATGCAATTCCTACTATCGGAGTACTTTATTCTCATTTACTACTGTAAACCTCAAACACTAATAAACTATAGGCTTCGCACGTATTACTGAACTTCGGTATAAAAATAATATTACAAATATTTTATTTTGTAGGAAGAATTCTGTCATATTTTTCCTAAAGATGCTATACTACTTAACTTTAACAACAATAGAACACTACTAAACAAACAACAAAAGCCTAAATGAACGCACATACCCATAAGTAACTAATACTCAATACAAGCAAGTAATAAAGCAAGACATAAAACAGTGAAAAAATGACAAAAAAAAGTAGTCACAACATAATGCAACTACTTTTTTTTTTGAAATTGTGTTAAAAATCTATTTTACCACAATAAAAGAAGAGACTACTATTAGTAATACAGCTCCTACAGACATTAATAAAAACATAATTTTGGAATTTTAGTTATTTTTTACAGTAGCAAGATATACATTAGTAATTATAATCCTACTCTAACAGTATATATTTTTTCAATTATCATGTAATGCATATAACACTAGTAAACTAAGGATAATCAAAACAGTTTGTTATTAATTGTTAAGAAATTATTAAGCCCATTTTAACTTTACAAGTGATTTTTTGGATTATTGCCCACTATGTTAACTATTTTTTTGCTTAAAAAAGATAAATATTCGCCTATGTATCACCCATTTACAAAACATAGGTGTTGTAGGTCATATTTACACTTAATGATTAGCAGTAAAATATTAGCATGAGTCAATCACGTCAGCAACACCAGCACCTACTCCACTAGTAAATAATAATCTCATTTTTACGATTAATCTGCTTATTATATATTGTAGTCCAATAGCAAAAAAAATAGCCGCAAAATTAATTGCAGCTATTTTTGTGTGGGAATGATATAACTCTATTTCTCTTTTAAATAAATTCTTTAAATCTCATCTGAATAATATTCCTTAGCGATATCTCTAAGATTGTACTTTGAAGCCATAACTTGCCCATAAGCACCCGCAGTTTTGATAACTAAAAGATCTCCCCTCTTTGTCAAAGGCAGGCTTAAATTCTTACCGAAAGTATCAGACGATTCACAAACAGGTCCCACAACATCATACTTCTCTTCAACACCATCAGATGTTAAATTCTCAACTTTATGGCTGCTTTTGTATAGAGCTGGTCTTATTAAATCTGTCATTCCAGCATCAGCAATAACAAAATTCTTTTCTAAACCATTCTTTATATACAGCACTTTCGAAATCAAATCGCCACATGTGCCAACTAAAGATCTTCCAAGCTCAAAATGAATAGACTGACCTTCTCTCTGTTCTAAGTGGTCATTAATAGATTTAAAATAAGATTCAAAATCTGAAATCAGATTATCAGTGTTTTCATAATCAACGCCTAAGCCACCGCCGAGATTAATATAAGGAAGTTTTATACCTTTCTCCTCAAACCAATCCATAAGAGAATTAACTTTTTTAGCTAACTCCTCAAATACAGTCATATCGAGAATTTGAGATCCAATATGGAAATGGATACCTATCATGTTTAGATTTTCAAAACTTGGAAGTTTTGCAACTAAACCATCTAATTCCCAAGGATTAATCCCGAATTTATTCTCACTTAGACCTGTTGTAATATACTCGTGAGTTTTAGCATCAACATTTGGATTCAACCTCAATGCAACATTAACAACTTTATTCTTTAAACCAGCTAGTTCGTTAATAACTTCAAGTTCAGCAACAGACTCTACATGGAAAGCACTTATATCAGCATCAATTGCAGTATTTATCTCTCGGTCTGTTTTTCCTACTCCAGCAAATGCAATAGATTCAGCAGGAAAGCCAAATTCTACAGCAGTTGTAACTTCATTACCACTTACACAATCAGCTCCAAAACCATAGTCCTTAATTATTTCTAGGATACGTGGATTTGCATTTGCTTTAATAGCATAATGGATATGGTAAGAATATTTAGATGAAGCTTTTAAAGCTGTCTCTAGAGATTTTTTTAATACATCAACATCGTAATAGTAAAATGGAGTCGAAACTTCTTTAAGTCGATTAATCAATTCTGGGCTATACATAGTTTGATTCTTGAAAAATTTTATTATTTAATAATCTTAAAGATCTAATTTTATTTTCGGTATCAATCACAAAGGTAATATTATTACTGCTACCACCGAAAGAAATCATATGAATAGGTACAGTCTCAAATGCTTCATAAGTTTTTGTTATTGCACGAGGACTTGATGTTATATGATTTCCTACTACACTAACAATCGAACAATTATTTATAACTTTCACTCTACCAAAAGTCATAAGATCTTCAACTATATCATGCAAATACTTCTTATCGTCAATCGTTAATGAAACCGCCACTTCTGATGTTGTAATCACATCTATTGGTGTTTTATACTTATCAAACACCTCAAAAACCTTTTTTAAAAAACCGTGAGCTTGCAACATTCTACCTGATTGAATTCTGATTGTAGTTATTCCATCTTTAGCAGCAACAGCCTTGATACCAGGCGAAACATAATTATCTGACACAAGAGTACCGTGAGCTTCTGGCTCCATAGTATTTTTAAGCCAAACTTTTATCGACTTATTCCTTGCAGGTATAACACTTGCAGGATGAAGAATCTTGGCTCCAAAATAAGCCAACTCTGCAGCTTCATCAAAACTCAAATACTCTAGGGGCTTTGTATCATCAACAAATCTGGGATCGTTATTGTGAAAACCATCTATATCAGTCCATATCTCAATAGCCTTAGCATCTAAAGCTGCCGCTATTAATGAAGCTGAATAATCGCTTCCTCCTCTTTTTAAGTTATCTATCTCTCCAGAAATTGTACTTGCAATAAAGCCTTGAGTAATGAATAGCTTGAAATCATTGCTCATTAAGGGTTTTATACATTCCTGTATCTTAAGTTCGTCAGGCTCCTTATTTTCATCTAAAATCATAAAGTCAGTTGCCATCAATAAATGATTCTCAACATCTATACTATTTAAGTAAAGCGAGAATATTTCAGTAGTAATAAGCTCGCCTTGAGCCAAAATCAATTTTTGGTCACATTTAGACGAAGAAATATCTTTCTCTATAAGAGCGATCCTTGAACCAACTATTTCCGCAGCTTTTTCTAAAAAAGACCCCGAGAATAAGTCCTTTATCGTATCTAAAAACTTATCCTCAACTTCTTGCAAATGCAAATTAGCCTTTTCGAGGTTAAAAGAGTTAGCTTTTTCAACAATCAACTCTAACAAATTAGTAACTCCCGACATAGCTGACAATACTACTACAACCTTATCTTCTCTACTAACTAGCGCGGTAAGACTCTTCAACCTCTCAGCCGAGCCCACTGAAGTCCCTCCAAATTTTAATACAACCATTACTTTACGTATTCTATGACTTATTTAAAAACATCTTCTTTCTAACTTGTACAAAAGTAACAATAATCAAGTTACTCCTAAAAAACAATACAAAATTAGGCTACTTTATAACAATAAGTTAAATTTGTAACAAATTGAAAGAAAAATAATTTATATGAAAACAGTAGCTCAGTCTGTAGAAGAAATTATAAAGAGAAAACCTTTTTTAGAAAGCGCACTAGCTCAAGGAATTATAAACATGACTTCTCTTGCTAAAGATATTTTACCCCAAGTAAAAGAAGATTTGAGGAAAGATGTTAATCAAGGTGCAATAGTTATGGCAATTAAGAGACTTGCTCCTACTCTAGAATTTCAAATAAATCACAAAGTAAAGGGGGTTTTAAGCAATTTAGGAGATATTACTTTGAGGTCTAAGCTGGCGGATTATACATTTGCAATATCAGAATCATTAATCAAGAATCAACTGAGGTTCTTAGAAATGGTTGGTTCCCATCCCGACTTATATTACGCAGTATCTCGTGGCGTGTATGAAACCACTATAGTAATCAGTGATAGATTTCAAGAAGAGGTTGAAAATATTTTCAAAAATGAGTTAATAATCTCAAAGAAAACTGGACTTTCATCATTAACAATAAAACTACCAGAAGAGAATAGTAAAGTTGCGGGGATCTATTACTACATTTTTCGTGATTTAGCATGGGATGGAATAAATGTAATAGAAGTAATTTCTACAACGAACGAGTTCACGATAATAGTGGATGACGAACAAGTAGAAAAAGCATTTAGACTATTAAAAAACCTAGGAAATGGTTAGTTTATCAAGTTTTGCAATAGATATTGTAACATGATAACTATTCAAACGTCTTTCATATACAAAAGTCATTCACGAGAATCAATAAGGATGACACTATTACAAATCAGGTGTTACCGTTGAGTATCACTTTAAAAATAACAAACATGAACAATTCTGGATACAGATGTACAAAATGTGGGAATACACAATACGAAACAGACGAAATAAGAACAGTAGGCGGGAGATTCTCTAAGATATTCGACGTTCAAAATAAGAAATTCACAGCAATTTCATGCACAAGATGTCACTACACCGAGCTGTACAAAGGCTCAACAAGTACAATTGGAAATATTTTTGATTTTTTCACTAGCTAGTATTTAAGAAATATTATTTTTGTCATGCATTTAGATGAGCAGCATCATGTAATTACATTTAATTCATTATCAAAAATTATGACTTATACATTCAATAAATTAGTAAAAGGAAGTTTTGAAGAAGTAAAGATCAAAGTAATTGATTCTTTAAAATCTGAAAAATTTGGTATAATTACAGAAGTACAACTTAATAAAATCATAAAGAATAAGCTTAATGTCGATATGCCACGCTATGAAATACTAGGAGCTTGCAGTCCTAAACATGCTTATGACGCAATTATGGCCGACGAAGACATGGGAGCATTTCTACCATGTAACATTACGCTAATGGAGAAGGGAGAAGGTGAAATTAGTATTTCTATTGTAAACCCAATTCCTTACATGCACTCGGTTGACAATAAAGAGGTTCAAGTTATAGCAAATGAGGTCTCTGAAATACTAAAAAGAGTTTCTGACATTCTTTAATTAGAAGGGCTGAGTTCTAATTTACATTGTATATATACACCCAAAATGTAATTTCGCCAAAACAATAAAGAATA
>JAGLEB010000097.1 GCA_023145275.1 Flavobacteriales bacterium | reverse complement strand
TTTTTTGCGTTATCCTAGGTTTATTAATTATAAAATTTATTAAAGATGAAAATATTAAAATATATCACTCTAGCGTTATTCCTAAGTGCTAGTACTTATGCACAAGATGGTTTAATTTGGAAACTTGATTTCAAAAGCACAGCTTATGGCCCACTTCTTAATTATAAGCTAACAAAAGAGGGAGGCCCAATGGAATATATTAGTCTTGCTAATAATTCAGTCATTGTAGAAGATGAAGAACACCCTCACGCATTAAGAGTTAGATATCCTGAAGGCGCTGTAGGACCTAGTACAATAGGTCATTCAGGATCTCAGTTTATTAAAGCAATTCCTGAGGCTGAAGATTATTACTTAGATTACTATATTATGTTTGAAGAAGGTTTCGACTTCCAAAAAGGAGGAAAGTTACCTGGTTTAACAAGTGGAGGTTCGAAATTTACCGGAGGAGAACATCCTGACAATGGCGAAGGTTGGAGTGCTAGATATATGTGGGTAGATAATGGTCGTATGGTTGTGTATTTATACTATGTTGATATGGCTGGTCAATGGGGAGAATCTGTAGAGTTAGGTATGAATTTTGTGCCAGGAAAATGGTATAGACTTACTCAACGAATAAAGTTGAATGATGTTTACACTGAAGGTAATGGTAATGGTATACTTCAAGTTTGGGTAGATGGAGAAATGGTTATTGATAAAGATGATTTTAGGTTTAGATTTGAAGGAAAAGGATTAATAGATTCATTTTATTTCTCAACATTCTTTGGAGGGGCTACATGGGATTGGGCTCCAGATGTTGATTCGTATACTCGTTTTGACTTAATGAGAGTGACTACTGAAAAACCTAATTTCGATAATTTATCGATGCCAAAAGAAGAACTTGGACAAATGAATATTTATCCAAACCCTGTTGTAAATGGAGAGTTTACCGTTGTTACTACAGGAATGAATAACTCTATAGAATTGTCTATTTTTAACGTTTCAGGAAAACAAGTTTACAGTCAGACTTTGAAGCCTTCAGGAAACAAAGTTATTGTTAACGCTAACCTTGATAGTGGTTTGTATATCGTAAAAGCTTATGATGGCAATACGTTAAGGACTCAGAAAATTACTATTAAGTAGTTTATTTAAAATACAAATACTAAGCTCCGGATTTCTTTTGAGATTCGGAGTTTTTTTGTGCCCTTACGATTCCTCTATTAACCGAAATTCTATCATCTAATAACAGCTATATATTCACTTCTTAGAAGATAATATATAACCACAAATCATTATTTTCTTACAGATTTTGCTGTTGCGTTATTCGTATATCTATATAAGTGAATATATACAATCCATACTAAGTAGGACTTTTCTCATTGGCTTTGTACTCTATTTTTTTTTGAGTTAAACAGTATATACCCTGTTATTATGCATGAATAAATTATAGGTAATTTAAGTATCTGGTAGTTCGTTACTTAGTGATGTGTATAAAAATGCATTTAAGAAGCTAATTAATCTCGGTTAAAGTGTGTATCCACTTTTATATGGTTCCTCTTTTTGGCTATATTTAACAATCGATTGTATGGAGTGTGGCTAATAACCATAAGCTCAATGTATTCCGTACAGTTTGTGATTAACCAAAACACACACTAAAAATCAAATTATGAGGAACACGTACAATTTTGCTTTAAAGCAATTTTCTATTATTGTTGTCTTTGTCATTTCTGCTCTATCACTACAAGCTCAGACAGTGCATAGTATAGGTGCTGAGGCAAACGATGTTGCAATTAGTAACAACAATAGTAGACAATGGGTTGGCTATCAAACCCACAGGTTAGGAACAAGTAAGACTACTTGTGCAATTATTCCATTTAAGTTACCAAATCTTGGTGCAGGAGAATCAGTCATATCGGCTGAGTTTTCATCTCAACTTATAGCTCTTTCTGGAGGCTTAGATACTGAAATTGATCTTTATGCTTTGTCGTACAGATCATCGAACACTATTTTAGATAGCGATTTTTATGCTGGAGCTAATGATAGTTCAAATCAACTTGTAGAAAAAGGATATTTCACTAATTCGTCTTCAGTAGGGAAGCATATTTCTAATGAATCTGCTAAAACTGCTTTGTTAAACTTTATTAATCTACAATACAGTAATGGAGCAACTGGGGGTGAGTATATTTTTATAAGATTGGCCCAATCGACAAGTGATGCTTCAAATTATAACTATTGGGATGTTGCTTCTCAAGATAATGGAACTGTATCAAACAGACCATTACTTACTTTGCTAAGTGAAGAAGTTAATAGTAATATGGCACCTGTGCTAAACGCTATTGGTGATAAAAGTATAATTGCTGGAGCTATCTCTAGCATTTCTTTGTTGGCCACTGATGCTGATAGCGATAATTTATCTTTTACTGCAACTACATTACCAAGCTTTGCAAGTATAACTGATAATACCGATGGTACAGCTAGTATAGACCTTAATCCGGCTGTTGGAGATGAAGGAACTTATAGTTTAACAATAAATGTAAGTGATGGAAGCTTAACAGATACAGAAACAATTTCGATTTTAGTTACTGCTTCTTCAGTTAACAATGAACCTTTGCTTACAATCATAGGAGATCAGTCTGTCGAAGAGCAATCAATTTTGAATGTAAATATTTCAGCGAGCGATGTTGATGGCGACATACTTACTATATCAGCAAGCAACCTACCAAACTTCGCTACATTTACCGATAATGGCGATGGTACTGCGGTTGTTGCTTTAGCTCCTCAGTCGGGAGATGCTTCAACGTACACATCTACAATTAGTGTTAGTGATGGTATTGAAGTAGTTTCTGAAACTATTTCTATAGAAATCACCTCATACCAAGAACCTGTTGGCGGAGTTTATTACTGCGATCCTGTAAACGGTAATATTAACAACGATGGTTCACAAGCACATCCTTGGAGTAGTTTATCTGCCGTAGTTTATACTAAAAAAGCTCTTGTTGCGGGTGATGTAGTTTACTTAATGTCTGGCGATCATGGTGATCCTTATATTAAAGATATGTCTTTCACTAGTCATGTTACAGTAAAGGCACTAGGTGGGAATGCTCCAATAATAAAGTCAATTCAATTAGTGAATTCTGCTTATTGGGCTTTTGACGGAATAAAAATTGATGGAACCAACAATAGCAAAATTAAGGAGCAAGTATTATTCTCTTCCGATGTTAATTCTCATCACACAAAGATGATTAATTCTGCTGTATCGTCAGCCGAAAGTATTGCTAATTGGACCAAATCTGATTGGTACAATAATGTTTCTAGTGGTTTACAAATTAGGGGAGATTATGCTTATCTGAAGAATAATGTAATTAAAAATACATATCACGCTTTAGAGGTACGTGGCCAACACACTGAGGTTTACAACAACCTTATAGATAATTTTGCCGGTGATGCTATAAGAGGTTTAGGTAGCAATTCAACATACGAGAACAATACAGTTAGAGATTGCTATATCAACGATTATGCAATTCAGCACGATGATGGTTTCCAAACGTACAATTTAGAGAGTGATCCTAAAGTTTCTAATGTTGTAATTCGCAATAATGTATTCCTATTATTTGCAGATCCTGTTACACAGTTTGTTCAAGATAATAGTTTGATAGGAGATTTAATGCAAGGAATAATTATTACAGATGGATACGCTGATGGGTGGATAGTCGAAAACAATATTGTCAGCAATAACCAAGATCACGGGATTTCATTATATGGTGCTCGTAATTGTAAGGTGCAAAACAATACGGTTGTTCAAAGTCCGATTTATTCTGACGCAGATCATGTACCTTGGATAATGCTTACAGATCAGAAAAAAACTGGTCAAAATAACTTTAATAATATTATTAGAAATAATATTTCAGCAAAGTTCACCACTTGGACTTATGATTCAACATCAACGGTAGAACATAATGTAACTATTGATGGAAGTAGCTATTCAAACTATAGCAACTATTTTGTTGATTATGCCAACAACGATTTCCATTTATCGGCTACTAGTCCTGCTATTGATGCAGGTGTAAATACTGACTTAGCTGCTACTGATTTAGAAGGAAACCCAAGATCAATGGGGGCAAGTGTTGATGCAGGAGCATACGAGTTTACGGGAACAGTAACACCTCCTGCAAACAAAGTTCCAGAATTAGCATCGATAGGAAGTAAAACTCTAAACGAGCTTGAGACTGTCGAAATTGCAATTTCTGCAACTGATGGCGATAATGAAGCTTTAACAATCACAGTAGAAAATGCACCAAGTTTTTCGACTTTTGTCGATAATGGTGATGGTACTGCCTTATTATCTTTAGCTCCTCAGGAAGGAGATGCAAATTCATATAATATAACTGTTTCGGTTACAGATGGAACTGATTCGGTGGAAGAAATAGTTTTAGTATCAGTAAATGCAGAAGGGACCCCCCCTGTAAATAATGCTCCTGTTATTGCTGATGTAACAAATCAGTCGGTAGAAGAAAATGGAATACTTAATGTAAATATTTCTGCAACGGATGGAGATAGTGATACTTTGACCTTGATTTCGAATAATTTGCCAAGCTTTGCTACCTTCACGGATAATGGCGACGGAACTGCATTATTTGAATTTAGACCTTTAGAGGGAGATGCGGGCACTTACACGCTTAATGTTGATGCTTTAGATGCTACTGATACTACAACTGTGAGTTATGTTTTAAGTGTTTCTGGATACTCTGATGTTGTGGGAACAGCTTACTATTGCGATCCCGTAAATGGATCGATGAGTAATTCTGGAACAGAGGCTAGTCCTTGGAAAAGTTTACAAGATGTATTTGCCGCAAAGAAAACTTTTAACTCAGGCGATGTTATTTATTTATTGACAGGAGCACACGGAAGTCCGTTTATGACAGGTTCTCATTCAGACTATGTAACTGTAAAACCATTAAATGGAGAGAACCCTGTTATTGCATCTATTCAAGTTGAAAGCGCTTCTTATTGGGCATTCGATGGACTAACTTTCTCTACAAATGGATCGGGAGGTAGCTTCGCAAGAGATTACATGTTCTTAACTAAAGATAATGCCACATATTTAAAAATTGAAAACTGTACTTTCTCTTGTGCCGAAAATTCTTCAGCATGGTCTAAGAATGATTGGTATACAAACTCAGAAGATGCTGTAATTATAAGAGGAGATAATACTATATTCAATAACAACACTATCAAAAATGTATATTTTGCATTGCAGATGGAAGGAGATTATGTAGAAGTTAGAAATAACTTAATTGACAATTTTGGTGCAGATGCTATAAGAGCTTTAGGCTCTCATGCTATCTACGAAAATAATATAATTAGAGATGCTTATGTTGAGGATTACAGTGTAAATCACGATGATGGTATACAGATGTACGACAAGGATAATGTTGCTGCTGGTATTATTGAAGATGTGATTATCAGAAATAATAAAATATTCAATTTTGCCGATCCTATTACTCAAGGAATGGTTGACGATAATTTGGTTGGATATTCTATGCAAGGAATCATTATTACTGATGGACATACGGAGAATGTATTTGTAGAAAATAACCTTGTAGTGTCCGATCATTACCATGGGATTACTCTTACGGGTGCAATTAATTGTAAAATTCAAAATAATACTGTTTCAAAAACTCCAACATCGTACAATCCTACAGTAGAGGCAAGTCCTTGGATTCAGATAAAAAATGACAAACAAGGAAATGGAAGTACAGGTAATATTATAAGAAATAATATTGCGACTAAATATACTCCGTGGACTTACGATGAAGCAACAAACACAGCAGAAAATAATGTTGTAGCTACGGCAGATGATGCCACTAGTTATTATGTTGATTACAATAATTTCAACTTTAATCTTAAGGCTGGAAGTCCTGCAATTGATGCTGGTGTAAATACAGGTTTAACAGCTACAGATATTGAAGGTAATTTACGATCAGTAGGTTCTGCTGTTGATTGTGGAGCATTTGAGTTGCAAGCAAACGACGATACAACTGCCCCAGCAATTGCTAAAGCGAACAATACTTATTACAACGATGAGTTTGTTATCGTATTTAGTGAAAGTGTTACTGCTGCAACTGCTGAAATTGCTGCAAATTATTCTTTAGATGGTGGTGCAACAGTTAATTCGGCAATATTATCTGCCGATAAAAAAACTGTTACTATTACAACTTCGGTGCTTAATGGTAACGTAGATTATATTATCACAGCAAATAATGTTAAAGACTTTGCTGGTAATGCATCTTCAAATGCTTCTGCTACTTTTATACACAAATGTGATACTGATTGGGCTAGTTCTTTTCAAGATGATCAATGGGGTTATAACCCTTCGTCAAATGCTTTCGATGGCGATTTAAATACAAAATGGTCTGCCGATGGTAGTCAGTGGATACAAAAGAGTTTCTGTGAAGTTACTACTGTTAAATCAGTAGACATCGTATTTGGTTTAGGAGATGAGAGAGCATATACTTTTATTGTTGAAGTTTCTACTGATGGACGTGAATATACGCAGGTGCTTTCGGCAACTAGTACTGGAACAACTACTGACCCAGAGAGCTTTGATTTTGCAGATGTATCAGCCAAATATGTTAGAATTACAGGTTCAGGAAGTAATGTAAATGGATGGAATAATTATTCTGAAATAGTTATAAATACTTCAGGATATACTCCTCCAATAAATGTATCTCCAGTTCTTGCATCAATAGGTGAGCAAGCTGTACTTGAGGGTGAAATCCTGAATGTGAATATAAGCGCATCTGATGCTGATGGAGATGATTTGAGTTTCACGACTTCTAATTTACCATCTTTTGCAAGCTTTGTTGATAATGGTGATGGAACAGCTGTTTTATCTCTATCTCCACAGTTAGGAGATGAGTCGTTAAGTGATGTTACAATATCAGTAAGTGACGGTGATTTAGGCGATAGTGAGCTTGTTAGTATAGTTGTTGATGCTGCATATACACCAATAAATAAGGCTCCAGTATTGAGCGCTATTGGTAATAAATCAATGAAAGTTGATGAAGCTATGGTTATTAATATTTATGCTAGTGATGCTGATAATGAAGCTCTAGAATTTACTATCACTGATGCGCCGAGTTTTGCAGTGTTTGAAGATCTTTATGATGGTAGTTCTGTCTTGACATTGAATCCTTTAAGTGAGGATGTTGGAACATATTCAATAACAATTTCTGTAAATGATGGAGATTTAAGTGATTCGGAAACTATTGTCTTAGATGTTTCTGCAAATCAAGCTCCTGTTGAAAATACAATAGTTGTGGCTGCAAGTAATGACGATCAGACAGTTTATAATAATTTGGGTACTCAGTGGGTAGGATATCACACACATAGACTTGGAACTAATAAACTTATATCGGCAGTTATTCCTTTTGAGATTCCTACTTTAGTCGCTGGAGAGTCTATTGTTTCGGCAAGCCTGAACTTACAACTTCTTTCAAAAAGTGGAGCTCTAGAAAATGTTATTGATTTATATGGACTTCCTTACAGAAGCTTTTCAGTAATGTTGACATCTGATTTCTATGCAGGCGAGTTTAATGGCGATGTAAATGCAGTAGCATTACAGCAGTCTATTTTAGACAATAATTCGGCCCTTGGTTCTTTCTCTAGTAATGTTGGATCTGCAATGGCTGATTACATAAACCAAGAAATTGCAAATGGAGCTGTTGCGGGAGATTATGTGTTTTTCCGTTTGAGTATCAATACGGATAATACATCAAACTATAATTATTGGGATATAGCATCTAATGACCATACTTCATCTGAGTATAGACCTAGTTTAAGTTTAGTAACTGAAACATCTATGTCGAAATCATTGGAAAATATTAGTGAAGAAAATTTAGAAGTGAATGTTTATCCTAATCCTATTGTAAATAATAGTTTCACGATGGAATTACCAAAGGAACTTTCTGGAGATAAGTCAGTTTTAAGGATCTTTTCTCTAAATGGAATAGAAGTTTACAGTAGGTTTATTAACAATAATCAGAAGATTAACGTAAGCTTGCCAATAGATGTTTCTAAAGGTGTTTATGTGATAAAAGTGAATAATAGTAGTAACACAATAATTAGAAAGATTGTATTGAAGTAGTAGATATAATCAATGTGTTAAGTGAGGTGAACATCGGTTTACCTCACTTTTTTTTTAGTTATGCCTTAGACTAAAAACTTTCTTAATATATTTGAAAAATATTACCTGTGATGTAATATGTATAACTAGTGAAATAAGAATATTATGAAGAAGATAACATTAGTTGCCGCATTATTTTTGATGGCAATATCGTTTAATGTAGATGCTCAAAGTAAGCTAGGATTCAAGCTAGATTTTAAAAATACAAGCTTAGGAAAGTTAACAAGTGAGAAATTAATAAAAGAATCTGATAGTTTAAAATGGGATTTATTAAGTGATAATACTGAGATTGTTAATGATAAAGAACGTGGTAAAGTATTAAAAGTTAAATATCCTAAAGGAAATGTAGGACCTAATAGCATAGGAGCATCAGGTTCACAATTCCTTAAAGAATTAACGCCAGCCAATGAGTATTATCTCGACTACTATGTTAAATTTGATAAAGGTTTCGACTTTGCTAAAGGAGGTAAATTACCTGGACTTACTAGTGGAGGAGATAAATATACAGGGGGTAATCATCCTCACAATGGAGAAGGCTGGAGTACAAGATATATGTGGGTAGATAAGGGCGGATTAATTCTGTATTTCTACTTTATTGATATGGCACATAAATATGGAGATGTAATACAGACAAATATTCAGTTTGAAACTGGTAAATGGTATAGGCTTACGCAAAGGGTTAAGATAAATAAGACTGATTCTAAAGATGGAATTTTGCAAGTTTGGGTTGATGGTAAAGAGGTTATTAATAAGCAAAATGTTAGATTCAGAATTGGTGAACAAGGTATGATTGATACGTTCTATTTTTCAACATTCCACGGTGGAGCTACTTCTGATTGGGCACCTCAGAATGATTCATACTCTAGATTCGATAAGTTTGTAATTAGCACAGAAAAACCTGATTTTTTAAAATAGAAAAACTGTAATTAAAGTTTTAAAATATTACTAGTATTCTAAATTATATAACAATTAGTCCTATGAAAATTTTTAAGATTCCACTATTTTTTATATTCCTTGTATCACTTATTGTAAGCTGTGTACCGGGAGGAGGTAGTTACAACGATGGGCCATCAGACTTGACTGTCGATAGGCTTTTTAGTAGTGAAATGGTTTTACAACGTAACGTCGAAATACCAGTTTGGGGAACTGCGTTTAAATCTACAGAAGTTAAAGTGGAATTTAATGGAGTAGAAGTAGAAACACAAGCTGATAAAACTGGTAATTGGAAAGTGAATTTGCCCAAGCAAAAAGCTGGAGGGCCTTATGAACTAAAAATTATTGTAAGTGATACAACTGTAGTGTTTAAAGATGTATTAGTGGGGGAAGTTTGGATTGCATCAGGTCAATCAAACATGGAATTAGATATGAGTAAAACCTTAAATGGGAAGGAAAATGCCTTAAAAGCCAATAATCCTATGATAAGAATATTCAAAATGAATCCAACCTATCCAACGGGAGCAAAGGGAATTCATACCATAGAAGAATTGAAAGTGCTAAGCGAAAATCATTACTTTAAAACTGATGGTTGGGTGAAGGCAGATTCAAGTTCAATAAAAAAATTCTCAGCAGTAGCTTATTATTTTGCCGAGAAATTGCAGAAGGGATTAAATATTCCTGTTGGTATAATTCATAATTCTGTACCAGGGTCTCCAATAGAATCGTGGATGAGTAAAAAAATGATTAATAGCGACACGTCATTTGCAGCATTTTCAAAAGACAGATGGTTGCCTGCTGATACAACTAATAAAGATCCTATGGTAAGTATTGCATACAAACAGATTTCTAGGAAAAGTGATTCAAATCAACGCCATCCTTGGATGCCAACTTTTTGTTATGATAATGGTATTAAGCCAATAGAAAATATAGCTTTCAAAGGGATGATATGGTATCAGGGTGAGTCAAATGCGGAATATTCTGATTTGTATTCAAATATGTTTAAATTATTGATAAGTACCTGGCGTAAGGAGTTTAATAATGATTTCCCTTTTTATTATGTTCAGTTATCTTCTAGAGGAGGATATGCTACATGGCCAAAGTTTAGAAATATGCAACGAGAGGTATTATCCAAAATTTCTAATGCTGGTATGGTTGTGATTAGCGATGTTGGAGATAAAGACGATACCCATGCCAAAAAAAAGCAGCCAGTGGGAGAGAGGTTGGCCGCCTTAGCTTTAGGGAAGACATACGGTATTGGCAAAAACTATGAATCTCCCTTATTTGATAAAATGGATGTAAATGAAAATGTTGCAACGATAAGTTTTAAAGGAGTATTTAGTTCTCTGAAGACTAATGATGAGAAAGAAGTTAGAGGCTTTCAAATATCATTAGACGGGGATGAATTTAAAGATGTGAAAGTCGAGATATCCGGGAAGACTATCGTTATTGAACTTCCAAACGGAACAAGTAATGTAAAAGTTAGATATGCTTGGAAACCATTTACAGATGCCAATCTAGAAAGTGCTAACAGCATGCCAGTATCAACTTTTAGAACTTTGTAATTATGAGGAAATATATATTTATTTCGATTTTTATTGTAGCTAGCATGTTCTCTTGCAGCAGAAGTCAGAATTTAGGAAAAGAAAGAGAAGCAATAATATCAGTAATCGAAAATCAGACAAAAGCTCATTTATCCAAAGATTACGAAGCAGAATCAAATACATTTGTACAAGACGAAAGTACTATTATATTAATTTCAAGGCAGAATTGGTATGGTTATGCAGTAGGTTGGGAAAAGTTAAGTAAAAGTATCAAAATAAATATAGATAAAGATCCAAAGCCATTAACAGAAACGTTTAAGAATACAGATTATAAAATTAAAATTTACGACAGGAGTGCTTGGGTTGTATACGATGAAAATTCATATAATGCTAAAGGCGATTCTATTAGAAAAGTTATCAATGTTCGTTTCTTAGAAAAGGTAGATGGAGAATGGAAAATTGTTTATTTATCTGATGTTGATGTGACATCTTATGAGTAGAATATGCTCTACTCCGTAAATCTAAATTGATTAATTCTTGTTAGACACACACTTTACTAGTTTTTTACAATTATTGCGTATTCATCATAAAAGCCAAACTTTATATAATAAAGTTTGGCTTTTATCGGTTTTTTTATTGTTATTTGTACAATCGATTGCATATGCATTAACGATAGTAAGGTACAATGATAAATGTTTTTTCTGAGATATTTCATTTCCCTTTTTATTTATTACGTGTTCTGTACAATCTATTTATACTTAGGAGTAAATTGCTATAAGCAGAAATCAAGGTGAAGTATTATTAGGATAAAAAACATATAGAAAACTCATAGGATTACTAATTCTACGGAGTCTATTTTTATTCCTTAGAGCTTGTACCTTAAATTAAAAATATAATTATTTATGATTACACCGGAGTCAAGAGTAACTATCAACGGATCAGGGAAAGATATTGATCTACTTAAATATACTTGGAAAGCCCAATGGATTACTCATCCGAGTGAATCGACACTTGATTATGGGGTGTTCCTTTTTCGTCATGACTTTAACCTTGAAGCGGAAATTGAAGAATTCAATATATTCGTTTCTGCTGACAATCGTTACAGACTTTTTGTTAACGGAGAAAGAGTTAGTTATGGCCCATCTATTGGCGATCCATCTCATCAACGATACGAAACAGTTGATATTTCTAAACAATTAAAAGTAGGGGAAAATGTTATTGCAGCTGAGGTTGTAAACTTTGGTGAGTATAAAAACGTTTCTCAAGTGTCAGTTCAAACTGCTTTCATATTACAAGGCGATAGAAATTCTAAGCTTGATATAAATACAGGAAGTGCTGATTGGAAAGTTGTTAAAAATAAGGCAATCACGGCAATTAATATTACGAGTGAGATGATGGAAGCATACTATGCTGCCGGACCTTGTGATAGAATTGATGCTAAAGAATATCCTTGGGGATGGAATGAGTTAAACTTTAATTCAGAAAATTGGCTAAAACCTAAAAGTGCAATAACTGAGTTTGCTGCAGGACGTGGTTTTATTTACGGAGGTGCATGGCATCTTGTACCACGTACTATACCTATGATGGAAGAGAGGGTAGAGAGATTTGCAAAAGTATCTAGAGTAAGTGGAATAGAAAAAGATGAAACTTTCTTGAAAGGGAATGGTTCAACAACAATACCAGCAAATTCGAAAGTAAAAATACTTATAGATCAAGAGCACCACACTACAGGTTTTCCTGAATTAACTTATAGTAAAGGAAAAGGTAGTGAGATTAAAATCACTTATGCCGAAGCTTTATTAATTGATGTAGCTCCAGGAGAAGTTGTTTCTGATGGTAACCTAATAAATGTTGATTTAAAAGGTAACCGTAATGATATTGAAGGGAAATCAATATTTGGTTATTACGATGTTCTATTGCCCGATGGTGGAGAAAATCGTTTTTTCAAACCATTATCAAGACGTACATACCGTTTTATAGAATTTGAAATTGAGACAAAAGACGAAGATTTAATTCTTGAGAACTATCATGGTGTATATACTGGATACCCATTTATAGAGAAAGCTAAAGTAGTGACTGGCGATGAAGCGCTTGATAAAATTTGGGATGCTGCATGGTTAACTTTACGTAACTCTGCTGATGAACACTACTATGACTCATATTACGAGAATTTACAGTATATCGGAGACACAAAAATTGCATCATTAATTTCTATTTATGTTTCGGGCGATGATAGATTGATGAGGAAAGCTATACAGCAATTTGATGATTCACGTTTGTCAGAAGGCTTAACTCAAAGTAGATACCCATCAAACATTATTCAAATTATACCTCCTTTTTCATTGATTTGGGTTGATATGATTTATGATTATTTCATGTACAGAAATGATCCTGAATTTTTGCGTCAGTTTATTCCAGGAATAAAGTCAGTAATAGATTGGTTTGCTATAAGAGTAGACGAAACAGGTATGCTTACCAATTTGAAATGGTGGAATTTTACAGACTGGACAGCTGATTTCCCAAGTGGAATACCAGCAGGAGCAGACAATGGCTATTCTGCAAATTTAGCTTTACAGTTTGTTAAAACATTAGAAAATGCTCAAGTTGTATTAGACTACTTTAACTTAGATCAGGAAGCTGAAAATTATAGAACATTATCAAATACTGTTAAAAAGTCGGTATTAGAAATGTGTTTTGATAGCGAAAAGGGACTTATTGCTGAAACACCAGATAAGGATCAATTCTCGCAACATACTAATATACTAGGTATATTAACAGATACTATTAAAAAGGAGGAACAACAGAATATTATGCATAAGGTATTAGATGATAAGTCTCTTTACCAAGCTACAATATATTTCAAGTTTTATACTTTCAGAGCATTACAGAAAGTTGGTTTAGGAGATAAATATTTCGATCTACTTGGATCGTGGGAAGGAATGATAGCAAATGGAATGACTACTTACGGAGAAACCGATATTAATCCTCGTTCTGAATGTCATGCTTGGAGTGCTAGCCCTAATTTCGACTTTATACACACAGTAGCAGGGATATATCCTGGAGAGCATTCATTCAAGTCAGTTATTATTGAGCCAAATCTAGGTAAGCTGGATAAGCTTGATGCTGAATTTCCTCATCCACAAGGAATGATTACAGTATCGTATGTGAAAACTGGTGACAAGATTGATGCTCAAATTTTACTTCCTGAAGGAGTAAAAGGAGAATTTAAATGGAAAGGTAAATCAGTTGAACTTATTGCTGGAAAACAAAATATTTCTGTATGATGATAATGCCTCTTTGGGAGAAAGACATTCCTAATTACAAAGAAACTGGCGAAGTTAATATCGAGACATTCAGAGAAGGTCTTGAAATTTCTACACTAGTATCTAAACCAGAAATGTCAGTCTACTTGCCTTCTACTAAAAATAGTAATGGGCAGGCTGTACTAATTATTCCAGGAGGAGGATATCAAGTTTCTGTTGATGTTTGGGAAGGGGCAGATGTTGCAAAGTGGTTCAACTCGCATGGAATATCAGCCATAGTTCTTAAATATCGTTTGCCACATGGCAAAAGCAATATTGATAGAGAGAAATCTCCATTACTAGATGCTGCAAGAGCAATGAGAATAATCAGAGCAAATGCAAAAGAGTGGAATATTGATAAAGACAATATTGGAGTAATGGGTTTCTCCGCAGGAGGGCACCTTGCTTCAACATTAGCTACACATTACAACGATAGTGTTTTGGGAGTTAAAGACAATATAGACTTGCTATCTGCAAGACCAGACTTTAGCTTGCTTATATATCCTGTAATATCAATGAGTGCTGATTTTACACATGAAGGATCTAGATTCTTCTTTATGGGTGAAGATTTAGATGAAGAGTTAATGGAGTATTATTCTAGCGAGAAGTATGTTACAAAAGATACTCCTCCTACTTTTTTAGTTCACTCATCGGATGATGATGTAGTACCTGTAGAAAATAGTATTGCTTTTTACAGTAAGTTGATTAAGAATAAAGTTGATGCAGAGCTTCATATTTTTCAGAATGGAGAACA
>JAGLEB010000096.1 GCA_023145275.1 Flavobacteriales bacterium | reverse complement strand
GGTGAGTATGGAGGTTCTACTGATTTCATTGTCGATTATATAGATGAAGATGGTGATGGGTTAGCGGATTTTCAATTGATAGCTGAAAATGGAGATTCGGATCATACAGGAAAATGGACATCTCATTACGTTTGGTATATCGATAACGATAAGGACGGTATTATGGGTTACATAGATTGGAGTCGTTACAAGTTTGAGAGTTGGGATCATAATGGAAAATCTAATTTCTTTTGCGATTACAACGGGAAAAGTAGTTTCCTGAAAGTTCATATTACATCGTGGAATATAGAGAATCCACAGAATAATTGGGAGAATCCATTTTTGTATTTCGATGAAGATAATGATGGATTGAGTGAGATAGTAATCAGATTAGTGGATGAGCCTATAGCTATAAATGTAGATAATGATAATCAAGAGAAATGGAGATTTAGTAATAAGATAACTCTAGCACAAATGTCCTTTGACCTAGATAATGACAACTCGCCAAGAAATGAATTAGATTTCGATATGAGTTTAGGATTTATGGGTAAAGGATTTGATTATGCCGACCAGGTAAATAAGTTTAAATCTAACCCAGTTGCAGCAGGAAGCGAAAAGTATTTTAAAGATAAAAAACTTAGAAATATAGATGCTTTAGTTTATCCTAATCACGACACTGCTTATGATTTAATTTTCGAAAGAGGTGAGTGGGACGAGTGTTGGTTTGTTTTCGACGAAGACGATGATTGTCACCGTTGGGAAAGAGTTGAGTTTTATCAACCAAAAGATCCATTTAAAATTGGAGCAAAAAATGGAGGATTAGACAATAATCCCCAAGCGGATGGAGTAGGAGATAGAGGAGAATGGGATAGAGATTTTTCGGGAGAAGGAAATCTGTATATTTCTCCATTAGATGGTAAACTACATCTGTATGGTGCTGAGGTTGGATATTGGCGAATAGATCAGAATTCGCTTTCTTACCAAGGTTGGGGAGGCTGGAGAGGACCAAATATACAGCCAGAAACAACAGATAGTTTTGAACCAGAAATATTTGCTACGATAAAATACGAAGACACTGACGATAATGGCTTTTTCGATAAAATTAGCTACGATATGGATGGAGATCACAAATATGAATCTGTAATACAATTATCTGATTTAGGTATTTCTGATGAAACTGAAATATATATAACTGCAAATATGAAGTATTCTGATTTTAATAAACTTCATGAAAAAGTAGCAAATATTCAAGATGAAAAAGGGATGGAATTTACTGATATAGCTGTTGAGTCTGGACTTAATACTAATTGGTATTCTTTCTTGAAATCAAGTAGGGACACTAGAGAAAAGTACAGTAACGGTTATTGGTTGTCTTATTACTTATATTCGGATTTGATGAATCTATATAAGGGAGATAGTAGTAAGGTTAAAGGAATTCAGAAGAAGTATTTTGCAATAGATTAATTATTTAGTAAATAGATAATATACACAAAATCATGAAGTATAGTTTATTAGTATTGTTTACAGTGTTTTTTAGTTGTTCTTCATCAGAAGATATTAATAATGTAGAATTTAAACTAGATTTTAAAAATACTAGTTTAGGTAAACTTTCAAGCGAAGAATTAGAAAAAGAAACAGATAGTTTGAAATGGGACTTGTTAAGTGATAATGCTGATATTATTGATGATGTTGAACGCGGCAAAGTAATGAGGGTAAAATATCCTAAAGGGAATGTTGGACCTGGAACCATAGGTTTTTCAGGAGCTCAGTTTTTAAAGGAACTAACGCCTGCAAACGACTATTATCTTGATTATTATGTAAAGTTTGACAAAGGTTTCGATTTTGCTAAGGGAGGTAAGCTTCCTGGTCTTACAAGTGGTGGAGATAAATACACTGGTGGACATCATCCAACAAAAGGAGAAGGTTGGAGTACTAGATATATGTGGGTAGGGGGTGGAGAATTAATTGTCTATTTCTATTTCATCGATATGGCTCATAAATATGGTGATATTGTAAATACCAACGTTAAACTAGAAACTGGTAAATGGTATAGACTTACTCAAAGAGTAAAAATAAATAAAAAGGATTCTAAAGACGGAATACTTCAAGTTTGGATAGATGGGAAAGAGGTAATTAATAAACAAAATATAAGGTTCAGATTAGGAGATAAAGGCATGATAGATACTTTCTATTTCTCAACATTCCACGGTGGAGCAACTTCTGATTGGGCTCCTAAAAACGATTCTTACTCTAGGTTTGATAAGTTCACAGTTAGTACATCAAAACCCGATTTTTCTAAATAGAATTATAATCACTTCTAAGGTTTAAATTTGGATTTGTTTTTACATAATAATAGTTGCTATGAAAATTTTCAGAATACCAGTATTTTTAATATTCCTTGTAACGCTTACCTTTAGTTGTATACCTAGAAGTGACTCCTATAACGATGGACCTTCGAACCTTGAGGTCTCAAGTTTTTTTAGCGATGGTATAGTTCTTCAACAAGGGACTGAAATATCTGTTTGGGGTAAGGCATATAGAGCAACCAAAGTTGAAGTTGATCTAGATGGTAGTAGCGTTTCTGTAGTAACAAATAAAATGGGAGATTGGAAAGTAAAATTACCATCTCAGAAAGCTGGAGGTCCTTTTGAATTAAAGGTTTCTGCGAATGATACAGTTATTGTATTTAATAAGGTTTTTATTAAACCTGATGTAAATAGAAAATCAATAATTTCGGTAATAGAGAATCAGACAAAAGCGCACTTAGCTAAAGATTACAAAGGAGAATCAAATACATTTGTACAAGACGAAAGTACCATTATTTTAATATCGAGACAGAACTGGTATGGTTATGTAGTTGGTTGGGATAAGTTAAGTCAAAGCATCAAGGTAAATATTACTAAAGACCCCGAACCATCAACTGAAACTTTTAAGAATACAGATTATAAGATTAAAATTTACGATAGAAGTGCGTGGGTTGTTTACAATGAGAATTCATTTAACGCAAAAGGCAACCTTATTAGGAAAGTAATAAATGTACGTTTCTTAGAAATAAATAATGGTGTATGGAAAATTGTTTATTTATCGGATGTAGATATTACATCTTATGAATAGAATCAATTTATTCATCTAAAGTTATAGTTCGATACCCATAGTTGAATATCACTTATAATGTTTTTCCATAAATATTATGCGTAAACAATAAAAAGCCAAACTTTATTTAATAAAGTTTGGCTTTTCTCAGTTTTTTATTGTTATTTGTACAATCGATTGCATTGTAGCTTTGTTTTCAGTTACAATTATAAATATAATATCTTAAATATTTACAATTTAGTTTCTATTTATTGTTGTGTTCTTTTTTTTAAGCTATTGAAGCTCAAGAGTCCAATTCAATAATAGATAATAAAGATAATAATTAATCAAGTTTAAAGTTTACATAAAAACACATAGGATATTTATCCTACCGAATTTTATTTAGATTCTAGTGTGTTTGTGTTTTTTTAACTTGAAACATAAGTATAAAATTAATTATGATTACACCAGAGTCAACAGTAACTAGCAACGGGTCGGGGAAGGACATAGATTTGCTTAAATATACATGGAAAGCCCAATGGATTACTCATCCTACAGAATCGACTCTCGATTACGGAGTATTTCTTTTTCGTCATGAATTTGACATAAAAAATTTAGTTGAAGAATTTAACATATTTGTTTCTGCAGATAATAGATATAGACTTTTTGTTAATGGCGAGAGTGTTTGTTATGGGCCATCTATTGGCGATACTTCTCATCAAAGATATGAGACAATTGATATTTCAAGTAAATTAAAAGTTGGTAAGAATGTAATTGCTGCTGAAGTTGTAAACTTTGGTGAGCATAGAAGTGTTTCGCAGGTTACTTTTCAAACTGCTTTTATTTTACAGGGCGATAGAGCTCTTGATATTGATATTAACACAGGAAGTGCTGATTGGAAAGTGGTTAAGAATAAAGCTTTTTCAGCAATTAATATCAATAGTGAAATGATGGAAGCATACTATGCTGCCGGTCCTTGCGACAGAGTAGATGCTACAGAATATCCTTGGGGATGGAATGAATTGAATTTCAATGCAGAAAATTGGTTAAAACCTAAAAGTACAACAACTGAATTTGCTGTAGGTCGTGGTTTTCTATATGGAGGAGCTTGGCACCTTGTACCGAGAACTATTCCTTTTATGGAAGAGACGGTAGAACAATTTGCTAAAATTTCAAGAATTAGCGGAATGGAAAAAGATGAGACTTTCATAAAAGGAAGTGGTTCAACAACAATTCCTGCAAATTCAAAAGTAACAATACTTATAGATCAAACACATCACACTACAGGTTTTCCTGAGTTAACATATAGTAAAGGAGAGGGCAGTGAAATTAAAATAACTTATGCTGAGGCACTTTTAAAAGACATTGGCCCCGATGAAGTTGTATCAGATGGAAATATAATACATATTGATTTAAAAGGTAACCGTAATGATATTGAGGGAAAATCAATATTTGGTTACTATGATGTTTTGTTGCCAGATGGTGGAGAAAAGAGATTTTTCAAACCACTTTCAAGAAGAACATACAGATTTATAGAATTAGAGATTGAGACAAAAGAAGAAGATTTAGTTCTTGATAATTATCACGGAGTTTTTACAGCTTATCCATTCGAGGAAAAAGCTAAAGTTATTACTGGCGATCATTCTCTTGATAAAATATGGGATGCAGCATGGAAAACATTACGTAATTCTGCTGATGAAATGTATTACGACCCATATTACGAAAATTTACAATATATAGGTGATACGCGAATAGCATCTTTAATATCCATTTATGTTTCAGGAGATGATAGGTTGATGCGTAAAGCCATCCAACAATTTGATGATTCACGTACACCAGAAGGATTAACACAAAGTAGATACCCTTCTAATATAATTCAGATAATACCTCCATTTTCGCTGTTCTGGATAGACATGATTCACGATTACTTTATGTATCGTAATGATCCAGAATTTTTACGTCAGTTTATTCCAGGGATCAAATCTTCAATAGATTGGTTTGCTACAAGAGTAGATGAAACAGGTATGCTTACTGGTTTAAAGTGGTGGAATTTTACAGATTGGACTCTTGAGTTCCCAAGTGGAATACCACAAGGGGCTGATGATGGATATTCAGCAAATATATCGTTACAATTTGTTAAAACATTAGAACATGCCCAAGTTGTATTAGACTACTTTAATATGGAGCATGAAGTAGAAACTTATAAAGCATTATCTAATAAGGTTAAAAAATCTGTGTTAGAAAATTGTTTTGATAATGAAAAAGGACTTATTGCTGAAACTCCTGATAAAAAAGATTTTTCACAACATACTAATATACTAGGTATCCTGACTGACACTTTTAAAGAAGAAAATCAGGCTGAAGTAATGCAAAGTATTTTAGAAGACAAAACTCTTTATCAAGCAACAATATATTTCAAATTTTATACATTCAGAGCATTACAAAAAGTAGGTTTAGGTGATCAATATCTCGATTTACTTGATCCGTGGAAAGGTATGATTGATAAAGGAATGACTACTTATGGGGAGACAGATATTAACCCTCGTTCAGAATGTCATGCTTGGAGTGCTAGTCCTAATTTTGATTTCTTGCACATCGTTGCAGGAATTTATCCTGGAGAACATTCTTTCAAGTCGGTTATTATTGAACCAAGCTTAGGTAAGTTAGATAAACTTGAAGTTGAGTTTCCTCATCCGCAAGGAATGATAAAGATTTCGTATGTAAAAACTGGAGATAAAATGGATGCTCAAATTTTACTTCCTGATGGACTGAAAGGAGAATTCAAGTGGAAAGGTAAATCAGTTGCACTTATAGCAGGAAAACAAAATATAACGATATAATGACAATACCTCTGTGGGACAAAGACATTCCTAATTATAAGGAAGCTGGCGAAGTTAATGTTGAGACATTTAGAGATGGTCTTGAGATTTCTACTTTAGTTTATAATCCGGAAATGTCAGTTTACTTGCCATCGCAGAAAAATAGTAATGGACAAGCTGTTCTTATTATTCCAGGAGGGGGTTACGAAGTTATTGTAGATGTATGGGAAGGTAGTGATGTAGCAAAGTGGTTCAACTCGTATGGAATATCAGCCATAGTTCTTAAATATCGTTTGCCACACGGCAAAAGTAATATTGATAGGGAGAAATCGCCATTACTAGATGCTGCAAGAGCAATGAGAATAATTAGAGCAAATGCAGAAGAGTGGAATATTGATAAAGATAATATTGGAGTAATGGGTTTTTCAGCTGGAGGACACCTTGCTTCAACGTTAGCAACTCACTATAGCGAAAGTGTTTTGGGAGCTAAAGATAATATCGACTTGCTGAGTGCAAGACCTGATTTTACTTTACTTGTTTATCCTGTAATCTCTATGAGTGCAGATTTCACTCACGATGGATCAAGGTATTTCTTTATGGGAGAAAATCTTGATAAAGAAAAAATGGAGTATTACTCAAGTGAGAAGCATATTACAAAGGATACGCCTCCTACATTTTTACTTCATTCATCAGATGACGATGTTGTACCTGTAGAAAATAGTATTGCTTTTTACAGAGAGCTGATTAAGAATAAAGTTGATGCAGAACTTCATGTTTTCCAAAATGGCGAACATGGGTTTTCGTTGGCAAACGGACAAGGAAGTGTTGAAGCATGGAAGAATTTGTGCATAGCATGGTTGAAGAATAGAAAATAAACAAACGAAAAAAATAAAGAATATAATTATGAATTACGGAAATTTCACAGACGGAGGAAGAGAATACAAAATTACTGATCCTAGACCACCTAGAGATTGGTTTAACTTTTTATGGAATCCAACATATATGGCTAGTGTAGGACAAAACCTTAATGGTTTCTCTCTATACCAGAATGAAGATGGAGTCCTGACTAATCTTTTTGGAAAGCAGGACGATCGTACTGGACCAAGAAATATATATATAAGAGATAACGAAACAGGAGAAGTATGGTCTGCAGCATATCACTCTACAAGAATCGAGCTAGATGAATATAGCTGTACTCATGGACTTGGATATACAACTCTTGAAAGTAAGAAGAATGGTATTAAAGTAACTTTTCAAATTTTTGTACCTCGTAAAGAGTCGGGAGAGATTTGGTCTGTTACTGTAGCCAACGAATCTGGAAGAAAACGCGATATATCTGTATTTAACGTAGCAAAAGTTATTCTAGATGGGGTAAACTTAACATACGGTTATCAAACTGCTGTTGATGCATATCCTCAGAAAGAAAAACAGAGATTATATTTTAGAAACAGATCTGTTAGTGTAATGACAGAGAAGTACCGTGCATTTACTTATACTGATGTTCCTTACGATCATCATGATGTAAGTAGAGATGAGTTTCTAGGTCATGATCTTGGTTTTGATTTACCGAAGTGTATTATCGATGGGCAGTTAACAGACAGTACAGCATCTGCTGAATTTATGGTTTCTGCATTACAACACAATCTAAGTTTAGAGAGTGGAGCTGAGCAGCGTATAAATATAGTAATGGGTGTTGTTTTTGACGAGAAAGAGGCTGATGAATTTACTGCACTTTATGCAAATAGTGAGCTAATAGACCAAGAGCTAGAAATCATTAAGAATGACAATCTTTCAAGACTAGGACTTAATAAAATAGATACTCCTGATGCTGATTTTAATAACCTTTTCAATATTTGGTTAAAGCATCAATTATATCTTATGTCAGATTGGGCAAGATTTTATTTCAAAGGATATAGAGACACGCTTCAAGATTCTGCAGGTATTGCAATTATTGATCCTGATAGAGCTTTATCAATGTTAGAAAAAGCACTTATAAACCAGAAAAACAGCGGATTCTGCCCAAGAGCTTTCAGAGTTAGATCAATGGAAGTTGCTGCAGCAGATAAGCATTATTCTGATTCTCCAACATGGATAAGTCACGCAACATACTCGTTGCTTCGCGAAACTGGAGATCTTTCTATGCTAGACAGAGTAGTTAAATACTCTGATAGTGGAGAAGATACAATTTGGGAACATAACCTTAGAGCTTTAGATTTTCTATGGAACGATAGAGGAGAAAAAGGTTTAGCCCTTATAAGACATGGCGACTGGAATGACCTAATGGATAAAGTAGGTGCACAAGGAAAAGGAGAAGGAGTTTGGATGAGTATTGCATTTGCAAGAGCTTTGAAAGTTGTAGAAGAAATAGCAGTTTGGAAAGGTGATAAGAAAATAGAAGAGCAGTGCGCTACTAGATATAACGAGATAAAGAAAAATATACTTAAGCACGGATGGGACGAAGATCACTTTATTTATGCATTTACAGATGCAGGTAATAAAGTAGGAGATAATGCTTCAGAAGAAGGACAAGTATTTATTAATCCACAATCGTGGGCCGTACTAGCAGGTATTATTGATGCCGATAAGTATGAGCAAATAATGAAGAAAGTTGAACCAATGGTTGATACAAAAGTTGGACCTGTACATAACTGGCCTCCTTTTACAAAGTATAACAAAGATATTGGTTCGCTTACAGGAATACCTGAAGGTAATTTTACCAATGGAAACGTATATTGTCATGCAGCATCATTTAAGATTGCAGCTGACTATGCAGCCGGTAGAAACGATAAAGCTTTTGAAACATTTAAAAGGATTCTTCCTTCAGCCGAAAGATCAGAGCCTTATGCTCAACCTAATGGTTATACAGGGCCATCGTCACTACGTAAAAGACATGTTTCTGATGATCCTTGGAGAACAGGTACTGTTGCTTGGAATATGCTTAACTGTTTCGATAATCTTTTAGGATTTAAAAGAGATATCAATGGTTTCAACATAGATCCACAATTACCTTCGGAGTGGAATGAATTGTCTTTCGAAAGAGATTTTAGAGGGACAATATTCAAAATCAATGTAAAAAAAGGTGATACTCAAAAAGTGTTGGTTGATGGTGTAGAACAAGCTGATTCCTTTATTGAAGTGCCAACTGCAGGATTTGGTAAAAAAGAAGTTACTGTAGATTTTCAAATAGAAAAAAAATAGTTAAGATCAATTTAATTGGTTGCTAGTTGCCAGTTACTAGTTTTTCTCAGAAATCTTTAAGACACTGAGAATAACTAGTAACAAGCAACATGTAACTAGCAACATAATTTAAAATTATATGAGTTCAGAAAAGCATAATATAGATATAGAGGAAAATATATCGATAAAAGAGAAAATTGGTTTTGCTCTAGGAGATACGGCATCAAACCTTGTTTGGAATACAATGCTGATTTTCCAAATGTATTTTTATACTGATATTTTTGGTATTCCTGCAGCTGTAGTAGGAACAATGTTCTTGATTACAAAAATTTGGGATTCACTTAACGATCCTATGATGGGTATTATTGCCGATCGCACAAATACCAAATGGGGTAAATTTCGTCCTTATATATTATGGCTAGCCTTACCGTTTGCTCTAATTGGGGTATTAACTTTTACAACTCCAGATTTTGGGTTAACAGGTAAAATAGTATATGCATATATCACATATACACTTATGATGATGGTATATACTGCAATAAACATCCCTTATTCATCTTTGATGGGTGTTATTTCGGCGAGTCCAAAACAGCGAGCAAGTTTTTCGCAATATAGATTTATGTTTGCTTTCTCTGGAGGATTATTAGTTCAAGCTTTAACGTTACCATTAGTAACCACTATAGGAGGGGACAATACAGATGTGTTTTCGGCAGAATCGAATAAAAATCAAATTGTACTTACCGAGAATGGTGTAGGCTCATCTAAATTGATAATGAAAGCAGATTTTGGACTAGATGCATCAGATGCTAATTCAAGTGAGTTTAGAAATTTTTTACGAAAAATCTCATTTGACACTAAAGAAGCAGGAGAAGTAGAAGAGAAGTTAACAGTAGTTGTTTATAGAAAAGAGTTTAAGGATGAAGTAGATGCATCTACAGATGTTTTACATCTTGAAGAAGGATTTGGTACTTATACAATAAACCCTGAAAAGTATTTTGACAAGGACATATCTTCTGTGAAATTAGATGTAGTTGTTGTTAATGAAGCTAAGGGTTACCAAGGAACAATGATTGTATTTGGTATTATGGCAGTGATAATGTTCTTAACAACTTTTTATTCAACTAAAGAAAGGGTTTCTCCTCCTAAAGAACAGAAAACAAATATTAAAGATGACTTTAAAGACTTAATAGGTAATACTCCTTGGTTGATATTGTTAGCTGTGGGTGTAATAAGTTTAGTATATGTTGCTATTAAATTTGGTTCTATAATGTATTATTTCAAATACTATATAGAAGACGTATCATTGGCAGGACCTTTCTTAGTTCTAGGATCTATATTCGGAATTATTTCTATATCTCTTACAGAGAAAATGACTAACAGGTTTGGTAAAAAGAAAGTTTTTATTGTAGCCCAGTTAGTAACAGGTGTTTTTACAGCAATGTTCTTCTTTGTAGATAAGTCAGATATAGGATTGATATTTGCTCTTAATATAATTGTAAGTTTTGCTATGGGACCACCTGCACCAATCTTGTTTGCTATGTATACTGATACTGCAAGTTATTCTGAATGGAAGAATAATAGACGTGCTACTGGCTTAATTATGTCAGCTTCAACAATGGCTCAAAAATTTGGATTTACTATTGGAGCAGCTCTTATAGGTTGGATATTATATGCTTATGGATTTGAAGCAAATACAACTCAATCTGATGAATCAATAAATGGAATTCTATTGATGGTGAGTTTAATTCCTGCAGCTGGAAGTATAATTGTTGCAATCCTAATGAGTTTCTATAAACTAGATAATGATACTATGGATAATATTGAAGAGGAATTAAAAGCTAGGAGAGAATTATCTATATAATAACAATATGTCACTTAATTATACTGATTATTGTTTTATTGAAGCATTAATAAAGTGTAATGAAAATTTTTATAAAAAAAAACATACTTTTGCCTTAATGGTCAATCGTTCAGTAGCCGTTTTAACTAACTCAATTTAAAAATATTATATTTTGAAAAGGAATATTACAATACACGATTTAGCTAGGGAATTAGGAATAGATAGTTCAACTGTTTCTAGGGCCCTCAGTGATAGTCCTCGAGTTGGTGCTAAAACTAAAGAAAGGGTAAAAGCCAAGGCTAAAGAATTAGGTTATCAACGTAACCTATTAGCTTCTAATCTTAGAACTAGCAAAACTATGACTATAGGTGTAGTTGTCCCTTTTATATCAAGACACTTCTTTTCTGAAGCTATTGATGGAATAGAGCAAGTAGCATCAGAAAAAGGATATAGGGTAATTATTTCCCAATCTCGTGATTCGTTTTCTAAAGAGAAGGAAATTCTAGATGGTATGTTCATGAATAGGGTTGATGGATTGTTAGTATCTCCTACTCAGGATACACGAGATGGAGAGCATCTTAATCAGTTTGTAGAAAACAAAATACCAGTGGTTTTATTTGATAGGTTTTACGAGAATTCTAATTTATCTAAAGTAGTTTTGGCCGATAGGAAAGCAACTTATATGATAACGGAACATTTAATCAAGCAGGGTAAAAAGAAGATATTTCATCTTGCCGGTGATCTTGAATCTACAATGTATAAAGAGCGTTGTTTAGGATATAAAAATGCAATGTTTGATAATGGTATTCAATACGAAGAGAACTATATTAAATCTATAGAGCTATATGCTGATACAGCTGTTGAAGCACTGAAAGAATTTTTAGAAGATAAAAACAATATTCCTGATGCAATTGTGTGTGTAAATGATGTAACTGCATTAGCAATAATGAAGTATATATCTGAAAAAACTGATTATAATGTACCTGAGGATATTGCAATTGCAGGTTTTTCAAACGAGCCAGCTTCAGATATAATTAATCCAGGATTAACAACTGTGGATCAACACCCATTCGAGATTGGTAAGACTTCATCTGAGATGTTGTTTGATTTTGTTAAAGATGGATATAGTGGTCAGTTATCGAGTAAGACTGTTGTTATTCAACCAGAATTGATTGTAAGGGGTTCTACTACAATGAAATTAGCAGTAGAATATTAATTTTTTTAGTAACTCAATTTGCCATTGTTCCTTTTTAAACATGTTTTATAATATGTTAAAAAAGGAACAATTTTATTTTATCGATATATTCTTGAAATTCAATACTTTATAGTATTTTCGCCTTGATTAAATACTTTGATTATTCTTTTGTAGAAAATAATAATTGTAGTACCTTGCCAATCGATTGTATTAGAAATAACAAAATTTAAATAAAAAATAAAGATGGCAACTAATTACGAATTGAGATACAACTCTCATCCACAAGATTTCAAAAGTTACGATACTACACGTATCAGAAAAGAATTTCTTTTAGATAATCTTTTCGAAGCAGGAAATGTAAACATGGTTTACTCAATGATCGACAGATATATTGTTGGTGGTTGTAAGCCTCAAGCTGGAGAAAAACTTCTTCTTGAAACTATCGAGCCTTTAAAAGCAGATTACTTCTTAGAAAGAAGAGAATTAGGAATTATTAATGTAGGTGGTGCAGGTACTGTTTATGTTGATGGTAAAGCTTACGAGTTAGGTTACAAAGATGCTTTGTACGTTGGTAAAGGAGCAAAAGAGATTCTTTTCGAAGGAGAAGGAGCTTTATTTTACTTCAACTCTGCTAATGCACACACAACTTACCCTACAAAACAAGTATCTCTTGCAGATGCTAAAAAGATAGAGCTAGGTTCATTGAAAACTTCAAACGAGAGAAAAATCAATCAGATGATTTTAAGTGGACTAGTTGAAACATGTCAACTACAAATGGGAATGACTGAACTTAACGAAGGTTCTGTATGGAACACAATGCCAGCTCACACTCACAGTCGTCGTATGGAGGCTTACTTCTATTTCGAAGTTCCTCAAGACCAATCTGTTTGTCATTTCATGGGTGAGCCACAAGAAACTCGTCACATGTGGTTACAAAACAACCAAGCTATCCTTTCTCCTGAGTGGTCTATTCACTCTGCAGCAGGTACATCAAACTA
>JAGLEB010000095.1 GCA_023145275.1 Flavobacteriales bacterium | reverse complement strand
TACAATAGGTGCGAAACTTTAGTGATTAACTAAGGTTCCATTAATAGCATAGATAATCTTAGAAAAAATCAAAAGCCACTAATTAGCATAATTAGTGGCTTAAATAATTAATACTCTACCAATCTACGGATTAGCATTAAAGTGACTCAAACAAAGTCTTATCTTACCATATTCTACAGTTTCTTCGAGCTTATCGTAAATTGGTTTCAGCTTAAACTCTCTTCCTAACTCTATAAAAGCTCGCTTTACATTCTTGTACTCATCTATTTCCACGAAATCGAATATGTCAATATCTTCACCATTTCCAATTCCTTTGGCAATATGAGACATAACGGTTGTTTCTTGAACTTTTCTACTTTTTGCAATTTCGGTTACAGTCGATCCGCCTTTGTACATTTCTAAAGTGGCCTTGTAAGCATTCCCAAGTCCTTTTTTCTTAGTGAAATACGCATTAACAACATCAATAAAATAAGAAGAATATCTCTCTAATTTATAATCACCTACTCCAGAAATATTCGCAAATTCATTCTCATCTATAGGCTTACTATCTTCTATATCACGCAAGGTAGCATCTGAGAATATCACATATGGAGGAACATTAAATCTAGAAGCTAACTCTGTTCTAACCTTTCTCAACTCATCAAATAAGTTACTTTTAATAGCTTTCTCTTTTCTAACACGTTTTGCTAGAGGCTCAACCTTTTCCTTTACTTTCTTCTTAACCTGAACAAGACTAATATTCTTCCCTTCGAATAATACTTTTTTAGACAAAGACGTTAACTTAAGCTTATTGTGATCGTCATAAGCAATATCAAAAAGTCCTTGATGCAACATTTGTAAAACATATTGCTGCCAGTCTTTAAAGGATGTATCTTGCCCTATCCCAAAAGTCTTTAAATCTTTAAACTCAAAAGTTTGCTGGCTCAAAGAACCTCTCAAAACCCCTATTAGAGATGTTGTAGACAAGTTCTCTCCTGATCTATAAATAGAGCTCAGAGCTTTTTGCACCTGTATTGTTCCGTCAAATTGCTTAGGTGGATTTTTACACACATCGCAGTTTCCACAGTCCTCCTCTAGTGTCTCATTAAAATAACTCAACAATATCTTACGCCTACAAACTGGCGACTCAGAATAATCCTGCATCCTCTGAAGCTTCTCTAGTTGCAATTCTTTCTGTCCGCTATCCTCAGCAAATTGTCTTAACTGAATAACATCTCTTAGAGAGTAAAACAATAAGGTATCACTTGGTAAACCATCACGCCCTGCCCTACCAATTTCTTGATAGAAGCCTTCCATATTCTTAGGCATATTATGGTGAATAATCCAACGAACATTAGATTTATCAATACCCATTCCAAAGGCTATCGTTGCACAAATAATCGGAGTTTCATCTTTTATAAATCTGTTCTGAACGGCAGCTCTTTCGTCGGCTTTAATTCCGGCATGGTAATACTCTGCATTGTATCCTGCAGTTTGAAGCTTTTCAGCAGTCAACTCGCATTCTTTGCGACTCAGACAGTAGATAATCCCCGAAGTATTTGGCCTTTTCTCAACAAATTTCAGGATTTTCTTGATTTTATCTGTCCCCTGCTCCACACTCAGACTCAAATTTGGTCTATCAAAAGATGCTATATGAACATGGGCATGCTCAATCTTCATCTGCTTCAAAATATCGTTCCTAGTAATCTTATCAGCAGTAGCAGTAAGAGCCATAACAGGAATATTAGGATACTTTTGCTTTAGGAAACCTAGCTTTGTGTATTCTGGTCTAAAATCGTGTCCCCATTGCGAGATACAATGTGCCTCATCAATAGCAATAAGGTTAATATTTGCATGCTGAAGGATTCCAGTAAACTCTGGCGACATCAGTTTTTCGGGCGAAACATATAATAGCTTAGCCTCGTTAGACATTATATTGTCAACAACCTCACGCTGCTCGGCAGCACTTTGTGTACTATTAAAGAAAAAAGCATTAATCCCGTTGGAACGCAGTGCCATAACTTGGTCTTGCATCAACGATATTAAAGGCGAAATAACCAAAGTCAGCCCATCTCTAACTAAAGCTGGAATCTGAAAACAAAGCGATTTTCCCCCACCTGTAGGCATAAGCACAACAGTGTCTTCGTTGTTTAAAGCTTGATTAATGATTTCTTCCTGCATAGGACGAAACTCATCGAACCCAAAAGTATTCTTTAAGATTTCTTTAGGAGAAAGGTTGTTGCTTGTCATTTTTAAGATGTTTTTTTTCAGAGTGCAAAGTTAAACATCTGTTTTAGGCTTCACTAATAAAGTTAAATGAAAAATTTTGATAATTAGTCACACGCTTTCTAATCAACTTTGTGAAAATAGTCAGAGTGTGTATTTAGGGTGCCTTAAAAAACTACTTTAGAAATATTTGCATTGTATTTTTTTTCAGATATGAGGCATCAAAAACGGAGTTTAGCTAGGCTAAATCAGTATTTTAATAACGAAATAGATGAGAAAAAGGTTATGTAAAGAATCAATCTTGGGTTGCTATAACTTCCCTTTAGATATTACTTCTTCAAAGCAAGAATATCATTTCCACTAGGTGCCTGGTAAAGTCTCAATCCAAACTCATTAGCAACAGAAAATAAGTGATCGAAAATATCCGATTGTATTCCTTCGTGTTTCACCCATGCCGTTTCGGTTGAAAAACAATAAACCTCCAAAGGCAATCCGTGTTCTGTAGCTTGTAACTGCCTAACCATCAAAGTCTGTTCTTTTGCCACCATATCGTTATTCTCGAGATATAACTCAGCATATTTCCTAAACACTCCAATATTAGTCATTCTTCTACCATTAACAAGCTTGTCCTTATGGATAACCTGCTTTGTATTATACGTACTTATTTCCTTCTCCCTAGCATCAATATATTTTTCTAAAAGGTCGTAAGTCATGAATAACTTAATATCATCTTCATTACAAAATCTAACAGTATTAAGATCAAACACTATAGAACGTTTTATTCTTCGCACTCCGGCTTCGCTCATTCCCTCCCAATTCTTTACTGCAGAAGAAATAAGAGCATATGTAGGAACCGAAGTAATAGTTTTATCCCAATTCTGAATTTTTGCGGTCATCAGATTAAGTTCTATCAAATAACCATCGGCACTATAACTAGGCATCACCACCCAATCGCCAATCTTAACCATCTTAGATGCCGACATCTGAATACTTGCAACAAAACCTAATATTGTATCTCTAAACACTAATATTAGCACAGCTGTTAGAGCTCCAAGTGTTCCAAAAATTGTTCCTAAATCAATCTTTAAAAGAATTGAGAATGTAATTATTGCAGCAAATAAGAAAATTCCAATCTTTGTAAGTTGCGACAAACTTTGTACTGCAATAGAAACGTATTTATCTCTACCTTTACTAAGTTCTGTAAGAGAATTGATTATACTATTCAACAGGACAACAATAATCCAAACAAAAGCAAAATCAGTAACTTTATCTATTAACGAAAGTACACCTGGATATTTCCCAAAGAATATAGGCATAAAAAAATCTATCAAAACGATAGGAACAATATGAGCAACATTATGGAATACTTTATTATCTAAGAATACATCATCCCAAGTAACTTTTGTTCTCCTGATTAATTTATCTACAATTGAGAGTATTATTTTCTTAGCTAGCAGATCGAGTAAGATAATAATGATAATCATAAAAAGAATATCAATCCCAATCATAATAAAATCAACCCAACCACCGGATATTCCAGTACTGTGAAGTATAGATTCTATCCAACTATTAATCTCTTTAGCGTTTCCTATTTGCATAATCAGCAATTATCAATGGTTTATTAATATTATTAATGATTATCAAAGTTAATCAAATGTTTTGATTAACTCATCATTATGACACTATGACATAAGATGATTTTGGCATATTTTTTGTTTCTTTGACTGTTATAAAAAAACATTTTATATTATGAATATAATGAAATCATCTAACCCCGCATTTGGGGATAAAATTTGGAAAGACATAGACTTTACGCAAAGTGCTCCTATGACTTTACAAGGAACTATTAATAAAACTCTAATATCATTTTTACTAGTTATAGCCTCAGCTGCATACACTTGGGATATGTATATGCAAGGAGGAAACGTTCAGGGGATTATGATTGGTGGCTTTATCGGTGGTTTTATACTAGCCATGGTAACTATATTTAAAAATGAATGGGCTAAGTTTACGGTACCATTATATGCATTATTCGAAGGTGCTGCTCTAGGAGGTCTTTCGGCTATTTTTGAAGTTTCGTACCCTGGCATACCGATGCAGGCAGTGGCCTTAACCTTTGGAACGTTCTTTGTAATGCTTTTCTCTTACAAAGCAGGATTAATAAGAGCTAGTGAAAAATTTAGAGCGATAATGACTTCAGCAATAGGAGGTATATTTTTGGTTTACATAATCAGCTTTGTAATGTCATTTTTTGGAGTGCAATCGTTTATATACGGAAACTCACTAATGTCTATTGGGTTTTCGATAATAGTTGTAGGTATTGCAGCATTTAGCTTAATCTTAGATTTCGATTTTATAGAAAAAGGAGTTATGCACGGAATGCCAAAAAATCATGAGTGGATGGGAGCATTTGGACTTCTAGTGACTCTTATATGGCTATATATCGAGATATTGAGATTGTTATCTAAGATTTCTAGTAGGAACTAATAAATCAAAATAATCTAAAAAGAAAAATCCGAGCTCATTACGAACTCGGATTTTTTTTATTCTAATTGCAAGATGTATTTACTACATGATTGCCTCAAGTTTTGCAGCTAAAGCTTCTTTAGGAGCCACTCCTACTTGCTTATCCACAACTTTACCATTCTTAAAAAATAAGATAGTAGGTATATTTCTAATTCCTAAGGCAGAAGATACAGCAGAGTTGCTATCAACATCTACTTTACCTACTACAGCCTTACCTTCATATTCTTTAGCCAATTCTTCTACAATTGGTCCAACCATTCTACATGGTCCACACCAAGCAGCCCAAAAATCTATAAGTACTACTTTATCTGATTGAATAACCTCTACCTCAAAATTTGCGTCTGTTATCTCTAAAGCCATAATCTTTATTTTTCTATTGTTATTTTTCGTGCTGCAAATGTAGTATTTTTTCAAGTCTCTACCCATTTTTTCTTACCAACTTTCAATCGTATTTACCTATATGGTTATAAGTACTACGAATGATATTATATAAAATTTAGACTAGCTCAAACTCCATAATTATGAGTAATAACCTAATAATTAATAAGCGATATTGTAACTGCCACTGCTCCAAAAGAAAATACTCCCTTTTATTATATTTGATAATTATATCATCTCTTGAATTCAATTCCCATCATATTTCGTAATCTTGTTGTAAAATAATATCAACATGTCACTTGGAGAAATAATTGCACTAATCATTGCAGGAATAATGGTTGGTTTTATAAATACTCTTGCTGGGGGAGGGAGTATAATATCCTTATCTATACTAATGTTTCTTGGCTTACCCACTGGGGTAGCAAACGGAACAAACCGTATTGCAATAACTCTTCAAACAATAACAGCAACAATAAATTTCAAGAAACAAAACATTCTCGACAGCGATAAAGGTATAAGGCTTGCAATACCAACTGTGATTGGATCTGTACTTGGAGCAATGATAGCTGTAGACCTCAACGAAGACATTTTCGAGAAAGCAATTGCCGTAGTAATGATAGTAATGGTGGTTTTTATTTTCATAAAGCCCAATAGATGGCTAGTTAACCATCAGGATTTGATAGACCAGAAAATTACTATTTGGCAATATATTTTATTCTTTTTTATAGGTATATACGGTGGCTTCCTTCATATTGGTATCGGATATTTATTATTGACATCTATTGTTCTCGGTGTAGGCTACGACTTGGTAAAAGCAAATGCTATAAAAATTCTTATTGTGATGATGTATGTTCCGTTCAGCCTTGCTGTATTTATTTGGAACGATGAAGTAAACTACAAGTATGGATTCACTCTAGCTATAGGAAATGTTATTGGGGCTTACGTAGCTTCGAAATACGCAATCAAAAGAGGAGCTGAGTTTGTAAGATGGGTTATTTTGGCGGTTGTATTACTTACTTCTGCAAATATTTTTGGAATCATCGACCTTAATGAGATCTTTAAGTTAATCCAATAAAAAAGCCAAGCACTAATAAAAGTACTTGGCTTATAAAATTCATCATTATTTTATTCTACTTCCTTCATCATCAAAAATTTGATAATAAAGTAACTGGTAAGCATCTCGAGGAAGGATTTTTATCCACTTTTTCGTTTCTAAGAACCACTTAAAACGAACTGATGGGAATCCTTTTGTTAAATACGCTGCTACAAATGGGTGAACATTAAGTGTAATATTCTTATGTTTTCCTTTTGCAAAAACTTGATCAATCTTAACCTTAAGTTCATCTACTATCAAGATAGGAGCATCAATTTCACCTTGGCCACTAGGGTTAGGTTCTTTTGTTTTGATGTTCATCTCCGGTCGAACGCGTTGACGAGTAATTTGAATCAATCCAAATTTACTCGGTGGCAAAATCTTATGTTTTGCCCTATCGTTCTTCATTGCATCCTTAAGGTGCTCGAACAATTTACGTCGATTTTCGGAAGAGTGCAGATCAATAAAATCTACAACAATTATTCCTCCCATATCTCTTAACATCAATTGCCTAGCTATCTCAGTAGCTGATATAAGGTTCACTTCTAGTGCATTATTTTCCTGTGATTCTTTTGAATTAGCTCTATTACCGCTATTCACATCAATCACGTGTAATGCCTCAGTGTGTTCTATAATCAAATATGCGCCTTTACTCATGGAAACTGAACGACCAAAAAGAACTTTCTTTTGACGTTCTATTCCATATTTTTCAAAGATCGGAACTTTGTTTTGATAAAGTTTTACAATATTCTCTTTATCTGGTGCAATAGTATTTAAATATTGCCTTACCTCCAGATACAGACCTTCATCGTCGGTAATAATGCTTTTAAATGAATCGTTAAAAATATCTCTCAATATTGCTGTAGCACGATCCAATTCTCCCAATACCCGTGATGGCGGCTTTTCTGTTTTCACAGACTTAAAACATTTATCCCACTTTACTAAGAGTGTGTTTATGTCTTCATCTAGCTCTGCTACTTTCTTTCCTTGTGCTACCGTACGGATAATTACTCCAAAGCCTTTGGGCTTAATGCTTTGAATAAGTCTTCGTAGCCTATCTTTTTCTTCTCTATTTCTAATTTTCTGCGATACAGAGATTCTTTCAGAGAAAGGCACTAAGACAATATATCTACCTGCCAACGATACTTCCGAACTTATTCGTGGACCTTTGGTAGATATTGGTTCTTTTGCAATTTGTACTAGAATATTCTGTCCGGGTTGTAAAACCTTATCGATTTTACCATCCTTATGAATTTCCTCCTCAAATTCGAAGTCGTGAAACAACGAATCTATTTGCTTACCTGATTGAGTTTTTTTGACGAATTTTAATAATGAACGGACCGCTGGTCCTAAATCATGATAATGCAGAAATGCATCTTTTTCGTACCCAACATCAACAAAAGCTGCGTTGAGACCCGGAACTAATTTCTTTATCCTTCCTAGATAAAGATCTCCCACGGCAAATGATATATCGTGATCTTCTGAGTGTAACTCTGCGAGTTTCCCCTCTTGAAGCAATGCTATATCAACCCGTGAAGAACCGGAACGAATAATCAATTCATTATCCATTCTTCCAAATTTAATTTCCCGTAATTACAACAGGAAAATTATTAAAATCTTCAGGTCTTCAATAATTTAAAGAACTACTATTTGTCAAATATTTTAAATATTTGACATAACAAACAAAGCACCCTAATGGGTGCGCTTGAATGTTTTAAAAAACAATTATAAAGAATTACTTCTTCTTGTGTCTGTTTTTTCTCATACGCTTCTTACGCTTGTGAGTCGCCACCTTATGTCTCTTTCTTTTTTTACCACTTGGCATAACGCTAATTTTTTATTGATTAATATAATTTGTTAATTTTTCACCACCACATAAATAAATATGGGGTGGCAAAAGTACCTTTATTTTTTGAATAAAACCTAGTCTACCTTAACTTTTGATTTAACTCCCTCTACAAAAACCTTTGAAGGCTTGAATGCAGGTATGTTATGTGCAGGTATTTTGATAGTAGTATTTTTTGAAATATTTCTACCAGTTTTCTCAGCTCTCTTCTTAATGATAAAGCTTCCAAATCCTCTTAGATAAACATTTTCACCTTCCTCTAACGCTTCCTTCACTTCACCCATGAACGATTCTACAATGTTTTGAACATCAGTCTTGTCCATTCCTAAATTCTCAGAAATACTCGTAACTATATCAGCCTTTGTCATCTTAATATAAATTTATTTTTACTCTTATTATTTTTTACCTTTTTTCGGCGTGCAAATATATGATTTTCTGATAAATACGAAAGACTAATTTACAAAAAATGATTTGATTTAGTGACTAATTATCAATACTTTAGGATATACAACGCTCATACATCATTTTTTACTTGTAAAAACACTGTAATTCGGCATAAAACTCTTCCAAAAAAAACAGCAATTATACCTGCCACATACCTAAACTTTGTTAAAGAGAAAAGAAACCCCTTATTTTAAAGAAAATTTTTACCAATCATATAAATAACAAATTTCATCTTATATTTTTTCGTACCTTTATATAAAGAACAACTACCGAGTTCTGTTATTTAAAATATTAAACTATTTTTTTAACTATAAATTTACATATCATGAGCACTTCATTAAACAAAGTTATGCTAATCGGACGATTAGGAAAAGACGTACAGATTCACAAATTCGAAGATGGAAATTCAATTGCAAACTTCCCATTGGCAACATCAGAATCATATCTAGAAAAAAAAGACGGTAAAAAGGTTGAAAAAACTGAATGGCATAAAATTGTCGTAAAAAATAAACTTGCCGAGATTTGTGAAAAGTACCTGAATAAAGGCAACCTTATATATGTTGAAGGTAAATTGCACACAAATAAATGGGAAGACAAAGGTATTTCAAAATATTCTACCGAAATTATCGCTAGCAAAATTGAATTCCTAAATACTAAAAACTCCGAATCGACACCCGAATGGCTTATAAACGAAGAAGATCTGCCATATTAAACTTAGCTTCTGTATTTATCAAACCCTAATTATAGTCTAACCTGAAATACGCAGGTGGTTTCGTCATGAAAAGCTGTAATGCATGTTAGCATTGGTGTAGCGCAAGAAAAAGTTGGGTCTATGTCGTTTGTAGTGGGTAGTAGGAAATGAGGCATTGTCAATTTACTAAAACACTTTATTGAGGTCAGTAGCTATCTACATACCGTTTTTTCAATAATTATTATCATAGATAGGTGATGTTAAGGCTGAAAGTCTTAATTTAATATTGGGCAATGACAACGCCTTTACATAATATAGTGTTGCATTTGCTAAAAGAAGTTACCACTTTGTGGCGATTATCTATTATATATTTTAGCTCTACTGTTATTTTAATGGGTTATGAGATTATAAGCTTGTAACCCTGTCAACCTTTTTGCCTTTAGACCTTAACTTAGGTTAATTACTTAAACCATTAAGTACCTTTATAATAAGAATAGGAATTCAACACAATTCAAATACACTAGCGTATCCATAGATACGGCGAAACCCTTTTCGGGTTCGACATAACTTTTGAAGGCTTATAATATGTAAATAATTTTTAATGAGCATTACTAATGATGGCAAGCAGTACAGTTTTGTAATAGAAATCCATTAGCGTATTTAAGGTTATAAACAAAATAGGCTTAATACTCATAAAAAATCATATTTTTGTAAAATATTAACATCAATACAAAAATATCACTTTGGAATCAGTCCCCTCTAGTTTTAGTAACATATTAGAGCAATATCATCTAGTTGCTATCATTGAACTGCTAGCCTTAGGAATTCTCTTAGTATTTTCGGCTTTAGTATCGGGTGCAGAAGTTGCTTTCTTTTCATTAACTCCAGGTGATATAGAAAAAGCTAAAGAATCTAAAGAGAAGAAAGACAAGCAAGTTGTCAGACTACTAGAAAAGCCTAAGGAACTTCTAGCTACAATTCTTATTTCGAACAATTTCCTAAATGTAGGTATCGTAATTTTTTCTACATACTTAACTAGCCACTTTTTTAACTTAGACGTAAAAAGTCTTATTGGTTTTCTTATTCAGGTAGTAGCTATTACTTTCATGATACTTATGTTTGGAGAAGTAATACCAAAAGTTTATGCAAATTTAAACGCATTGAAGTTTGCTCAAAAAATGGCAGCACCAATAGAAATAATGCAATCATTATTTAGAGTAATAAGTATTCCTCTATTAAACTCTACTAACTTCATTGAAGATAAGCTTCAAAAAAACAAAGGGAACATATCAGTTTCTCATCTAGAACATGCATTAGAATTAACATCAGACGATGAGACCACTAAAGAAGAACAAAAAATTCTAGAAGGCATTGTGAGCTTTGGAAACACAGATACAAAGCAAATTATGCATCCTAGGATAGATATGTTTGCTATAAATGCCAATGAGAAATTTAGCTTCGTAATTGAGGAAATTATAAAAAATGGATATTCTAGAATCCCTGTCTACAAGAAGAATATTGATAGTATAATTGGTATTCTGTACATAAAAGACTTACTACCCCACATCAATGCAAAAGATAATTTCAACTGGGTAAGACTAATAAAACCAGCTTTCTTTGTACCTGAAAATAAAAAAATTGATGATTTACTAAATGATTTTCGAGAAAAAAAGACCCATTTAGCTATAGTGGTTGATGAATATGGAGGTACTTCAGGTCTAATAAGCATGGAGGATATTATAGAAGAAATAGTTGGTGATATCAGTGATGAATTTGATATAGATCAAGTTTCGTATTCTAAGATCGACAGCTCTAACTTTGTTTTTGAAGGGAAAACTACTCTTAAAGATTTCTATAGAGTTACTGACATTGAGGATGAAACCCAATTTGAAGATGAAAAAGGTGAATCAGATACGCTTGCAGGATTTATCCTCGAAATAGCTGGTAGATTCCCTGAAAAAGGCGAAATTATTTCTTTCAATAGTTTCGATTTCACGATTGAGGCGGTTGATAAAAAAAGAATTAAACAAGTAAAAGTTAGTCTTAAAAGCTCTGAAAACAATGCATAAGCTCTTTCCTGCTATTATTTTTATTTTATCTCTTGCATTTACTTCATGTGATGACAATACTTATCCACGACCACGCGGAAATGTGAGATTAGATTACCCTAAGGCTAAATATAGTACTTTTGTTTCAAATCATCTACATGCTAGCTTCAACAAATCAGACCTAGTAAATGTAGATATAAAAAGAAACGACTGGGTTAATTTCAGATACCCTAAGATGAAGGCTACAATACACCTAACTTATAAGGATATTAAAGGAGATGCGGAAGTACTCATTGATGAAGTGCAGAAACTCACATACAAACATACTGTGAAAGCAAGTGGTATTATCGAAAACCCTTATGGAAATCCAGAAAACAATACCTACGGAACTTTATTTGAGGTAAAAGGAAATGCTGCGTCAAACCTACAATTCTACATAACAGATAGTACAAAACACATTCTCTCTGGAGCTCTATATTTTTATGTTGCTCCAAATCCCGATTCGCTTTCTCCTGCAATTGACTATATAAAGAAAGACATCATCGCTTTAATAGAAAGCCTCGAATGGGAGGACTAATAACCCTATTTTCAGAAGAAATTTATTATTCAAATAATTATTTTTATTACAATCCCTAATTAAACTATATCACACTTGCTTTTAAGCTACTTGATAAACAATCTAACTAAGCAATAATTAATTTCAAACCTTTATATTTACACCAAACAAATCAATATTCATCTTAAAACACACTGTAATACCAAATAAGTCATTTCATAAGGCAATTGGTTTAAAACTTTTGTGCCTGCCTATACAGCTAGCCAAATTTTGATAGAACAGTTTGAAATTAATTTGGTATCAGATACCTTAGAAAAAATCTTTATGTTAAAAAAAACACTCTTTGTTTTATTACTTGTTAGCTTCTTTTCTGGGGCTAGTGCTCAAGAGCGTCTTCTAAAATTCGTATCAAAAGACAGTGTTAGCAACTCACCAAAAATTGTTGCTTGGATGGGAGCTAATATGAAGATGAATGGCTACTACAACATTAAAGGAGGCTTGCAAGAGTATGACACTTTTAACATTGGCCTAATTGATGTTTATGGCACTGATAATAGACAAAATTTAGGTATTGACCTATATCAAACTCAGGTGAGATTCGACGCGGCATATATTCATCCTGAAATTGGAAAAATACAAGGGCATATCTCCTGGGATTTCTGGGGTGGTAATGGACAAATGAGATTGCGAAAAGCATATATTAAGACCGATCATTGGCAAGTAGGGCAAGATTGGGAGAACTTTGGCGATCAGAACATATGGCCAAATGTATTAGACTTTGATGGCCCTCCTTCTGGTATATGGGCTCGTTTGCCCTTCGTGAAATATTTCAACACATTTTCTGAAGAAAAATGGGCTTACGAAATTGCTTTACAAGCCACAGCAATTAACTACGCAGAATTTCCGAATGTACTAGTTCCGATTGAGAGAACTTATCAAACTATTCCTGATGGGGTATTAGCGATTAAACGTCAGGGATCATGGGGGCATATTAGACTTTCAACTATCTATAGAGCAATCAATTATATAGAACATGGCAATATTGAAGATGTAAAGAAAACATTTGGATATGGGGCTTCTATCTCTGGTATGATTGGGAATTTCGGGGGCAATAATTTCCAATTTCAAACAGCTGCCGGTAAAGGGATATCAGCATATATTGTTTCATTTGGAGGAAGTAATTACGATGCTTACCCACATTCAAATTCTAATTTCGAAACAACTCCTTCTTTCGGAGGATGGGCCTCTTATGAGTACTATGTTACTAAGAAACTCCACTTTAATTTAGTTTATGGATATACTAAATTCGAGATGAATGATATTGCTCCAATAGAACTTAACGATGGAAGTTCTATACGTGAGGTACATGCTTCCTCTTTTCACAGTTACATCTTAACAAATTTCTTATGGGACCCCTACCCTAATTTCTCTATAGGTGTAGAATTCAATTATGGATTAAAAAATGTAAAGACTAAAGGCACCTTTTATGAAGGTGATGAACCTTTGAAACCGACTGATTTTGACGAAGACCAATCACGAGATGCATCAAGAATAAGCTTTGGATTTATGTACAATTTTTAATGAGCTTTTACCAATAATCAACAAAATTGAATGAAACAAGACAATATACGCTGGGTATATCTAATAACTTTATCAATTATATGGGGAAGTTCATTTATACTAATGAAAAGAGGCCTCGAATCATTTAGTCCAATGCAAGTTGGAGCTCTTAGAGTTAGCATTGCTGCAAGCATTCTATTTTTTTTTGGATTTAAGCACCTGAAGATAATAAACAAGAAAAATGTACTTCAGCTCTTCTTAGCAGGATTATTTGGAAATTTTATGCCTGCATTTTTATTTGCTAAAGCTCAATCGCAGTTAGATAGTGGTATCACAGGAATACTCAATTCCCTAGTTCCTCTTTTCACCGTAATAATAGGAATATTCATTTTTAAGATAAGGGTAAAAAAAGCACAAATAATCGGTATATTAATTGGTCTTATTGGCACTCTAATGCTAGTACTCCAGGGTGCGTCAATAGATAGTAACACGAACTACTATTACACATTATTTGTTGTTGCTGGAGCTCTTAGTTACTCAATAAACTCGAACCTTATAAAAAAATATTTAAACAATGAAAAGGCATTGTCTATAACGGTATCGGCTTTCAGTATGTTATTGATTCCGGCATTGACAATATTGTTCAACACAGGTTTTTTCACGGAATACACTTTTACTTCAGCACAGAATATATCATTGACATATATTGCGATTCTCTCAATAATTGGCACTGCAGTTTCTGTAGTACTATTTAATCAACTAATAAAAATAAGTTCTCCTATTTTTGCAACTAGCGTTACTTATTTAATTCCTATTGTTGCAGTTGTTTGGGCAGTGGCTGATGGGGAGAACCTACATTACATACAGTTTCTAGGAACTGCCATAATACTTTCAGGTGTGTATATGGTTAATAAACGTTAGATTATACTACTCAAGTTTCGCACTTAAAAATGATATCTGAGAAATAATACTATAAATAAATACGCTTAAATTAAGTACAGTACTGTCAGTCGATAACGTTATTTCATTTTTTCCTTGATCAAAAAACTAAACAACTACAAAGCACATCACGAATACCTTTAAAATTAATAACTAAAGTTTCGCACTTAAGAACGACATCTAATAATCAATACTATAAATAAATAAGATTAAATGGCTAAGTTCTAATTGCCATGCT
>JAGLEB010000094.1 GCA_023145275.1 Flavobacteriales bacterium | reverse complement strand
TCATTATCGTTTACCGAATATAATACATCATTTAAGTTAACAGTTACAAAGTCGCTAAGTATTGGCGATGAGGAAATGAATAAACCTTCTATAGTGTTATTTCCTAATCCTAATAAAGGAGATAATTTATCAATAAGAATAAATAATAACCTTGAAAAACAAGTTGCTAGTCTATCTATTTTAGATATGGCTGGTAGAAGTGTCCTGTATCAGGATGTTAATCTTAATTCGCAAGACGAATTGTTAAATATTAATATAAGTAACTTAAATAAAGGAATTTATTTTGTAGTTATTAATACGGGCATGTGGTCTGAGAGAATGAAATTTATAGTAGAATAAAATATAAAGCTTATGGTATATCAAGTATATACCATAGAGTTATAATTAATTATTAACCAAAACAACAACAAAATGAGAAATTTATTACTTTATGCTTTTATGCTCACCTTTAGTTTGGTGAGTTATGGACAAACAATTACTGGAGATCTAGCTGATCAGCAGATATTCGATAATGATGGTACTTTAGGTAATGTATGGGTAGGACAAGGTACTTCTGTTATTGGAAATCAAAATGCTGGAAGACCAATAAGTGTACATGTTATACCTTTTCAAATACCAACTATTCCGGTAGGAGAAGTTGTAATTGCATCTACATTTAGTTTTAATTTAACAGTTATTTCCGATTGGGGAGGCTTAGTTGGACAGGCTGACATATATGGATTAGGCTATCGTTCAATCGCAACTATTTCTAATGCAGATATGTATGCAACAGGTACTTTAGTTGCTGATAATGCAATGGATAATAGTTCTACTTTAGGTGTTCAGAGTATCTCAAATGCCGATTTAATTACTTATATAAACGATCAAATAACTGCGGGAGCTGTAGCTGGAGATTATATATTTTTAAGAATAGAAGGGGATGCAGTGCAGACATTAAATAACAGAGGATGGACTATTTCTTCTGCTAACAGTGCAAGTGATAAACCAACATTAGCATTTACTTTTGGTCTATCAGGAGGTAATCACGCACCTGATTTTGATAATCCTATTGGAGACATAGTTGCAACTGAAGGAATAGCAAAATCAGTAGCTATATCAGGAACAGATCCAGATGGTGATGCTGTTACTTTTTCTATAGCAGGCAATTCTTCAGGAATTACTCTTACAGATAATGCAGATGGAACAGCTTCAATTGATATCGCAAGTACTGTATCTGTCAGTGTTAATGATAATATTACAATTACCATTTCTGATGGAAGTCTTGGTACAGATGAAATCATTTCTATAGAAGTTGTTGCTCCAGAGGCAAATGAGCCTCCTGTGCTAGCAAGTATAGGTAATATTGTTACTGAATTTGGAACTGCTAAATCTGTTGATATTTCTGCAACCGATGCAAATGTTGCAGATGTTTTAACTTTCTCTATTTCAGGTAACCCAACAGGTGTTGATTTGGTAGATAATGGAGATAGAACTGCAAAAATTAACATTTCTAGTACTATTGCTGAGGGAGATTATTCAGGAATTGAAATAATGGTTTCTGATGGTAGCCTCAACGATACTGAAACTATTATGGTAAAAATAACTGCCCCAGCAGACCCTAATCAGAAAATGAATCTTGATGCACCAACAGCCGATAGATTTACTTTACCGCAAAATCTTGTTTGGCCAACAAATGTTGGAGAAGCTAATGTTAGTTTATGGAAAGGAGATAGAATTGCTGCAACTACAATAACTATTGACGATAATGTTGAAGGAGATCACGCTTGGTGGTTGTCAATGCAAACTAAATATGACTTAGATTTTACTTGGTTTGTTATTATTGGTAGTGTTTCTAATTGGAGTCCTTACCAAACACTAATTGATGCTGGTAACGAAGTACAAGCTCACGATTTAGCTATTGCTCCTGATGGGCATGGTGATGTTAATACATACACTGAGGCCAATTACTTAGCTACTGTAAAGCAAGTGAAAGACACAATTAACAAGTCTCTGGTAAATAATAAGTGTATGACTTTTGCTTATCCTTACGGAGAACAAAATGGATATCTTGCTAGAAGCGAATATATTGCAATGCGTGGTGTTTGGGGAGTAATGAACTATGCTAATAAAACTAATTACCTAGACATTGCAAGTAGAAGTGCAACAAATGACACTTATGATTTAGAAATTCTTTTAGATCCAAGTAAAGACTTATGGAATATGCATTTTTACAGAGGACTAGCTTCTTATCATTATCATAATGTTCCAGCAGATAAAAAAGAGGCTACAGAAGCTTTCCTTGCAGCTGTGAGTGCAAAGTCTGATGTTATATGGAATGGAATGTTCTCTGAAGTTACTAGATATGGACAAGAACGAGATACACATACCCTTAATGTTGATGTAGTTGAAGCAACATCTATTAGATTTACTCTTACTGATGAAATGAATGATATGTATTTTGATTTTCCACTTACTGTTAAGATACGTATTGATAATGAATGGACTCATGTAGTAGCTGAACAAAATGGTAATGAAATTGATGTTGTTATTGTAGAGAACGAAGGAAATAAATATATTCTAGTTGATGCTGTTCCTGATGCTGGTCAAGTACTTGTTTCGGGTAAAGATGAACACCTTGGTTATGAGGATGCAAATTCTGAGATATTTAGTATTTATCCAAATCCTGTAAAGGGAGTAGACTTAAATGTAAAACTTGCTGAAGCTTCCGTAGAGCAACAAAAAGTTGAGTTAGTAAGTTTGAGTGGTAGAATTGTTTATTCTTCAGTAATTAATTTAGGAGACAAAATGCACAATATTAGTATATCAAACAAACTTAATAAGGGCGTTTATATACTTAGAATTAGTAGTAGCAGTAATACAGTTTCTAAAAAGGTAATTATTGAATAAATTGAGTAAGTACTTTACTGGTTATTCAACACAATAATTGTTCAGACTATAGGAGATTACAGCCCTATAGTTTGAAAAGTTTAATTAGTAATTTAGCACAGATAAAAAGTAATGTTTTTAACGAGCAT
>JAGLEB010000093.1 GCA_023145275.1 Flavobacteriales bacterium | reverse complement strand
TTGGTAATGTTATTGCCGATTTAACAGTTACAGCACAGTACGAAGAAGCATTGTCGGCAGATAATGAAAACACTTTAGCTGTTGCTAAAATATATCCGAACCCTGTATCTGCAACAGAACACATAACTTTAGAAGTAAATAATGATGCTATTGCAAATATTTACAATCATGCTGGTAAAGTTGTCAAACAGAACATTAAGCTTGTAAAAGGAAAAAACAAATTGAATTTAGATTTAATATCAGGTATTTTCTTTGTAGAAGTTATTGATGTTGATACAAAACGGAGTGTTAGAAAATTAGTTGTTAACTAAAATTTAGAACTTATAATTAAATAAAAAATTAGAAGAACGCCACATAGGCGTTCTTTTTTATATCTATTCGATTAAAATGTAATGAGTGAATAGATCCTTGGAGCATTTATAAATATAACACTCCGAGCTTTACAACACTCGGAGGTTTATCATTCACATACCTTGCTAATTTAGGCAGCTTGGAATTTCTGAAAAAAATTTTAAGGTCGCCATTACAGCATGAAACCCCTTGTATTTTACACCCAGATAATTCTAGCAATAATTTTAAATCATCTACAGATAATTATCTGTTAATTATTTTTCAAAAAAGCTTCAATTAATAGACGATATTTTCATATTTTTATTCTTATGATTGAGTACAACTTAGAAGAAGAAAGCAGAGAGATAAGTAAAAGGTATAAGGCTATATTAAGAACATCATATCAAAGTTTAACTGATGATGATAAGGTTCTAATCAGAAAAGCTTTAGACCTTGCTATAGATGCTCATAAAGATCAAAGAAGAAAAACTGGAGAACCATATATATACCACCCAATAGCTGTGGCTCATATTGTTGCAAGCGAAATTGGATTAGGTGCAGTAGCTATTGCATCGGCATTTTTGCATGATGTGGTAGAAGACACTGACTATACTATAGATGATATGGAAAGGATTTTTGGAAAAACCATTGCTACAATAATCGATGGATTAACAAAAATATCTGGAATTCAAGATCAGAATATTTCTCTACAAGCAGAGAATTTTAGAAAGATGCTGTTAACATTATCTGATGATGTTAGGGTTATATTAATAAAATTGGCCGATAGATTACACAATATGCAGACGATGGACGCTATGCCTCGTCACAAACAACTAAAAATATCATCAGAAACACTTTTCATATATGCACCACTAGCACACAGATTAGGTCTATTTAATATAAAAACTGAGCTTGAAGACCTTGGATTGAAGTACACTGAGCCCGAGGACTATAATGAAATTGTAAAAAACCTTGAGGACTCTAAAGAGAAACAAGATGAATATATCGATAACTTCTCAAACCTTATAGAAGAATCTCTTAATGCACACGGATTAACTTATACAATAAAAAGTCGATCTAAATCTATCTACTCTATTAGAAAAAAGATGATTAACCAATCTGTTAGTTTCGACGAAGTTTATGACAGGTTTGCAGTAAGAATAGTATACGATTCTGAAATTAAAGAAGAAAAATTTAATGCCTGGAAAATTTACTCGGTAATCACTGACCACTTTCAACCAAACCCAAGTAGACTTAGAGATTGGCTTTCGTCTCCAAAAACAACAGGATATGAAGCTCTACATACCACTGTAATGGGGCCAGGAGGAAAGTGGGTTGAGGTACAAATCCGTTCGGAAAGAATGAATGAGGTAGCAGAAAGAGGATATGCTGCTCATTATAAATATAAACATGGAGAAAGCGAGGAAAATGCTCTCGATCACTGGCTAAATCAAATAAAGGATACTCTAGAAAACCCTGACCTTAATGCTGTTGATTTTGTTGACAATTTCAAACTAAACTTGCTTTCGAAAGAAATCTATGTATTTACACCTAATGGAGATTTAAAATCTTTACCAAAAGGTGCTTCAACTTTAGACTTTGCTTTTAGCATCCACACACAAGTTGGAGCAAATTGTCTCGGAGCAAAGGTAAATGGAAAATTAGTACCTTTAAATTACAAACTAATTAGTGGTGATCAAGTAGAGATAATAACTTCTAAAAACCAAAAACCTAAATCAGATTGGTTAGAATTTGTTATTACCGTTCGTGCTAAATCAAAAATAAAAACGGCACTAAAAGAAGAAAGGAAGCTAGTTGCTGACGAAGGAAAAGAAATTTTAGCAAGAAAACTACGCCATTTAAAACTAAATTTTGATGAAGAGACCATTAATCATATGGTTGCATTCTTTAATATAAAAACTAGTCAAGACTTATTTTACAAAGTAGCTATTGGAGCAATTGATAGTAAATTGATAAAAGACTTTGCAAGCCAAAAAGGTGGCGGTATTGTAAGTTTCTTTAAAAGAACAATTGCGAGAAAGCCATCTTCGCCAAAGAAGGTAGCAAAAGATGATGCAAAAAATTACGACCAACTTGTTTTTGGCTTAAATCACGAACATCTTGACTATACTTTATCTAAATGTTGTAGCCCTATTCCTGGAGACAAAGTTTTTGGTTTTATTACTATTAACGAAGGTATAAAAGTTCATAAGGAAGATTGTCCTAATGCTGTTTCAATGCAGGCAAACTACGCTTATAGAATAATGAAGGCAAAATGGATAGATTCTAATGATGAAGATTTTATTGCAATTTTGTTTATAAAAGGAATAGACAATATTGGAATCATCAATCAGGTGACTAAACTTATTTCTAACAACCTAAATATAAATATGAAAAGTTTAAATATAGCTAGTGATGCTGGGTTATTTGAAGGTAAGATAACCTTAACTGTTCACAATCAAACTCAGCTTAAATCAATTATATTAAAAATAAAAGCAATACAAGGAATTTCAAAAGTAACAAGAATATACAAAAACTAAAAAAAGTCGAAATTTAAAAATTTCGACTTTTTTTTAAATTATTTTCCTTCTTCTAAAAACTCCTTCATTGCCACCATTGCTTTTGTGCCATAAACAATAGAAGGTGCTCCTCCCATCATCACACTTACTCCAATAGTTTCAGCTATTTCTTCTTTCGTAGCTCCTTTTGATAGTGCTTCTTTAGTGTGCGAAATTATACAACCTTCACACCTTATAGCTATTGATATACCTAATGCAATCAATTCTTTAGTTTGATGAGTTAAGGTTTCATCCTTAGCTATTGCCTTATGTATTCCGTTAAAGCTTGTTAATGTCTCAGGTATTTGAGCTCCTAAATCTCTCATTCCTTTCATCAACTCATTATACTTCTGTTCTGATTTTGTCATTTTTATTATTTTTATTTAAAGAACAAAGGTAGTGAAGAATTAAAGCTACTCCAAATCATATTTAAACATAAGATTTGTCAAACAAATAAAGCCCGACGAAATCGAGCTTTATTTTTTAAACTAACTAAAAACATGTTTACTTTTTGTCTTTTTTCTTTTCTGGAAAATCGCCACACACAGTTGCATGAGAAATAAACCAAGTTACATTATTATCAGACTCATCTAAAGTGAAAGTATGCGAGCTTGGAGAATCAGGATCTTCGGTCTTATAATTATATTTACCAGGAGCAGCTTTTGTTGGTGCTACATCACCAGCATAAGTATGAGCTTCACTTAATGTATATCCATTATCAAGATTATAGCTTACGGTAATAACACCATTTTCTTTTTTGTAAACAACATTTCCAACCAATGTACCTTTAGATGTATCATTCTTACCTGCTCCAGCCCATAATGGAACAACTAATTCTCCAGGGTCATTCATTTCAAAATTACCTGACCATCCCCAACGTTTACTTATATCTAAAGTTTGGTAATCATCTGGATTATCACTTGCTTTAGAAGTAAATACATAGCCTGTACCATGTGTAATATCATCTTGCCATTCTACATCATACTTTGCAAAGGCAGTCTCACAAACATCAGATGGAGGTGATGGAGGCTCGACACAATCGCCCCAAACGAAGTCATAAATACCGTCATCTCCCAAAATATCTGATTGATCGCCTTCGGCACTAAACTCTTCAGTAAATATTGCATCTTCAGAATAATTACCATCAGGCATCATTAAAAATATCTCAAACTTATAGTCATCATCCTGTCCTACATAATCAGGGAACTCAATACATAAAGGCTTACCTTCTCCAAACCACTCTAAGTTTGAGTTAAATTCTTCATCGTTAATTATCACATCTCCTGCAGAAATTACTACTTTAAAAATTGCAGGAAAATCATACCCTTGGTAACTTAACTGACTAGCATACGGCGAATTTCCACTATGCCAAAATACATGATCTTCCATGCATACATCACCAAAGAAACACAATGCTTTTATTTTTATTTTATCAAAACTAAACCACGCAAATCCAAATTCTTTATAAGTATATGAATCCCAACACACAACATCTATGTCCACTTTGTGCTTTTCGAAGGCTGTAACTTCAAACTTTTTTGTAACACCATCAAGATTCCATAGTTCGTCATAAGTAGAACCTTCTTCAGGCGAAGCCCAGATTAGATTTTCATTCTCATCATATACCAAGAAACTTGTTAAGTAATAATTACCTGGATCTAACTTAACCACCTGCGTTTGTGTTCCATCCTCTAAATTTTGCAACACGTTTAATGTATATTCAACAGGGTTCGAACCATCTTCACTTGTACTTATCTGCGCAATAACATATGCAGGAGATTCTTCAGAACAAACTGGAAAATTTGTTGGATTATCAGGAGTTATAGATCCTTTTTTTAGATTGTCAGTTATGTTTTTCACGTTGAAAGATACATCTTGAGATACTAATTCAGAATGTTTTTCGCACGATGAAAACACAAGAACAAAAACTGTAGCAACAAGGGATGTTACTATACTTTTTAAATTCCTCATAGTTTAATAATTATATTTTATTGTAAGGTATTAAGTAAATGTAGGCATATCCCCACACAAATACAAGGTTTTTCTTACCATAATAATTCTTATAATTATCTATCTATATTTCGAACCCACTGTTTAAGTGTGTATTACGTATGTAAACTAGGCATCAACGTAATATTAGACACCTAATAATACGAAAGCAATTTGGATTAATAGTCCCAACAAATTAATGACTGAAATTTCAAATGTGTGGGAAGTTTAGTAGTATTAGATTAAGAACATTATTGTTCTTAGGTCAGTAATTAGTTTCATATAGATATTTATCAAAAGAGGTTCTCTATTATTATATTGGGTTAAAAGGTTATAGGCGATAAGGTTATTAGCACTTAAGCTATCTCTTAACTTAGTTTCTACTTTTGTATTTTGAATATTTATTTACTATTTCCACTAATATTCGTAGTACAACCATAATATTGAACTCATAATTACTAAACCGTCACTCATATCGACCTAAAAGTTTTTTTTATAGCCACCGTAAAAAGCAGATAGCTTTCTATGAGTCACTAATTATTTGCGGCATCCTGCATTTCATTAGAGTATGGCCTAATTGTTTGTTTAAATACTTCGAATCTAGATTTACTAGACTTCTGTGGCCATGAGTTATTTTCAATATTTATATCCGAAGTTTCTTGATATTTATCTATTTCGATAGATTTCAATTTTTTCTCGAAATAGAATACTTTCTTCACTTCCTTCTGATTAAATCTCCATACTTGTGCTGGTATATTTTCATCTAACTCTGTACCATCCTCAAAAGTAAAGTGTAGTAAAATTGGCATTATCAATTCTCCATTATTCTTAATATTCAACTGATAGAAATAATTATTGTCTTTCATAGCTTTCTGCTCTCCATCGTCTGACTGAGTTTGCATATACTCGTATTCATTTTTATCGCTTTCAGTAACTGCATATTCATCATAGGTATTATAGAAATCTAATGCTACTGTATCTTTTTCAATATATGTTCTGATGCCAGCTTGCTTATTATGTAAATCAGTTATATTATCAAAAACTTCTTGATTTCTCACGAATTCATTCTGCTCGTTAGGATTCTGATTATTTATCTTTATCTCCTTCACAGAGGCCAATTCCAAATCAAGGTTATTATTAGAGTAAAACCAACCTCTCCAAAACCAACCTAAATCCATACCAGAGGCATCCTCTATAGTTCTAAAAAAATCAGCAGGTGTAGGATGTTTAAATTTCCAACGATTTGCATATTCTTTAAATGCAAAGTCAAACAACTCTCTTCCCACAACCGTTTCTCTAAGAATGTTTAGAGCTGTTGCAGGCTTGTCGTAATTATTGGCATGATAAGAAGTAGCATAATCAGACCTAGTCATCATTGTAGCTTTATTTGTAGCATCGCCCTTCATAAAATGGACAATATTACTAGCATGTCCTTTACGTGAAGGGAAACCCTTCTCCCACTCTTGCTCAGTTACAAACTCTAGGTATGAATTTAAACCCTCGTCCATCCAAGCATACTTTCTTTCATCGGAATTTACAATCATCGGAAAATAATTGTGTCCAACCTCATGTATAATAACCCCAATCATTCCATATTTTACCCATTTTGGATAAGTACCATCTTCTTCTGGTCTTCCGAAATTCCAACAAATCATAGGGTATTCCATTCCTTGATCCTTCGCATTTACAGATATAGCCTTAGAGTAAGGGTAATCGAACGTATATTTAGAATATGTTCGCAAAGTATGTGCAACAGCTCTAGTAGAGTATTTCTCCCACAGCGGATTACCTTCTTTTGGATAATAAGACATAGCCATAACTGTTTTATCATTTAATTTAACAGCCATTGCATCCCATATAAATTTTCTAGAACTTGAAAAAGCGAAATCTCTAACATTTTTTGCTTTAAAATGCCATGTTTTTGTTTTATCACTTCTGTGTTTCTCAGCTTCTTCAGCCTCTTGTTGAGTATGAATTATCACTGGGACATCATAGTTCTTTTTTGCTTTATTTAATCTTTTTTTCTGTTCTGAGCTCAGCATTGACGACGTATTTTGCAATTCGCCAGTAGCACCAACGATATGATCGGCAGGTACAGTAATTTTTACATCATAATCGCCAAAAACTAAAGCAAACTCTCCTGCTCCGACAAACTGATTTGTCTGCCACCCTTCTCTATCGTTGTACACGGCCATACGTGGAAACCATTGCGCAATAACATAAAGGTTATTCCCATCATCAAAAGGTTCGTAACCTGATCTACCACGCTGCGACAAATAGTTATTTATATTATACCACCATTTTATATTAAATGAAAATGATTCTCCAGAACTTATAGCTTTTGGCAAATCAATTCTCATCATAGTATTATTTATCACATACTTTAGATCTCTACCTTTCGAATCTTTTACCTCTTGTATTTTATATCCCCCATCGAAAGGACTTGCATAAGAGTTTTCGTATGTACCTAATGACATTGCATCACCTATCGAACTAGTTTTAATTTTTTTACTGAAACTATTTTTTTTTCTAATATTCTGATCAAGTTGAATCCAAATATAAGTCAGCTTATCAGGCGAATTGTTCTTATATACAACAGACTCTTCCCCGTGGATTTGATTCTTTTCTTCATCTAAACTCACCTTTATTCTATAATCAGCCTTCTGTTGATAGTATTTAGGACCTGGAACACCCGAAGCCGACCTATATAAATTAGCAGTTGGCAGCAATTCGTCTATAGACTCAAAAGCATTTACATCATAATTTTTCTCCTGTGCTTTAACTTGAACACTTAAGAATAAGACAATTACGAACGAAATCAGCGAATGATAACTTATATTATTTTTCATCCTAAATAAATAGTTAATTATTTTAAAAAACAGACACATATATCTTTTGCGATATTAATGAAATTTTGTAAATTATACACAGTCTAAAGATATCAAATCATAGCAAATATATTTCAATAATTTTTTTATACTTTTGCACGCTCTAAAATAGTGAGTTTAAGTGTAAATACTAGCTTATTATTTTTTCAGAGTTTTGGTTTTATTACCATATAATAATTATAATCGTTTTTTAATAAATTAGTTTCTTTCAATATGGGTCAGGTTAAATTTAAGTCATATTCCAATCACAATTACAAAAAAATTCCTCAAATGAATCTATTATCTGAGGAGGAAAAGTTTGTAATTGATGTCGTGGGTTCGGTCTTACCTTTCAAGGTAAACAACTATGTAGTAGACGAACTTATTGATTGGGATAATTACAGTACAGATCCAATATACATACTCACATTTCCTCAAAAAGAAATGCTTAGCAATAAGCATTATGACGAAGTGGCTAATTTATTTAGAAATGGAGCTAGCAAAGATGAAATTAAGAAGCTAACTGATTCTATACGATTACAACTTAACCCTGCACCAGCAGGCCAGACAAGTAATGTACCTGAAGTGAATGGAATAAAATTGCCTGGTGTACAACACAAGTACAGAGAAACCATGTTGTTTTTTCCACAGCAAGGTCAGACCTGTCATGCATATTGTACTTTCTGTTTTCGTTGGCCACAATTCACTCAAATGGATGAGATGAAGTTTGCTATGAAAGAAATAGATTTGGTCATAGAATATTTAAAAGCTCATAGCGAAATTTCTGACATACTATTCACTGGTGGAGATCCGATGGTTATGAAATCTAAGATTTTCAAAACATACATTGATGCCCTATTAGATGCAGATATTCCAAATCTAAAAACAATTAGAATTGGGACAAAATCTTTATCTTATTGGCCATATAGATACACCTTAGACGAAGATGCTCCTGAATTATTAGAAACTATTAAAAAAGTTGTTGATAGTGGTATTCACGTTTCGTTTATGGCCCATATCAATCATCATGCAGAGTTAAAAACACAAGCTGTAAAAGATGCTATTAAAGCAGTTCAGAAAACTGGAGCTATTATTAGAACGCAGTCACCAGTAATGAGACATATCAATGCGGACGCAAATGTTTGGGCTACTATGTGGCGCAAGCAAGTAGACCTAGGCATGATTCCTTACTATATGTTTCTAGCTAGAGATACTGGTGCTCAAGATTATTTTTCTGTTCCACTTGTTGAAGCTTGGGATATATTTAGAGAAGCATACAAAAAAGTTAGTGGAGTTGTTAGAACAGTGAAGGGACCTAGCATGTCATCAAACCCTGGAAAAATACAAGTTTTAGGAGTTGTTGAAATATTGGGTAAAAAATACTTCAACCTACTATTTGTTCAAGGGCGAAATCCTGATTGGGTTGGAAAACCTTTCTTTGCAGAATATGATGAGAAAGCTATATGGATTGATGAATTGAAACCTGCATTTGGAGAAAAAGAATTTTTCTTTGAAGAATATTTAAATAGAAATAATACAAATTCATCAAAAGATATAAGTAATAGTTATGTTTCTTTAGAAAACAATGGCAGTTTCGAATTACATTTATCTAATATTTAATACAATACTTATTCACTCTGAAATTTATTACTATTAATTTAGATATTTCGGAGTGAATATTTTATATTGATTCCATATGAATTTCCTAGCTCACGCATTTCTTTCTTTTAACGATCCTGAAATACTCACGGGTAATATGATTGGTGATTTTATTAAAGGAAAAAATTATGAGCATTTGCCTATTAATATACAGAAGGGTGTTTTACTACACAGAAAGATTGACAGTTTTACTGACAGCCATGATACTTTTAAAAAAACTGTTTTCAGAATTTCAGAACAGCATGGAAAATATCGTTTTGTAATTGCCGATTTATTTTACGATCATTTTTTAGCCAAAAACTGGAATAAATTCCATAGTACAGAGTTAATAGACTTTACCAAACATTCTTATTCGGTCCTTAATAAGCAATCAATTTTTCTCCCTGAAAAATTCAAATTTGCTTTAAATCATATGGAAAAGAACAATTGGCTATACAATTATCAATTTTTAGACAAGCTTGAACTATTTATAAAAGGTGTGTCTAACAGAAGTAAATATGGCGTTAATTTAGAAACATCAATACACGATTTAGAAGAAGATTACCATTTATTTGAAGAAGATTTCATATCGTTCTTCCCTGAAGTTATTTCATTTTCAAAAAGTGAAATAAGTTTATAAAAATTCAATAGCAAGCCGTGCCATTCCTACAAATATCATCAGTTATTATTTGATATTTTCTCATAAAACACATTGACAAAATACGGCCAAATCTACTAATTGTTGAAAACTAATAAATTATAAATATTATTAGCTTGAGGTTTTGAAGTATTTTTCTTACCTTCGTGTAGTTGCAAATTTCCCTTTATTTGCCAATTAATTGTATCGTTAACCAAATATACTGTGAGCTATGAACGATTTAATAGAAGATATCATCATTAAAATAGTGAATATAGGAATGGTTGTAATATTCATATATTTCATAATTATGTTTATTAGATTTTTATAATGACCATACCACTAGTTTAGATTAAAGATAATCAAGTTCGTTCATTTAAATTTTGTGAGCGTAAAAGCTGCAGACATTCTGCAGCTTTTTCTATTTAAATCAAGCTATTATTTATAATAACTGAGTGCAGTAGAAAAAATCTTATAAACAAATCAAATTCAACAAAAATATTAGTCTTTCCTTTTAGCCATTA
>JAGLEB010000092.1 GCA_023145275.1 Flavobacteriales bacterium | reverse complement strand
AATAATTATAATATGTTCTCAAAATACTACTCTTTCATTATTTTTTCATTTTTTGTTGCATTAACTGCTTGTAGTTGTGATAGCTCTAAAGTAGATGTAAATGGAACGAAATACTCTTATTCTTTAATAGATGATTTTTCAGATAAAAACTTTCTGTCTAAGTGGGAAACAAACGATAATAATGATTGGGCAATAATTGAGGAAGAAGGGAAGGGAGAACTAGTTTTATTGAAAGAAGGTGAAGTTGGAAAAATTAGAAAACCGGCTGCTTATGCAATTATTAAAAACCTTGATATAACTAACTTCCAGTTTACTGTTGATGTGAAAAGTGAGGTTGATACAACTATAGATGGTAGAGATTTAATACTTTTCTGGAATTATCAAGATTCACTACATTTCTATTATGCACATATATCTAATCATCTTCATAAATACCATAATATTATCGGGATTGTAGATGGCAAGGAAAGACTTCCTATTTCAAATACAATGGGACATCAAGAAAATGCTAGACTCACCGATTTTGATTGGCATAAAGTTAGGGTGATAAGAGATATACAAACGGGATCAATAAAAGTGTATGTTGATGATATGCTTAAACCTATCCACTCGATAATTGATTCTACATTAATTTCGGGGAGCATTGGTGTAGGTTCGTTTGATGATTACGGTAAATTTAGAAACTTAGAATTATTATATGATATGAAATAGAATGGCATCTTGAAGAACTACAATAAAACAATTGAAATATTAGTAGAAAATTATAAGTTTGCGAAGTGTAATAGAGTAGAAAACTGCAACACTTTTTTTTTAATATAAATATCATTTCTCATGAGATACCTGTCAATATTCTTTTTTGTGATTACTGCAATGCTTACTTCTTGCAGTAGTAATACTGATACAGCAAAAGTTGAAGAATTATATAAGACTTTAAAATTTGATAACAACAAGATAGAGTACATGGGTAGGATAGGTGAAACTGATTCTACTTCAGAATTGTACTGGTCTGGGTCGTCTATAAAAGTTGAGTTCGAAGGGACTGAGATATCTGCTACACTTCAAGATGAAAAAGGAGATAATTATTTTAATATTATTATCGATAACGATAGTATTTATACCCTTCGCCTAAGCGAGAATAAGGCTACTTACCAATTAGCCGATAATCTTAGTGAAGGCAAGCATACAGTACAGATTTTTAAACGTACCGAATGGCCTAAGGGAAAAACAAGTTTTTATGGATTTACTTTTGTTAATGAAACTAAAGTTAAATCTATAGAGAAAAAGAAAATTGCAATAGAGTTCTACGGAAATTCAATAACTAGTGGCTATGCGGTTGAGGACTATTCAGGTGGAGACTCTCCCGATTCAGTTTATACAAATAGCTACAATAGTTATGCTTCTGTAACAGCTCGTTATTTTGATGCTGATTATACATGTATCTCTCGTGGAGGAATAGGGGTTATGGTAAGTTGGTATCCTTTAATCATGCCTGAGATGTATTACAGATTAAACCCTGATGATGCCGATAGCAAATGGGACTTTACTAAGTCGAATCCTGATATCGTAGTGATTAATCTTTTTCAGAATGACTCGTGGATAGTTGAAAATCCAGACAATGAACAATTCATAAGTAGATTTGGTAAAGAAAAGCCAACAGAAAAGTTTATCGAAAAATCTTATGCTGATTTTGTAAAAACTATTAGGGCTAAATATCCTAATACAAATATTGTTTGTATGCTTGGTAATATGGACATTACTCAAGAAGGCTCACCTTGGCCAGGCTATGTAAAAGAGGCCGTAGCATCATTGAATGACGATAAAGTATCTACGGTATTTGTACCATACAAAAATACCCCCGGGCACCCTAAAGTGGAGGAACAACAAATTATGGCTGATTCTCTAATTTCATATATCAAAAAACACATTAATAATTAAGTATGATGAGAGTAATATTAATAATTTTATCAGTTGTTATTTTTCAGTCGTGTAAACCAACAGTAAAAGAAGTAAATAAGAAAACTGGAGAAAATAAAATTGCAGCATTAACTTTCGACGATGGCCCCGACCCAATAAATACAGTTAAGATTCTCGATGTACTAAAAGAGTATAACGTAAAGGCAACTTTCTTTTTGCAAGGAAATCATGTTGAAAAATATCCAGAGATCACAAAGCGTATTTTTGAGGAAGGTCACCTAATTGCCAATCATTCCTATTCTCACCCACACTTAATGGAGTTTTCTAGCTTAGACTCTGTTCTGTATCAATTGACAAAAACAGATTCTCTTATCAAGAATATTACTGGGAAAAGCCATAAATACTTCAGACCTCCTTTTGGTGAACTTTCACCTGAGCAAAAAGCATTTCTTGAAGGAAAAGGGTTTGAGATAGTGATGTGGGATGTAAGCACAAAAGATTGGGATATTAATAATGTAAGTGCTGACGATATTATTAACACGATTGATGCAAAAGTTTTTGATGGTGCCGATATTCTAATGCATTCTACAGGGGCAAATACAGCAGAAGCAATGCCAAGAATAATTGAATTATTGAAATCAAAAGCTTATTCTCTTGTTTGCTATGATCAGCTGAAATAGCCTTTTGTACTTGTATTAATTATTCAGACTAGTATCATATGTTATAAAGTATTTGACATTCTGTATATTGTTTTTATGAGTACTATCTCCTTTATTTTGTGTTATTGTTGAATTTGAAAAGCTTATATATTTATCAAAAAAATGCCAAATAGTGCATTGTATAAACTATATATTTTGGGTATAATTGCAATATGAATATTTAATGGTCTTAGGTATCCATTGTAATGTTTCGTCTTTTTTTAAAAATACAAACGATTGTAACGTAATAATATATGAATTATAAGCACTTTTTATGGTTAGCAATAGCTTCTTTTACGGTGTACCTTACTGCTTGTGAACCTAGCACAGAAAATAAGCAAAGTTCTATTACTCAGCGAGAGTTTACTTGGACGTTCGATAAAGAATATGAAGTAGGACAGTTTATTAATGGTGATTGGTGGGTGGTTGGACCTGTTGTTGTGACAAGCATTACACCATCACAATCTGTTGCGAAAGATGTTGAGTATTATCAAGGAGGAAAAAGTGTTTGGGGAGACCCGGGATTAAAAGAAGATTCTACCGTAAGAAATGGATCGGTGGTAGTTGATACATTATCAATTGGCAAGCAGGGGTTCGACTCTAGAGGTTTGAGCTTTGATTCTTCATTAGCTATAGCAATGCCATACTCTCTGAAAGCAAATAGTTCTATAATTTCTTCTCAGAGTAACGATACTTTGTGGCAGCAAACAGTTTATCATAAACTTATGTGGGAGCCAGAAACAAAACAGACAAGTGTTGTACGTACAGTCTCAGTACTTACATGTTTAGATAAAGCTCCACCAGCTGATGCTTTCAGGCCGGCATATGCAGGAACAGATAAAAAGATTTTCAGATATTCTGATGTTAATTTGAGTAAACTTCTAAAACTCCAACCTACAGAATCAATGCCAGATTGGTCTCAAAGCGAAAGATATTTTGAGAGACCATGGATGAACCATTTTAATGGAGATTGGTTGGGGCAAATTCTTTTACCAACACAAATGAATCAAGCTTATTATGGAAGAGAATTTGCACGTATAGTATCTCAAGCAACATTGATGCTCAATACGGATGCTAGCGATGAACAGAAGAAAAAATTACTTATCGGAGTACTTCAATTAGGTATTGACCTTAGAGGAATTGTAGAGATTGGCGGTAGTTGGAATAGAGGTGGAGGTTTAACAAGTGGTAGAAAATGGCCTATATTTTTCTCTTATCTAATGTTCGATGATCCTTATTTTAAAGATATGCCCGCTACTGCAATATTTCATGAAGATGCTGAAACTTATTACGGGAAAGGTTGGGCAGGACAAGCAGCACTTTGGCAGATAATAAATCATCATGGTGCTCGAAAAACATATATGGAACAAACACCAGATACTTGGGCTACTTGGGATATGCAAGATGGACATTCATGGGGTTTATCATCAGAAGCTTATAGACTTTGCTGTAATACAGAAGCGTGGGCAGGACAATCTTTATCTACTCTTCTAATGGGAGGAAAAGAGGCTTGGAACCATAATGCTTATTTCGATAATGTTGAAGATTGGATGAGAATTAAAGATATATATTCTGCCAATAGAGGCAAAGGGTTTCCTAGACCAGAGCAAGAAGGAGCTTGCGATTTTGGAGGCAATGACAATTTTGTAAATGAGATGTGGATTGCATATAGAAAGGATGTTCCTAAGCAGACAAACGGAATCAGTAATAAGAAATGGGATTATACTAAACAGCAATGGTTAGATAACGAAATTATGTTGCCTATTGAGGATAAGGCTTTAACAGTTGGCGAAGTTGCAGAAGTTAATATTTCTACTATATTTGCTAATTCCAAAGTTAAGCTATCGCTTGAAGTAAACGATGTCCCTTCGTTTTGTAAATTCATTGATAATGGTAATGGTACAGGTGTGCTTGCAATTTCTCCTTCAGAAAAAGGTAAGGGAGATTATACTATTGTTATTAGTGCCAAATCAAAATCATTTACAACTTATACACAAAATTTAAAGATTTTAATTAAATAAGATTATGGTTAAAAATATACTTTGGCTAAGAATTGCCTCATTATTTGTATTTGTTATTGCATTGACTAATTTGAGTTTTGCTCAAACTATGCAGAATCATGTTACTCAGCGTGAGTTTACTTGGACCTTTGATAAAGAATATCAAACCGGTCAATTTGTAAATGGCGATTGGTGGGTTGTAGGGCCAGTAACTGTTGTTAGTGTTACTCCTGCCGAACGAGTTGCTATAGAAGATGAACTAAATGGAACAGGAGATAATTATTGGGGAGATTCTGGCTTACAAGATGATGAAACTGTTAGAAATGGTTCTGTAGTTGTTGATAAACTTAGAGGAGACAAGCAAGGCTTTGATTCTCGTGGAGTTGGTTTTGATGCTTCATTGCCGATAGACTTTCCATATACACTTGAGGCACATACTTCAATGATTTCCTCAAAAAGTAACGATACTATTCCTCAAAAGGTTATGTATCATGAGTTAGTTAACTATAATTCTAACCCCCAGTTTGATGATTCACATCAGCCTACACCTATAAAAACTGTTTCTGTTTTAACATGCTTGTCTAAAGTTCCACCAGCTGATGCTTTCAGACCGTCTTATGTAAAAGCTAAAGGAGGAGTAGAAAGGAAGTTATTTACTTTATCAGACGTTAACTATGATGCTCTTTTAGATTTAGCACCGACTGCTAAAATGCCTAGTTGGTCTCAGTTCGAGAGATATTTTGAGCGCCCTTGGCTAAATCATTTTAATGGTAGTTGGTTGGGACAAAAGTTATTTCCTACCGAAATGAATCAGCCTTACTATGGACGAGAATATGCACGTATTGTCGGTCAAGCAGCGCTTATGTTAAATACAGATGCTAGCGATGAACAAAAAAAGAAATTACTTGTAGGAATGTTACAGCTAGGTATTGATTTGCGTGGCATTGCTGAAATTGGTGGCAGATGGGCAGAAGGCGGGGGCCTTACAGGTGGAAGAAAAATGCCAATAATTTTTGCATACAAAATATTCGACGATCCTTACTTCTTAGATATGCCTTTCGGGTCTCGTTTTCACGAAGATACTGAAACTTATTACGGAAGAGGATGGGCAGGACAAGCTGCACTTTGGCAAATAGTTGTTCATCACGGAAAGCGCAAACCTTACATGGAGCAAGACCCAAGCGTGTGGCCAGAATGGGATATGCAAAATGGTACAGCATGGGGGAGCCATTCAGAGAGCTACCGATTATGTTGTAATACTGAAGCGTGGGCTAGCCAGGCTCTAACTATTTTATTAATGGAAGGTAAAGAAGCTTGGAATCACAATGCATTTTTCGATAATGTTGATGATTGGATGCGAGTAGAAGATTTATACAAAGATGATAGAGGTTCTGCTTATCCAAGGCCATACCAAGAAGGTAAATCAAATCCTTTTCGTAAAGATCCTTTTGTTAATGAAATGTGGGTAAAGTACAGGACTGAAGTTCCTGAACAAGCAGGTGGTAAAGATAATAAATACTGGAATCCCAATGGATTATGGATGGAAAATGATATAATTAAAAAGATAAATAAGAAATCTGTTACAGAAGGAGAAATTCTATCGGTGAATATTGAAACAGTTGTATCTAGTGATGTTGCAAAGCTTACATTGTCAAGTGATAATCTACCATCTTTTTGTACTCTAGTTGATGATGGGAAAGGTAGTGCTGTAATTACTGTAGCACCCGGAATGGAGGATGAAGGTACATATATAATTAACCTAAAAGCTGTTTCATTATCGTTTACAGAGTTTAATACAACATTCGACTTAGTGGTAGAGAATTCTTTAAGCATTGGTGATGACAATCTTAAAAAACCTTCTTTTGTAATATTTCCAAACCCAAATAAAGGGGATCAACTGTCTATTGAAATAAATAACAAAATTGGTGTCGAAAAGGCAAGTCTTTCTATAATTGACATGTCTGGAAGAAATGTGATTAAGAATGATGTTGAGATTAATGAAAAAGAGCTTCTACAGGTAAATGTTAGCCAATTGAAAAAGGGGATCTACTTTGTTGTGATTGATACTGACTTGTGGTCTGAAAGAATGAAATTTATAGTTGAGTAAAAAGTAAGTAGATTATTCTAAGTCTTGATAAATTCTAAGAATATAATTTTGATACAGCGTTAAATAAAAGCAATATAAAAAACATAAAAATTATGAAGAATTTACTTCTATACACAATATTACTTACCTATAGTGTGGTAAGTTTTGGGCAACTATCTAATGGAGATAGCAAAAGTCCTACTAGAGATGGGAATCAGAAAATGAATCTTGATAAGCCAACATCAAATAGATTTGTTTTACCACAGAACCTTGTATGGCCTGCAAATGTTGGAGATGCCAATGTGTCGTTGTGGAAAGATGATAAGCTTGCTGCTGTTACAATTACAATTGACGATAATATTGAAGGAGACCATTCATGGTGGTTGAAGATGCAAGAGAAGTACGATATTGACTTTACTTGGTTTTTAATTATTAATAGTGTTTCGGATTGGGATAAATACCAAAAGCTTATTGATGCAGGAAATGAAGTTCAAACTCACGACCTAGCTATTGAGTATGGTCATGGAGCTGTTAACGATTTACCAGACGATGAGTATATCAGAGATATTACTCAAGCTAGAGATACAATAAACGAGATGCTTAGCGATAATCATTCTCTAACTTTTGCCTACCCATACGGAAAAGCTAAAGACTTTATTATTAGGGAGAAATTTATTGCAATGCGTGGTGTATATGGAGTAATGAACAATGCTAACAAGATTAACTATCTGGAAGTTAATAGTAGAAGCGCTACAAACGACCCTTATGATTTAGAGATTCTTTTAGATCCATCTAAGGATTTATGGAATATGAAATTTTATCGTGGCTTAGCATCATACCACTATCATAAAGTAAATTATGGTCAGGCAAGAACAAAAACTGAGGCTTTCCTTTCGGCAATACATGAAAAATCAGATAGTATTTGGGCTGGAATGTTTTCGGAAGTTACTAGGTATGGTCAAGAAAGAGATACTCATACATTAACAGTAGATGATATAGCTACTGAAGAGATAAAATTCACTCTTACAGATGAGATGAATGACACTTATTTTGATTTCCCTCTAACTGTGAAAATCCGTGTAGAAAATGCTTGGGAAGGTGTTAAAGCTGTTCAAGGAGGTAAAGAAATAGATGCGAAAATTGTTGAGAAAGAAGGAAATAAATATGCGTTGGTAAATGCTGTGCCTGATAAAGGTCAAGTTATTATCTCAAAATCAGGTTCACTTTCTAATGTAGATATTGAAAAAAAAAGAATTAATGTTTATCCAAATCCAGTAAGATCGTCTGAAATTAATATTCAATTATTAGATAATAATTCAGAAAATCAGAATATTGAATTAATAAGTGTTAGTGGGAAAATAGTTTATTCTTCTGTGATAAAAAAGGGAGATAATAAACACGTGATAAATTTAGCAAAAGGTGTTAAACATGGAGTTTATATATTGAGAATTAGCAGTAAAATTGGTGTCGTTACTAATAAAATTATTGTCGAATAATATCATAACTAACCCAATATTTGTAAAATGAGCAAATTATTATTCTATGTGCTACTACTTGTCATTGGTCTAACAAGTGTAGGGTTAAAAGCTGAAAATATTTCTGTAATAGGAGAGAAATCAGATCAAGAAATTTATAGTGATGGAGCTGATGCCAAATGGCCAGGACAAAAAACAGCCAGAATAGGTGGAGGAAAAGCAGATCAGCTTTCTGCCTTGGTAATTCCTTTTAAAATACCTGCAATAACTAGCGGGGAAGTTGTATCTAACGCTATATTTTCGATAAATCTGAAATCTGTTGGAAATGATTTAATTGGAAATATTGATGTTCATGGTTTGGTTTTTAGTAGCTCTAGTACTGTTAGAGATGATTATCAGGAAAGTGGTATGTTAGTTTATGACGACATGATTACTAACTCAACAGCTACGGTAAAAATTACTGTTTCCGGAACTGATTTTGCAGATTACATAAATGCCCAAATAGCAAATGGAGCACAAACAGGAGATTACATCTTTTTAAGATTAGAAGCAGACTATAATGAAGCTGCATATAAATATTGGGAAGTTTACACATCAGATGGTTCTCCACAGCCAGTACTAACTTTAGAAACAGGACCAGCACCCGTAACAATTTTAGCTCCTATTGGAAATCAAACTTCAACAGTTGGAGTTCCTACATCAATAAATATTTCGGCTACTGATGCTGATGGAGCTACAATGGTATTTACGTTACCAACAAAACCATCATTTGTAACATTAGTAGATAATGGAAATGGTATAGCAGTAATAAATATAAGTGATCAAAGTACCTTAGGTTTACATAATATAGAAGTATTGGTAACTGCAGGTTCAAATTCCGATACTGAAACTTTCGATTTAGAAGTAAAAGAACCATTTGTAAATACTCCACCTGTATTAGATCCTATTGGCAATTTATACGCAAAAACAGGTGTAGTAAAAGATTTTAATATCTCAGCTAGCGATGTAGATGGCGATGCACTAAGTTTTATAATTTCAGGAAATCCTGCTTTTGTAAAATTATTAGATAATAAGGATGGTACAGTTGTTTTAACTATTAGCGATGCTGCACCAGAAGGTGTCCATGAAAATATAGAAATAACAGTGACAGATGGAGCAGCAGTTGATTCGGAAACTATTAGTATTACTGTTTCAGCAGCTACAGTTGGTGGAGCTTTTTACTGTGATCCTATAAACGGATCTATGAGTAGCGATGGAACTTCAGAAGCTACAGCATGGACAACATTAGAAGCTGTATTTTCTGCCAATAAAACTTTCGATGAAGGAGATGTTATTTACCTAATGAATGGTAATCATGGTTCTCCCCAAATTAAAAGTTCGAATACTGATTATGTTACTATTACATCTTACACAGGGCACAGTCCAGTATTAACAAAAATTCAGTTTAGTTCTAATATTTCGTATTGGAAAGTGGATAATTTAAGATTTGAAGCTTATGGATTAAATGCTAAGGCATCTGGAATTATTAATAGTTATGCGGGATGTAATAACATTACAATTTCAAACTGTTACTTTACTTCAATAGAAGATGATGTTGTTTTTGATTATTCTAATGGAACAACTGCAACAGTATGGAAAGAACAAACTTCTAGTGGTGTTAATATTA
>JAGLEB010000091.1 GCA_023145275.1 Flavobacteriales bacterium | reverse complement strand
TTTATCTCTAATTTATCAATTGCTCTATGCATTGCCTCTATTGATGCATTTAGTATGTTTATTTCATCAATCTCTTTAGGCGACAAAAAAGCTACACCATAGGCTAAAGCTTCTTTTTCGATAATAATTCTGAGCTCATTTCTTTTTTTCTCCGTAAGCTTCTTTGAGTCGTTCAATACTTTATTGTGAAAGCCTTTTGGTAATATCACTGCTGCAGCGCATACCGGACCAGATAAACAACCTCTCCCAGCTTCGTCGCACCCAACTTCTGGGTATTTATTAGAATAATTCTCTTCTAGCATTTCTTTTGATTTGAAATATGAGTAAAATTATTAAAAATGGCTTACCAAGTCTTGTATAGTTCACAAAATTTTAAAATTTTACTTTAAACTCGTTTGCTGATTTAAGGTAATGATAAAGTTAAAGACGTATTGTATATATGTAGGTTTTAATATTTGTTTTTGTCAATTAATTGTAAGTATATTGAAAATCAATAGTGTACAAAATACACTTTACATTAAGGTATGACTTTTATCAGTTTTAGACTACATCGTTGCCGCTTTGTGTTTTTTAATTTTAAGTTGTCACAATGTCGGGTTAAATGTTGAAAGCATTGTTCAGTGTAGGTGTAATTGATTAATTATCTTCTGTTTTGATATATAAAAGGAGCTTTATTCTGCTTTTTAAATAGTGGGTATTTTCATATTTGTTAATTAAACGTTAAAGAATTTTCATCATAAAATTTGCTTGTTTGCCATATTTTCATGATGTTTGTCCTTTCTAACCTAAAAAACAATACAAATATGAGGTTTAAATTTACTGGATTTTTAGCGCTAGTCGTTGCGCTATTCGCTCCTTTTGCTATGATGGCACAGGAGTTGAACGTCTCCGGTACGGTGACTTCGTCAGAAGACGGACTACCAATGCCAGGAGTAAGTATTATTGTTGTAGGTTCCGCAAGCGGTACATCTACAGATTTTGATGGAAACTTTAGCATCGATGCTTCTAACGGAGGTCAGCTAGAGTTTAGTTTTATTGGATACACATCTAAAAAAGTATCTGTATCTGGATCTACAATGAATGTAGTTCTTGATCCTGATGCTAAAGCATTAGATGAGGTTGTTGTAACTGCATTAGGTATATCAAGAGAAAAGAAAGCTCTTGGATATGCAGTTTCTGAAGTAGGAAGTGATGAGGTTAACTCTGTACCTACTGCAGATATCTCTTCAAACTTATCAGGTAGAGTTGCCGGAGTACAGGTTTCGTCTTCTTCTGGTAATATGGGAGGTTCTTCTCGTGTACTTTTAAGAGGTGCTAGTTCATTACAGTCAAACAATCAACCACTATATGTAGTTGATGGTACTGTAATTGATAACTCTAACTTCTCTAATTCTTCACAATCTAGAGGTTCTGGAAACACTGCCGATTTCGGTAACATGTCTCAGGATATTAACCCTGATGATGTTGAGTCTATCTCGGTTCTTAAAGGGCCTTCTGCATCTGCATTGTACGGTTCACGTGCTGCAAACGGTGTAATCTTGATTACTACTAAAAAAGGTGGTAAGAACAAGGCTATCGGTGTTGATGTTAATTTCACAGGTATGTGGGAGAATGTTGATAGATTACCAGATTACCAAAATGGATATGGTGGTGGTTACGGTGATTCTTTCGAACAAAAAGTTATTGATGGAAAAACTTATAACATTCCTTTTTATGGAATGGATGAGTCTTGGGGTCCTAAATTAGATGGAACACCTGTTGTTCCTTGGTGGTCAGTTTACGATTGGGAAGCTAATGGTAAGCAAGGAGCTCCTGAAACATCTCCTTGGTCTGCTAATCCTGATAATATCAGAGATTTCTTCGAAACAGGTTTCTTAGCTAAGACTAACGTTGCATTCTTCGGAGGAGATGATAAATCTGATTTCCGTATGTCTTATACAAATTACGATCAATCAGGTGTTTTCCCTAACTCACACTTATGGAGAAATACTTTAAACTTTGTTGGTAATATTAATCTTACTGATAAACTTTATGCTGGCGTTAATGCTACTTATGTTAACTCTAGAACTCGTGCACTTCCTGTATCAGGATACTCTTCAAATGGTATTATGCAGAAATTTGCACAGTGGGGACAACGTCAGTGGGATATGGAAAAAATGAAAAACTATAAGCAGCCAGATGGTTCTCAAAGAACTTGGAACAGATCATCTTTCGATAATCCAGCTCCAGCTTATTCTGATAACGCTTATTGGACTCAAAACGAAAATTTCGGAGAGAGTGAAAGAAATCGTATTTATGGTAATGCTAAAGTTGGTTACAAATTTAATGATTGGTTAACTGCTCAAGCAAAAGTTAATATGGATCACTATTCTGACTTAAGAGAGTCTAGAACTGCTGTTGGATCTGCTGATAACTCTTCCTATTCAAAAGACAACCGCGAGTTGACTGAATTGAATCAGGAATTTATGTTGACTGCTCAAAAGCAACTTAACGAGTCTTTCCATTTAAGTGGATTGATTGGAGCGAACAGAATGGATAGAAGTTATCAAAGAATTTCTGGTAACACTGACGGTGGTCTTGCTGTACCTGGAATCTATTCATTAAATAACTCAATGAACCAAGCAATGGTTGATGAGTACAAATATGAGAAAAGAATTAATTCTGTTTTTGCTAATGCTACATTAGGATGGAATAGATTGATTTATGTTGATGGATCTGTTCGTAATGACTGGTCTTCTACTCTTCCTGAGGATAATAACTCTTACCTATATTATTCTGGTAACGTAAGTTTTATTTTATCTGAATTAGGTGGTATGAAAGATTCAAACTGGTTAGATCTGTTGAAAGTAAGAGCTGGTTATGCTCAGGTTGGTAATGATACTGATCCTTATAACTTAGTTGCTACTTATACAAATAATCAGGGATACGGATCAAATCCAATGTTCTCTAATCCTGGATCTATATTCAACGCTGAATTGAAGCCTGAGACAACAAACTCATGGGAGGTTGGTCTTGACATGCATATGTTTGATAACAGATTAGGTTTTGCATTAACTTATTATGATGCTAAGACAATTGATCAGATTATGCCAGTTACTATTTCTGCTACTTCAGGATATGGTGCAAGATGGTTGAATGCAGGATCAATGAGTAACAAAGGTTTTGAAGCTTCTGTGTTTGCAACTCCTGTTGCTACAGATAACTTCTCTTGGGATGTTGTTTTTAACTTCTCTACTAACACTAATATGGTTGATGAGTTACACCCTGACGTAAAAGAAATTACTTTAGGTTCTCTTTGGGGAATTTATGTAGTTGCTGAAGAAGGTCAACCTTATGGTATGCTTAAAGGAGCTAACCATGTATATAAAGATGGCGAGAAAGTTGTTGGAGATAATGGTCTTTACAAGTCTTCTGCTGGTCTTGAGGAATTAGGATCTGTTTTGCCAGATTATAACTTAGGTATGATCAACACGTTGAATTATAGAGGGTTTAACTTTTCTTTCACTATTGATCACCAAAAAGGTGGACACTTCTTCTCAACAACAAATATGTGGGGTAACTACTCTGGATTATTTGCTGAAACTGCTGAAGGTGGAATTAGAGAAGATGGTTTAATTCTTCCTGGTGTTAAAGAAGACGGAACTAAGAATGATGTTAGAATTTCTGCTACCGATGCTGGTGAGTCTCACTACGGTAATGCAAGAGGAGGTCAGAACGTATTCGAAGCTACTTACTTCAAATTACGTGAGGTGCGTTTAGGATATTCTATTCCAAAATCATACGTAGGTCCTTTCCAAGGAATTTCTGTGAACTTAGTAGGTAAGAACCTTGCAATTTGGGGTACTGATAATCCACACTTAGATCCAGAGCAGGTAACAAATGGTGGTAACGTACAAGGTTTAGAAGGTGGTGCAAACCCTCCTACAAAATCTTATGGTTTCAACGTATCATTTAAACTTTAATGACAACGAAAATTATGAAAAAAAATATATATAAAGTATTAGCGTTGTTTATGGTAGTTGCTACTTTAGGCTCGTGTACAAAAGGGTTCGAGGAAATGAATCAGAACCCAAATGCACCTGAGGCTGTACCAACATCATACTTGATGACAAACGCGCAGTATCACTTGACTGTTGAGTTAAGAGATAACTGGTTTAACGGCCGTATGGGATTAGTTTATTCTCAATATTGGTCGCAGATTAACTATACTGATGAGAGTAGATATTCTCCTCGTGTGAATGTTACTAATAATTCATGGTATTCTATGTACACTAATTTGTACGATTTACAGGATATTATCTTGAAGAATACTGACACTGAAGCATTCGCATCATCTGGATATCCAGCAAATCAGATTGCTGTAGCCAAAATTATGAAGGCTTATGTTTTCCAGATTATGGTTGATACATGGGGCGATATTCCTTATTTCGATGCTTTAAAAGGTGTTGAAATGACTACTCCTAAATATGATTCTGCTTCTGCAATTTATGCGGATTTGTTAAAAGAATTAGAAGAAGCTTCTTCTATGATTGACGCTGATCAACCTGGTATGAAAGGAGATGTTATTTATGGTGGAGATATGACAAAGTGGAAAAAGTTTGCAAATTCTCTTATAATGCGTATAGCTTTACGTGAAGGTAAAACTGATGTTGCTAAGAATGCTGCTTCTAAAGCTTTTATGTCTAACGCTGATAATGCTCAGTTTGCTTATACTTCTTCAGGAAAGACAGTTAATCCTATCTTTGATGATTTTGTTAATGGTAACCGTTTAGAAAAAGATTTTGCAGTTTCAAAAACTCTTCTTGATTATATGAATGGAAACAACGATCCACGTCGTCCATTTTATGCTACACCACATGCTGAGAATGGTTTTGCTGGTTTAACTTATGGTTTAGATAATGGTAATGCTCCTAATGAGTATGCTGAAGGTAGATGTTATCAAGCACTTAATATTTATGCTGCTGATGCTGTAACTCCATGGATGAACTATGATGAGGTATTGTTTATACTTGCTGAAATTAATAATGATGAAACAAAATTCCGTGAAGGTATTGAGGCTTCTGCTACTAATTGGGGTGCTTCTTCTGAAGATGCCGCTACTTTAGCTGCTGCTGTTCCTTTCAATGGAAAAGAGTCAATCGTTACTGAGAAGTGGGTTGCTAACTACATGCAAGGTGTTCAAGGATGGGCAGAGTACAGACGTACAGGTTTCCCTTCTTTCTTTGAAGGACCTGCTGATGGACCTCACGCTGCTGCAAATGTTGGTTCTTTAATTGTTCCTAACAGACGTCCTTATCCAACTGACGAAAGCCAATTGAACAAGGAAAATTACGATGCTGCTGTTTCAAGTATCGGTGGTCCTGATAAAGAACAACAAGCTAAAATGTTCTGGCAAAAGTAAATTGCTTTACAATTTAATAGTGTTATATAAGGGAGAGCCAAACGGCTCTCCTTTTTTTGTAAGGTTTTTTTAGTTCTTTCGACTAAACACTATATCTAATTTTGTAAAGTGTAGAACAATGAAAAACCTAAAACGAATAATATATCCTTTTTTTCTAGCGGCATTATTTATATTTTCAATTTCTTCGTGTACTAAAGAAGCAAATACTAATGTTTCTACAAATAATAATGATTGGCTAATTCCCTACGCTAACATATCTAATACTCCTGCTAACTTTCTAAGTTTTAAATCGATCGATTCCCCCAAGTTTGAACTTGCATCAAAGCTTAATCATATATCCGATTTTGAAACAGTTGTGTCGTTAAAAGAAAATAATGTTATAAGAGTTTATCTTTTAAAAGACTTACAAGGAGTCGAAATTGTAAATGATAGGATTGACGATTTATATTTTACAATCAGCTATTGTCCTCTAACATGTAGTTGTATTGCTTTTAATAGAAAGATTAACGGGAAAATTAATTCATTTGGTGTCTCAGGGATGCTTTACAATGATAATCTTATGCCTTTTGATAGAGATACGGAAAGTATATGGTCTCAGATGTTGGGCGAAAGTGTAAATGGCAAATTGATATCAACAAAGATAAAGCGTATAATGTTAGTTCAGTCTTCGTGGAAATATATCAAGGATTATTACCCTAATGCCCAAGTTTTAGTTAATAAGAACAATACTAGTTCAAGAGCAATACAAAAGACAAGGAATATTAATTTGGGCGTTCTAGATAAGTTCGGAATCAAGGTCTTTACCATGGACGATAAGATAAAGACGAGTTTTATTAGTAGTTTAAACACATTTAGTGTTCTGTATTTAAAGGAATATCAGATGATGACTGCTTTTGAAAGTATAAATAGTAGTTTCAGTCTGCTTTCTAATTCCGTTTTTCCAAATGTGTTGATTGATCAAACTGGCAATTATATTGATATATACGGTTACGTTACTAAAGGTCCCAAACGCGGACAAAGAGTGCTTTGGGCTCCAGGATATATTGCTGAAACGTGGGCTTTCAATAACTTCTATGATACAGTAGAATTTAACTGATAATTATCATAATATAATAAGATTGTAATTTTGTTTAAATCCTGTATTATTAGTACTTTGGTTCATTATTAACCAAAAATCATAGTATGAGAACGAAGATTACTACAGTCTTGTCGTTCCTGTTAGTACTATTTGGCTTTTCTGCCTTTTCCCAGGAGATTGCCATTAGTGGAACAGTTGCGTCAGGCGAAGATGGGCTTCCATTGCCCGGTGTGAGTATAATTGTGGTGGGGACATCAACAGGTACATCCACAGATTTCGATGGAAACTACTCTATTACTGCCAATGTTGGGCAGAAACTTCAATTTAATTTTATTGGTTTTACTGATCAACTTGTTACTGTTAGTTCACAGCCGAGAGTTGATGTTATTTTAGAAGTTGATGCAAAGGCTTTAGACGAGATTGTTGTTACAGGTTACTCATCAAAGAAAGTTTCTGAATTAACGGGTTCATTAGTTACCGTTAAATCTGATAAGCTTGGTAGTGTACCTTTAGTATCGGTAGATCAAATGTTGAATGGTAACGTTGCAGGTTTGCAGTCGTTTAGTTCAAGTGGTCAGCCAGGTGCGAAACAAGAAATTAGAATTAGAGGTATTTCCTCTATTTTGGCTGGAAACGATCCATTGTACGTGCTAGATGGTGTTCCGATTGTTACTGGTGATTTAACGGGTCTTACTACATCGTCTGATGTGTTAGCATCTATTAATGCTAATGATATTGAGTCCGTAACAGTGCTGAAAGATGCATCTGCTACATCTCAATATGGTGCGCGTGGTGCAAATGGAGTTATTGTAATTAATACAAAACGTGGTAAAATTGGAGCAACTAAATTTAGCTTTTCTGCTGAATATGGTTCTAATGATCTCGCTGTTTCAGGACAGGATCCTATGAATGCTCAAGAGATGACTCATTATGTTGGGACTTCTGCGATGAACTCTTATGGATTGTCTAGAGAAGAAGCTGACGAGTTTATTAAGGCAAACTATTGGGATGGAGAGACTGATACCGATTGGAAAAAAGAAGTTCAAAGATCTCAGGCAACTCAGCAAGTATATAACTTTTCTGCATCTGGGGGTGATAAAAGAACACAATTCCGTGTATCGGGAGGTTATTTTGATCAACAAGGTGTTATTGATGCCACTGGATATAAAAGAATTTCAGGAGCACTTAACGTTACTTCGCAAGCTACAAAAAGATTGAAAATTCAAGTTGGAGTTACGGGATCGTATGGTAAGCAGGAGTCTGTTTCTCAAGGTGGGTCTTTCTCAAATCCTATGCTAGCTCAGTATTTCTTGAGATCGTGGGATAAAGCGTACAACGAGGATGGATCTCTTTATATCGGACAACCTGGTTCAAGAAGAATGCCTAATGGTTTATTTAATCCTATGTTCTTGCAAGAAAACAACTTTCAGAATGCAGGTACAATGAAAGTTAACTTAAATGCTCAGGCTACTTACGAGATTATGGAGGGACTTGATGTTTCTTCTAGATTAGGTTTGGACTATTACGGTATTGAGGAGAAAATGTATTGGGATCCTCGTCACGGTGATGGTTTCTCTTATGGTGGTTCTGTTGACGATAATTATACTAGAAACTACAACTGGGTATGGCAAAATATGATTAATTATTCTAAAATAATTGACGAGCATACCTTTAGAGTAGGATTAGTGTATGAGGCAATTCAAAATAAAAACTATGTAATGTACTTACGTGGTGAAAATATGCCAACTTATGGATTGTACAATGCTGCAACAACTGCCAAGAAAGCTGATTTAAGTTCTTCAGGGCAAAATTGGACGTCGCAGTCATCAATGATTACTGCTTCATATAGCTTTGGTGGTAAACTTAATATCGATGGTACTTTCCGTAGAGAAGGAAATTCAAGATTTTCTGAGAAAAATAAATATGGTAATTTTTGGTCAGTTGGGGCATCTTATGATCTTGTCCAAGATGTATTGTCGGGAGTTGATATGTTTGACCTTATGAAACTTAGAACTTCTTATGGTGTTACTGGTAATGCCGCAATTGGGCACAACAAATTTATGGATCAGGTAGGTTATAGTGGAGCTTATTTAGAGCAAAACATTATTTACCCATCTAATCTTGGTAATCCTGATTTAACTTGGGAGGTTAATAAACCATTAAATATTGGTCTTGATTTCGCAATGTTCGATAATAGATTAAGTGGTACAATAGAGTATTATACTCGTACTACTGAAGATCTGTTACTTGACGTTCCTTTATCTAGAACAACTGGTTTTGCTGTTCAAACACAGAATGTTGGTTCGATGGTGAATCAAGGTTGGGAATTCCAATTAAATACTGTTAATGTTGAAGCAGGTGATTTCAGATGGACTACATCATTCAATATTGCGACTCTTAAGAATGAAATCACTGAAATGGTAAAAGACAAAGACGGTGAATTTCAGGAGACTATTAGAAATGGGAAACAACTTAAGGTTGGTAACAATGTTTCATCGTGGTATCAAAGAGAGTGGGCTGGTGTAAATACAACAAATGGAGATCCTTTATGGTATAGAACTGATGGAGAACTTACTAATGATTATTCAAGTGTTGAAAGACAAGTTTTAGGACAGTCTATTCCTTCTTTAACTGGAGGTATGACTAATACTCTTACTTTCAAAGGCATCGAGTTTAGTTTTCAGCTGAATTATGCTGGAGGGTATCAAGTGTATGACGATTGGGCATACTATCAAATGTCTGATGGTGCGTTTAATAGAAACTATAATGGGTATGCAACATTGTTAGATTATTGGGAGAAACCAGGAGATGTGTCTGCTAATCCTAAGCCAATGTGGTTAGGAAACAAGAATAGTAACAGTGGATCTTCAAGGTTTATGTATGATGGCGATCATATCAGGTTAAGAAATATTCAGTTAGGATATAATCTGCCACAATCATGGTCTAAGAAAGCTGGATTAAGTAATGTTAATCTTTATGTTAGAGGTGTAAATCTTATGACTTGGGCCTTCGACGAAGATTTGAAATGGGATCCAGAAGTTGATACATCGGGTTATGTAGACTTACGTGTGCCACCGTTAAAAACATTAACTTTCGGAGTGAAATTAGGATTCTAAAATGAAAAAGATGAAAAAGATATTTAATTTATTATTTGTAGTAGCACTAGGTGTTATATCTACAAATTGTTCTAAATCTTTCCTTGATCCGGATCTTCAACAAAGTGCCGATAAAGAAGGTGCCATAAAAAATGTTGATGACTTAGGAAGCGTTATTAATGCTACCTATAACAGATTTAGAGCTTCTGCGGTATTAGGCCGTGATGGTATTGTGTATGGAGATGTACAATCTGATAATATTGTGAGCACTGGTGCCACAGGTAGATTTATCAGAGTTGGACAGTTCGATATGTTGGAAAATAGTAGATATGCTTCAGATTACTGGTATAATACTTATAGAGTTATTGCTACTTGTAACCTTGCGATAGATTCTAATCTTGAGTCTGACGGTCAAGTTGATTTTTATAGAGGGCAAGCCTATGCTTTAAGAGCTTTTGCACACTTTAACTTGCTTCTGAAATTTGGGCAACAGTATGTTGACGGTGGTTCTTTAGGAATTGCTTATATCGATAAAAGCGTTGGACCAGATCATAAGCCTGCTCGTGAAACAATTGCTGAGAACTATGCTAAGATTATTGCTGATTATAAAATGGCAATTAGTTTAATGGATGCTGAATATAATCCATCAAACAAGTCTTTCTTAAATCTTGATGCTGTTAATGGACTTTTGGGTAGAGCTTACCTTTACAATAAGAATTACTCTGAAGCTATTAGTGCTTCTGAAGCAGCAATAGAAAGTGGTGCATACGCACTTTTATCAACCGAAGATTATTTCAATTTTTGGGTACAAGCGAAAACAGACTCTAAAGAAGTTATGTTTCAACTTGGATTTAATGGAAATGAGCAGTTGAATACAACATCTCTTGGATATATTTTTCAAGATGAAGGTTATGGTGATCTTCAAGTTACTTCAGACTTAGTTGAAATTTATGATGCTGATGATGTAAGAGGAGCATTTATCGTTGGAGGATTTAATTATGGTAAATTTGCTGACTTACAAGGGAATAATCCAATTCCAATTATTAGATATTCTGAGGTGTTGTTGAATATAGCTGAAGCTAAATTAAATCTTAACTCGGAAGATACTGATGCTAAGGATATAATTGATTTAATTTCTACAGCTCGTGGTGGATCTGATTATTTAGCTCTTTCTTTAGATAATATATTGTTAGAGAGAAGAAAGGAATTGGCATTTGAAGGGTTTAGATTTTATGATCTTGCTAGAAATGGTAGAGATATAAATGCTGTTGATGGAAGTGCGTACGTCACACAGCCTTATGGTAGCTATACTTTTGCATTCCCTATTCCACAATCAGAGAGAGATGCAAACACTAATATGGTTCAAAACAAGGGTTATTAATAATAAATAAGATAATGTTATGAAAAAAATATTTTCAGTATTCGCGTTGCTTAGTTTATTATTTGCAAGCTCGTGTACAAAAGATTCAAAAAAGTACGATGGACCTGCAATAAAGCATTTTCCTAGTACTAGTGCTACCTATTTTGTAGAAGAGGGTAGTAGTGATCCATATATGCTTCCAGTTGGAGTTACAGCTTCAAGTTCGAGTGATGTTACAATGGGTGTTTCAGTTGTTGGAGAAAGTAGTTCGGCTATAGAAGGTACTCATTTTGATTTTGTGGTAAAGGATCCTGTGTTAAAAGCAGGAGAAGTTATTACTAATGTAGAAATTAAAGGTAATTACGCAAAGCTAGATGGGGCGGAAACTCTTACCTTAATGGTTGATGGAGATGGGTCGATGCAGAAGGAATTTTGGTTGACAATTCAAAAGTTTTGTCCTTATTTTCAGGATGATTTTGTTGGAACATCTGATTACTCTGATACATGGTATTTTGACGAGTTGGCAAATTGGGACGTTGAGCTTGTAGCAGGAGCAAATGAGAACGAAATTATAGCTAAAAACCTATATGATTCTCAAGGAACAGCAACAGGAGACTTACTAATGATACTAGATTATAGCGATAAGTCTAATTTTACTGTATTAGTGCCTAAGCAAGAGGTTATTAATACTGCTGATTGGGGATTAGAATATGGAATGCTTTCAATTGGTGGAAGTGGTATATTCTCATCATGTGATGGTAAAATAACTCTTGACCTTGAATATACTGTAGCTGCAGGATCATTTGGACCTGGTAGAGCTATTTTTACAATGAAATAAACGACGGTTAGATTAGTATTTAAAAGCCACAAGTGTTTTACATTTGTGGCTTTTTTTGTTGATAATAATAATCCATAGTCCTATATATCTTAAATGAAAATCATGGCAAGAGAGAAAATTACAAGAACAATTGAAATAGAATAGTAAATAGTAAGAGTTTTGAATTTGCTGCTTGATTGCTTTATGTTTTTAGAATATATATATCCTAGTTGAGCAGTAAGTATTGAAAAAAACATAACGAAGAAATGCTCTACAGGCCAGAATCTATTTTCTATTGAATTATTTTGTATAACTATAGTTGCACTCAGTTTAGTGTAAAATAGGTAAACACCCATGGCCATTTGCAAATAAAGCGTAACAAGTAGAGTTATGGCTAAGTAGGAGTCGTACTTTGTGAATGAAAGCTTGTTTCTCCATGCGAACGAAAATCGTAAAATACTCGTAAGTGCTATAATTAGATATAGTGCACTTAATAGGGAGTGTGTTGTGAAAATCATAAGGATTTATTTAAAAACTAATTTAATAGTGTGCATATGGTGAAGGTAATGGTATGATAGGTCGATATTTGAATAGCGGCAAATCTTTTGGACAATTGACAGGCCTAAACCGAGAGATTTTGATTCGTCACCTTTCGAGAATCTCTCAGATAGGAGGTTAATGTTTAAGGCTTCATCTTTCCCCGAGTTTGTAATTGTTATTTCGTTATCTGTTATGGAAATAATTATTTTTCCTCCTTTTACATTGTGCATTAAGGCATTTTTTAGCAAATTGAAGATCAGTAGTTCTGCTAAGTTTGGATTAATACTGACCTTGTTGTGACTGTGAAAATTCTTTATAACTGTAATGTCCTTAGCTAAAAGCATATCACCTAAGTGATCAATGTTTTTACAAATAATGTTTTGTATATCTATTTTTTCAGTGTGGATATATTGCCCTCCTTCAATTTTCACCAACTGGTTTAGACCTCTGTTTAGTTTCGAAAGGCGAGAAGTTGCATCTAGTATTTCGGAGAATGACTTCATTTGTTCTTCGCTAATTTCTTCACCTTGTATCAGTTGTTCTACTTTATTCTGGATAATAGCGAGAGGAGTCTGAATTTCGTGTGATGCGTTCTCTGTAAATTCTTTTAAACTTTTATAGTCTTGCTGAATTTTGCTGGTAATTAAAGTAATAACTTCATTGAGATACTCAAATTCGTCAACATCGCTGTGGTTTATTTTAATGTTTTCGGGTTCGGCAATCTTAAATTCCTTTAATGCCTTAATGGTTTCGTAGAAATCTAATAAACTTGTGTTAGCTACAATCCTAAAAACAATAAAGAAACTCATCGTAAAAAAAATGGCTAAACCTCCAACAAGTAATATTATGTTCAGGGTTAAGTTGTCAGTAAAGCTTAGTTCTTTTAATATTTTTATTCGGTATAATTGATTGTTGTGCTTGTGTTGGAATTCTATTTTTCGATATGCTGAAGCAATATTGTTTTCTGAAATATTAATTAAAGTATCTGAAATAATAGTTGAATTGTCCTCTGTTTTATCTTTTAGAGAAATACTTATTAGTCCATCTTTCCATATGTACCTGTTTGGTTGTTGTAGAAATTGCTCGAACTTTATCTCAATCAGGTTTTTACTTTCTATTAGTTGATTGTCAGTTTGGTCTAGCATTAATGAGCGAAGCATAATGTAGAATACAATCCCCCCCACAAAAAAAATCGAGATTGCGATGGATATAAAATTGTAGTTTATTTTACTAATTAGTTTCACTTAAATAATTTTTTTTTGAGGTCAGTAGTTAACTATATACCGTTTTTCACCAATTGTGATATTTTATAGCCTTTTGCTAACTTCTCCATCTAATCATCAACATGCTAATTCAAAGAAAATATATTAAGGCTGAAGGCATAATTTATGGTAGTACCTTCCAATATGTTTTTATTCATCGTTAAACTTATATCCAACTCCATAAACATTTTTTATATAATCAACACTACCTGCATTTACCAGCTTTTTTCGTAGGTTTTTTATATGAGTGTATATGAAGTCTAGAGAGTCCACAGTGTCAATATAATCGCCCCAAAGGTGTTCGCCAAGAGTGATTTTTGTGATTACACGATTTTTGTTTGCTAGAAAATATACTAATAGATCAAACTCCTTTTTTGTTAGCGACAAGTCTTTATTATTAACACAAGCTTTCATATCATCAGGGTTGATGGTTAATTCGTTGAAAGTGTATGTACTGTTTCCTTTGAAGTTTAATCTTCTAAAAAGACTTTTCAACCTCGCATTGAGCTCGCTTAAATGAAAAGGTTTTGTAAGATAGTCATCTGCACCTTTCTCAAGACCTTTTACTCTGTCGTCAATTGCATTTCTAGCAGATATTATGATTACGCCAGTATTTTCGGATCGTGTTTTAATTACTTCTATCAAGTTTACTCCATCACCATCAGGAAGGCCTAGGTCTAATAAAACAATATCGTAGTTGTATAGCTCTATTTTTTCGTGAGCACACGAAAAAGAAGCAGCAGCCTCGTGGATATATCCTTCGTGTTGCAGGAAATCTTGTATGGATTTTCTCAATAGTTCTTCATCCTCTACTACGAGTACCTTCATTATTTGTATTTACTTTTGATGTTTTATGTAATATACTGCCTTAGCATATCTGCAATTTCCCTATTGTTAGATAATCGTGGAGTTTTATTCTGTCCCCCAAGTTTACCAATAGATTTCATATAGTTGTTAAATCCGTTTTTTTCTATTTTTCTAACAATCAATGGTCTCAATACTTTTCCAGATATGAGATCGTTGTAGTAGGTGTTTTTATTTCTGAGGGCATTGTCGATATTGCTAGCAAATTCCTCAATATTTTCGGGAGCATTTTCAAATTCAACAAACCATTCGTGGTATGGCAGACCAGATGTGGGGTTTACTTGTGGAGCAACAGTGAATTCGTTAAGTCTTATATTTTGATTTGCTATAGCTTCTTTTAGCGAATCTTCAACCTCTTTTCCTATTACATGTTCGCCAAATGCCGATATAAAATGTTTTATTCTCCCCGATACTTTAATTCTATATGGAGTCTTTGAAGTGAAAACAATTGTATCTCCAATATTGTATCCCCATAAACCTGCATTTGTATTAAGAATCAATACGTAATTTACACCTAGCTCAACTTCTCCAATACTTAATCGTGATGGGTTTTCGTTGTAAAATTCATTTGCAGGAATAAATTCATAAAACATTCCGTTGTCTAGTAATAACAACATTCCATCATCTTTTTGGGAGTCTTGAAATGCAATAAATCCTTCGGAGGCTGGGTAGAGTTCGAGTACGTCAACTTCGCGACCAATTAATTCGTTAAATTTCTTTCGATAAGGTTCGTAAGCAACACCACCATTTATGAATAAAGAGAATTCAGGAAATAAATCTCCTATTTTCTTTCCAGTCTTTTCGTGAAGCCTCTCAAAGTACATTACCATCCACGGCGGAATTCCCGAGATAAGTCTCATGTCTTGATCGAATGTTTCTTCGACTATAGCATCTACCTTTTTCTCCCAATCGTCAATAAGATTTGTTTCCCACGAAGGCAATCTATTGCGTTGTAGGTAGCTTGGTACAAAGTGGGCAGTTATGCCAGAAAGTCGGCCAATGTTTATGCCATTCTGTTTTGTTAATTCGGGGCTACCTTGTAAGAAGATCATTTTGCCATCAACGAAGGTGTTATTTCCCGTCTCGTTTATATATAATAAAAGAGCGTTTTTAGCTGCTTCAATATGATTTGGTAAAGAGTCTACACTTAAAGGGATGAATTTAGATCCAGAGGTAGTGCCCGAAGTTTTTGCAAAATATAATGGTTTCCCAGGCCATAATATGTCTTCTTGACCGTCAATAACCTTATCGATGTATTCCTTTAATCCTTCGTAAGCCACCACGGGAACATTACCCCTGAAATCATCATACGACTTTATATTATCGAAATTATGATCTTTTCCAAACTCAGTATTTTTAGCCTTTTCAATAAGGTGTTTGAATACTTTAAGTTGAGTCTCTTCAGGTTCCGAAGCCCATTTATAGGTTTTATGTGCAATGTAACTTGCGTAAATTTTTGATAATATTCCTTTTATACTCATAATTCGAAATTAATGTAGTCAGATGGGTTAACGGGGAAACCATTGTACCATAGTTCAAAATGTAAGTGCGGTCCAGTGCTTAATTCTCCTGAAGATCCTGAAACAGCGATAACTTCGCCACTTTCGATAAAATCTCCTTGAGCTTTAGTTGAGCTAGAGCAGTGTTTGTAAACAGATATAAGATCATTTTTATGCTCTATAATTAATACGTTTCCTGTGGTTGATGTCCATTCCGAAAAAATCACTGTTCCGTCTGCTACTGCTTTTACAGGAGTTCCTTTGCTTACTGCTACATCAACTGCAAAGTGTTTGTTTTTAGGATCGTATTTTTGAGAAAGAATTCCCGAAATTGGAGCAACTAAAATGAAGTTGCTTTTCTTTTTCTTTCCAAACAGATTGTATCTGTCTTCCATCTCAATTTCTGCTCTAAAAATTGAGTCTTCTTTAGAATTTGCAAAATTTGCATAGTGGTAATCATTCTTATGATTGTCAATGGTATCAACTCTTTCTACTGGTGCACCTAGCTCTATAGAATCTATTTCTCCACTTAATATCAATGCTAGATTATCGATATACGCTTGGTTTCTTTTTACGATATTCTCTAAAGAGTCTGTTTTGAAAATTAAATTTTGAGCGTTTTTCCTTAATTCAGGAGATTCGTATCCCGGAATATATTCTCTTATGGGCGTGAAAGAAATAATAAGAGTGGTAATAGCGATTAGTAAAATGGAAGAAATGCTTAGTACTACAAAAACATTTAACCTATTCAATCGCAATGAAAATTTCTCCTCCCAAGTGTCTTCAGAACTTATTACCAAGCGGTAATTGTGCACTAATTTCTTTTTGAATTTATTTTTTTCAGTTTTTTTGGCCATTTATAAGCTTATTGAATTATTTAAACCAAAGTTGTTTAAATTAATATTGAAAAATATGATATTGTTTTATTATAATTGTTAATGTATTTATTCTAATTTTAGCAAATTATTGTGTTCCTTATTTTCGAATGCAATTTAATACATATTTGGATAGAATAATACTTTATTGAGTACATTTGAAAAATCCATATTTATTAAAAACTCAGAGATTACTATAATTACTGTTTTGAAAGTTTTAGGAAACTTAGGCTGTAGAAATTAAGACAGTTCTAAAAATATACTTATTGATGAATTCTAGAAAAAAGATAGATTCTACAAAAAAACTCAACACTTTTATAAATAAAGTGCTGCTACTTATTGTTCTTGTAACTCTAGGATCAGCATGTTCTACAAAAAAGAATAAATTTGTCAATAGGCAGTTTCATAAAACAACCACAGCTTACAATGTATTATATAATGGGGATAATAGTTTAGAGAAGGCTGAAGAAATAATTGTTGACGATTATCAAGATGACTTCAGAAAGGTACTCCCAATTGCTCCATTCGAAACTGGAATGAGAGCGATGAAAGGTCGAAGTCATCTGAAAAAAGCTAATGAAAAAGCTACTAAGGCTATCCAAAAACACTCCATGAATTTTGGAGGTAATGAGATGAATAAGTATATGGATGAAGCCTATCTTCTTTTAGGGAAGACGAGATATTATCAATCTAAATTTATTCCAGCATTAGAGGCATTCAATTTTGTGAAATTAAAATTCGTTGGAGGAGATGCTTACTATGAAGCTTTGTTGTGGTCGGCAAAGACTCAAATCCAAATTGGAAATTATGCTCTTGCAGTAACTGAGCTCGAGAGTATGCTTGTAAATTCGAGGGTGCCAAAAAGTTTCAAACCCGAAATATATGCTCATTATTCAGATGCATTACTTCAGCAAAAAAAGTATTCTAGCTCAATAAAGCAAATGAAGAAAGCTATAGATCTCGAGGGAGATGCTAGAGTGAAGACTAGGTATGCGTATATACTAGCCCAAATTTATAGGCTTGATGATAGGACTAGTCAATCAAGCCAAACCTTTGCTAAAGTTGTTGAAATTGGTACTCCATATAAGTACGTGTTACATGCAAAGCTAGATAGGGCCGAGAATTTTGATATCGATAGAGATGTACTGAAGAAGTATATTGATGAACTAACCGAGATGCTTGATGAGAAAAGAAACCAAGATGATCTTGATAAAATTTATTACCAAATAGGAAAAATATATTATAAGGAACAGTATTACGAAAAGGCTGAGGAAAATTTAAAAATGGCAATATCTGCAGCTAAAGCTGGTAAATATGAAAAAGGATTGGCCTATGAGTTATTGGGTAATGTGAATTTCGACCAATCTAAATATAAATATGCTGCCGCGTATTACGATAGTACATTAACAATAATGTCTAAGTCGTACGATAATTATAGGAATGTTTCTCGGAAGCGCAGACAATTAGATAATGTTATTAAATTTATTTCTATTTCGGAGACTAACGATAGTATCTTGAAGATTGCTAATATGACTGATGGAGAACGTGTTGATTTTTTTGAGAAACATATAGTCTGGTTGAAAGAATATGATGAAATAAAGGCTGCTGAAGCTGTTGAAGCTGCAAGACTTGCCGAAGAAAATAGTTCTAGTAATGATGCTAATTATACTGGTGGCGCTAGAAGCTCTTTCTACTTGTATAATCCCGTAACTCTCGAGCATGGAAGATCGGAGTTTGAAAAACGATGGGGAGATAGACCACTCCAAGATCAATGGAGAATACTTTCTAAGCCCGTAAATACCCTTGCTGCTAAAATTGACGAAGAAAATGAGAATGAAGACGGATCAATTGAAGGTGACAATGCTGAAAAAGCAGCAAAAGTTTTGGTTAACCCTTTGTATACAGTAGAGTATTATACAGCACAGATACCTTCAGATAAAGATACGCTTAAGCAGATGAAGGTTGAAAGAGACTTTGCTTATTACGCACTTGGTTTGATATACAATGAGCAATTTTACAAATATGACCTATCAGCGAAAACACTTGAAGACTTGCTGGCGTTTAAACCGAAAAAAGAACTGAAGTTGCCAGTTTATTATTATTTGTATAAAAACTATAGGAGCCTTGAGTACGTTAGAAAAGAAAAAGAATATAAAGAGATTATTCTGAGTGATTACCCTAAAAGTAGGTATGCTGAGATGATATTAAATCCTGGAGAAGTAAACTCGACTTCAGAAAAGAAGAAAGTTGATCTTTTGTATGAGTCTATTATTGCTAGCTTGTCTGAAAGAGATTTCAGAAAGGTAATTAGATTGAGCGATAAGTTTATTAGTGATTATCCAGGAAATGAAATTACTCCAAAGGTAGAGCTTATTAAGGCCATTTCTATTGGGAAACTTGGTACTTATGTAGAGTATAAAGAAGCATTAGAGTATGTTATGTATAATTTCCCTAATGATGACGTATCAGAAAATTCTAAACAGCTCTTGGTGAAGCTGAAGAAAGAGCAGAACAGTTTTTTCGATATGGAAGATAGAGAGAGTGCAAGGATTGTTATATTGGCAGGGGAAGATGTTGATTTTTCGAAGTTAGAAAAGTCTTTGGCGAAGATAATTTGGAAGAAATTATTGAAAACGGAATTAAGCTCATATTCCTTTACAGAAAATGCATTTGTAATATATAATTTTAAAAGTTGGGAAGCTGCGGAAGACTTTAAAAAGGAGTATTTACCGAAAAGCTTAATTAGGAGAGATTTGGGTGTAAAAAACACGGATACTTTTATTATTTCTCGAGATAATTTTAATATTTTGCAGCGCAAGAAAAATACAGAATTATACTTAAAGAAGTATAAATAATAAATATTGTTATGTTTTCAAAAGGGAAAGATGAAAAGAAGGAGCAAGAAGTTGCTCAGAATGGTAGTCAAAGAAATGTTATAGCAGCTGGAACTACTATTATTGGAGAGATAAAATCTGATGGAGACTTTAGAATTGATGGAAAAGTAGAAGGTACTATTGAAACTACAGGTCGTGTGCTTGTAGGGACTGAAGGATTTATCGATGGTAATTTGGTTTGTGCTAATGCAGAAGTCGAAGGGAAAATTTCGGGAAATATTAAGGTCAAAGAATTAATGACGTTGAAATCTACTGCAGTAATTATTGGTGATGTGCTTGTTGCTAAAATTGCTATTGAACCTGGAGCAACATTTGATGCTACTTGTAGTATGAAAGGAAATGTGAAAAATCTAAATGGAGGACAAAAAGAAAACAAACAAAAAGTATCTTAATACTTATGCAAGCCTAGGAGGATTGGTGTTTCAAATGGCTGGAATAATTGGTCTAAGCGCTTATGCCGGGGTATGGTTAGACGAGAAATACGAATTTGATTTTCTTTTTACCGTAGTCCTATCTCTGATAGGTGTCTTTATATCTCTTTATATTGCATATAAAGAAGTGCAAAATTTAGATAAATAAATTAATATTTAGAAAAGACAGCTTTGTGGCTGTCTTTTTTAATAGCTAGTATCTCTTAGAAAGCTGTTTGTATTTTGGAGTATCGTACAAAAAGCTTATGAACTTTTATCAATGGGTGTCGCTAGCTATTGTTATATATAGAAATATTTGTGTAGCTATGGCTATACTCGATTTTTATAAATTATTCGCGAAATATTTTTTTGATAGAAACTCATGAATTGCTTAATTGTAGAATTAAAAAATACTTCAATCTAAAAAGGTCATTTCAATATCTAATTGGTATAATTATCGCTATTAATTATTGCTATTATTTATTTTCACATTAAACAGTACAACAAGATGTCAATATTCTATAAGAATTTACTTATTTACTTACTCCCAGTCGCAGCATTGTCATTACTAATACATAGTTTTATTATTACTAGATATTTTAGTGGAGTTGAATTTAACTATACTATTACTATTCTTTATACTGTAATATTCTTAATTACTACCGTAAATCTTATTGGGATTAATTTTGTCAATAAAATTTGGAAAGATAAAACGGGTTTCGCATTTATGGTATTAGGTATGATAAAGATGTTTCTTGTCATATTTTTAATTGTCAAATTACGTGTTTCTAATGTGCCAAATATTTTTGGTGATGGTATTAATATTGCAATAATCTATTTAGTGTCTTTAATTCCTGAAGTATTGGTGAGTATTAAGGTGTTGAGTGGTAAAGAATTGTGATAGATTTTACAGCTTATATAGCAGCTTTGTTATTAGCTAGTAAAGAGGTGAAAAAAACTTTTTTTATTTAATTATTTGGCTAAATTTGTAATCAACGAAAATAGCCTAATTCTTAGAGAGAATTCAGAACGATGATTACTAAAGCCATGTTTAAAAAAACCTTTTTTGTATTAGTTTTATTGACTATGATTAATTCTAGTTCATATGCTCAAGAGGTAAAACAAGATACTATATACCAAAGAGGCGAAGTTAAGATTCTTCGCGATAAAGTTGATTCACTAAGATTAGATTTTAGTAAAGCCGATCAAAAAATAAAAGATAGAATAGCCAAAATCCGAGAAAATTTCGGAGACTATAAAGAAGCGCACGAGTTAAAAAGTGAATTTGAGGAGCTTCACAAGGAAATTCAGGAAGCTGTATATTCAAAGGATTTGGATGCTAGAGCTAACGATATTAAAGACAAGATGATTAGTTATGAGATTGAGCACGGTTGGCTTGATCCTGCAGATTCTCTTTTATTCGAGAAAATAGAACTTCACTCTTACGAAGATATCGAGAAGTTTCAAAGAGATTTAGTTGCAATGCTTATTCATGAAGGTGTTGAGGTGCCAGAAGATATGCTGCTCGTCGACGGAGATGAAGAAGAAAAGTTTAATCCAACAGAAGTTATTCTACACCATATAGCTGATTCTCACGAGTACCATTTATGGGATTATACGGATGAAATTGGTTTGGTGCATCCAGTGTCAATTCCTTTGCCAGTTATTCTATACGTAAAAGATAAAGGTGTATTTACATTTATGTCGAGTGAGTTTCATCACGACGATCACGGAAGGATTTTAGTTCAGAAAGATGGAGTTGCTTTTCTAAAGGCTCATGACAATATATATATAGCAAACGAAGAGGGGAAACTTACCTTTGAGGAAATCAATGGCACAGAAGTAATAATGAATGCCACTCCACTGGATTTTTCGATAACTAAAAATGCATTTGCAATTTTATTGTCGTTTGGTATTATACTATTTGTATTTGTAAGTCTTGCTAGATCGTATTCAGGAAATAAGAAAGCACCAACTGGGCTTGGAGCTTTTATGGAGCCACTTGTACTCTTCGTAAGAGATGATATTGCGATACCTAATATTGGTGAGAAGAAATACGAAAAGTTTATGCCTTTCTTACTAACGGTTTTCTTCTTTATTCTTTTAAATAACCTTATGGGCTTGATCCCATTTTTTCCATTCGGAGCAAATATGACAGGTAATATTACTGTTACCTTTGTATTAGCGGCTATGGTGTTGGTAATTACACTTGTTAATGGTAATAAAAATTACTGGATTCATATTTTCGCAACCCCTGGAGTTCCATGGTGGTTGTTGCCAATAATGATTCCTGTTGAAATTATGGGAGTATTGTCTAAGCCTTTTGCATTGATGATTCGTTTGTTTGCGAATATCTCTGCTGGACACATTATCGTGTTGAGTTTAGTATCTCTTATATTTATATTTAAAACCATTGCAATCGCTCCAGTTTCTGTCGCATTTGTATTGTTTATGGATGTATTAGAAATATTAGTTGCGTTCTTACAAGCTTACGTGTTTACTTTGCTCTCTGCATTGTTCTTCGGTATGGCTACTGAGGAAGCTCATTAATTAGAATTTTTTGTTTAACTCAAATATATATAGATTATGAATTTTGCTGCAATTGGAGCTGGACTAGCTGCTATCGGTGCTGGTATTGGTATTGGAAGAATAGGTGGATCTGCAATGGATGCTATTGCTCGTCAACCAGAAGCTACTTCAAAAATTCAAACTGCTATGATTATTTCAGCTGCGTTAATCGAGGGTGTTGCCTTGTTTGCTGTAGTTGTATCTTTAATCGCGTAGTGTTGAGTTTGTATCAAACGTCTTTGATACTTAAAAGTAAAACAACCTGTTAAGGGATTGCCTGCAGGTTGTTTGAATTTTTATAAATAGGAAATTGAAACCACATATAATAAGAACATTATGGATTTAATTACACCAGCGTTAGGCTTGGTTGTTTGGACCGTTATACCTTTTATTCTTTTAATGCTTCTTCTAAAGAAGTATGCCTGGAAACCTATTCTTGCTGCAGTTAAGGATAGAGAGAAATCTATTAATGATGCTCTTGATTCTGCAGAGAAAGCAAAAGTAGAAATGGCTCAGTTGCAAGCAGACAATGAGAAAATTCTTAAAGAGGCTAGAGCAGAGAGAGATATTATCATGAAAGAAGCTCGTGATATGAAAGATAAGATGATTAACGAAGCTAAATCTGAAGCAGCGATAGAGGCTGATAAGCTAATTGTAATTGCTAAGAAATCTATCGAGCATGAGACAATGTCGGCTATGACGGAGTTGAAAAATCAGATTGCAGATTTATCTATCGGAATTGCAGAGAAGATTCTTCGCAATGAGCTAGAGAACAAAGATGCACAGATGGAGTTAGTCGAAAAGCTTGTTCAGGAAGCTGAAGATAATATGGGGAATAATTAATATTTCTTGGTATGAATGGAAGTAAAGTAGCATATAGATACGCAAAATCTCTTTTGGAGGTTGCGCAGGAGAAATCTCTTCTAGAAGAAGTTCACAACGATATGTTACTCGTTAGTGAAACGCTTTCTAATAATTCGGAGTTTGCTGAGTATATCTCTAGTCCTGTTATTACGGCTGAGGATAAGAAAGAGCTCGGTAAGAAGTTATTTGGGTCTAAGATCGAAGTGCTTTCAATGAATTTTCTTATGCTTATTGCAGATAATAGGCGTGAGAATGTTTATGAGAAAATTGTTAAACGCTTTATTCATCTTTACGATGAACTTAGAGGTGTTGAAATTGCAAAAGTAATTTCGGCTGTAGAGTTAGATGATAAATTACTATCTCGTATTCGAAAGCAAGTTGCCAATTTAACGGGTAAAGTGATTGATATTGAAACGGAGATTGATGAAAAAATTATCGGAGGGTATATTCTTAAAGTTGGAGATTACCTATACGATGCGAGTATAAAAAACGATGTGCAAAAAATGCGCAGAGCGTTTAAAGAGAATTTGTATATCCCAAAACTATAACGAAGCTAATAGGGCTCAATAAAAACGGTTATGGCAGAAGTTAAACCTGCTGAGGTATCAGCGATATTAAAAGAAATGCTTTCAAAGCATAAAGTTGAAGGCGAATTAAATGAAACAGGTACTATCTTAGAGGTAGGTGATGGGATTGCCCGCGCTTACGGTCTTTTGAATGCTGAATATGGAGAACTTGTTGAGTTCGAAAGCGGCATGGAAGGAATGGTGCTAAACCTCGAAGAGGATAATGTTGGTATCGTATTGTTCGGTTCTTCTTCTGAACTAAAAGAAGGAGACATCGTTAAGAGAACAAAACGTATATCATCTCTTATGGTTGGTGAGGAAATGCTTGGACGTGTTGTTAATACTCTAGGTGATCCTATTGATGGTAAAGGACCTATCGGTGGTGAGTTGTTTGAGATGCCTCTTGAGCGTCGAGCTCCTGGAGTTATCTATAGACAACCAGTAAATGAACCACTACAAACAGGTGTTAAAGCTATTGATGCTATGATTCCTATTGGACGTGGACAGCGTGAGCTTATCATTGGCGATCGTCAAACTGGTAAGTCAACTGTTGCCCTTGATACTATCATGAACCAAAAAGAGTTCTATGACAAGGGTGAACCTGTGTATTGTATATATGTAGCTATTGGACAAAAGGGTTCGACTGTTGCAAATATTGTTCGCGAATTAGAAGAAAAAGGAGCACTAGCTTATACTGTAATTGTTGCATCAAATGCGTCAGATCCTGCTGCTATGCAGTACTATGCGCCATTTGCTGGAGCGGCAATTGGAGAGTATTTCCGTGATACTGGTCGTCCTGCATTGATTGTTTTTGATGATTTATCAAAACAAGCAGTAGCATATCGTGAAGTATCATTATTACTTCGTCGTCCGCCAGGTCGTGAGGCTTATCCTGGAGATGTTTTCTATCTTCACTCTAGATTGTTAGAGCGTGCCGCAAAGATTAACGACAATGATGATATTGCAGCACAAATGAACGATTTACCTGATTCTTTAAAAGGTAAGGTAAAAGGTGGTGGTTCATTAACTGCCCTTCCAATTATCGAGACTCAGGCTGGAGATGTTTCTGCATATATTCCAACAAATGTTATTTCTATTACAGACGGACAGATTTTTTTAGAGTCTGATTTATTCTTGTCTGGTATTCGTCCTGCTATTAACGTTGGTATATCTGTATCGCGTGTGGGTGGAAATGCACAGATAAAAGCTATGAAAAAAGTTGCAGGTACTCTGCGTACTGATCAAGCTCAATATCGCGAGTTAGAAGCATTTGCAAAGTTTGGTTCCGATCTTGATGCAGCTACACTAAACGTGATTGAGAAAGGTAGAAGGAATGTTGAAATTCTTAAGCAAGCTCAGGCTTCACCGGTTAAGGTAGAGGATCAAGTTGCTATAATCTATGCTGGGTCAAGAGGCTTGTTGATGGATGTTCCTGTTGAAAAAATGAAGGAATTTGAAGTAGAATATCTTGGGTACTTGAATAATAAACACAGTGATGAGTTATCATTATTGCAGCAAGGAAAATTAACAAAAGAAGTAGAAGAGGTTCTTAAGAATGCAGTAAAAGAATTATCTGCAAAATATAAAGTATAATTTAGAGCATAATTTAGAGTAGAGAGGAGTATTACTACAATATTCCTCTTAACTAAATCATAATAAAATGGCAAATTTAAAAGAAATTAGAAACCGTATCACGTCTGTATCATCAACGAGACAGATTACGAGTGCCATGAAGATGGTTTCTGCCGCTAAACTGAAGAGAGCTCAGGAAGTAGCATTCAGTTTACGTCCTTATGCTGATAAGTTGCAGGAGATTATACAAAATGTGTCATCGTCTCTCGAAGGTGATGCTCAATCTGTATATACTGCTGAACGCCAAGTTAAGAAAGTATTGATAATAGCCGTTTCTTCAAATAGAGGACTATGCGGGGCTTTTAATGTAAATGTTGGAAAGAAAATTATAGAGGTAATTAATGAGGATTACCAAGATGCTTCTATTGATGTTTTAACAATTGGTAAGAAAATAAATGAGATCGCTGTTAAATCGTATAATGTTGTTGCGGATCACAGTGAATTATTTGATGATATTTCGTTCGAGAGTACTGCAAAAATCGCAGAATGGGCCATGGCTAGTTTTGAGAAGGAAACATACGATAGAATTGATATTGTTTATAATAAATTTAAAAATGCTGCGACTCAAATTTTAACGCATGAGCAGTTTTTACCTATACTTACTCCAGAGTCGGAGTCTGATGTAACAACAGACTATTTATTCGAGCCGGGTAAAGCAAAAATTATTACAGACCTCTTGCCTGCATCGTTGAAAGTTCAATTGCACGGAGCTGTTTTAGATTCAAACGCAGCTGAGCATGGTGCTAGAATGACTAGTATGCACAAAGCTACTGATAATGCCACAGATTTAATTAATGATTTGAAGCTCGTTTATAACAAGGCTAGACAAGCGTCTATTACCAACGAGATTCTTGAAATTGTGGGTGGAGCAGAAGCTTTAAATGGATAGTGAGATTTAGAAAGTATTTTAAATAGTCTATCTCAAATGTTAGTTCTAATTTATTTAGAATTGATTTTTGAGCTAGGCTTTTTTTTGTAGAATATGTTTTGGCAATAATATAATATTTAAAATATATTATATTATTTGTAACATAACAGTGTGAAAATACGTATAAGAAGAGTGACCTATTGTTAAATATAGGTTATGGCACTAAATATTAGAAGGTTAGAATGTTTTTTTCTAGCCTGTAATTTAAAAAGACGATATGAGACAGCTGAAAATCACGAAACAGGTTACCAATAGGGAAACCGCGTCATTAGATAAGTACCTTCAGGAAATCGGTAAAGTAGATTTGATTACTGCTGAGGATGAGGTAGAGTTGGCGCAGAAAATCCGTGCTGGGGATCAAAGAGCATTAGAGAAGTTAACTAAGGCTAATTTAAGATTTGTGGTTTCTGTAGCTAAGCAATATCAAAATCAAGGTTTAACACTTCCAGATTTAATTAATGAAGGGAATCTTGGTTTGATTAAGGCTGCACAACGTTTCGACGAAACTCGTGGATTTAAGTTTATTTCTTATGCAGTTTGGTGGATTCGTCAGTCTATTCTTCAGGCTTTAGCTGAACAATCACGTATTGTTCGTTTGCCTTTGAACAAGATTGGATCAATAAATAAGATCAACAAGATGTTTGCTTCTTTAGAGCAAGAGCACGAAAGAGCTCCTTCTGCTGAAGAGATTGCTGCAAACCTTGAGATGAGTGAGGATGATGTTAAGGAATCGATGAAGAATTCTGGACGTCACGTATCTATGGATGCTCCCCTTGTTGAAGGTGAAGATTCAAATCTTTATGATGTAATACGTTCTGGAGAGTCTCCAATTCCTGATAGAGATTTGTTGACAGATTCTCTTAGAACTGAAATAAGTAGAGCTTTAGCAACACTAACTCCTAGAGAAGCTGATGTTGTGAAATTGTATTTTGGACTTGGTGATGAGCACCCAATGACCCTTGAGGAAATTGGAGAAACTTTCGATCTAACACGTGAGCGCGTGCGACAGATTAAAGAAAAGGCAATACGTCGTTTAAAGCACACTTCAAGAAGTAAAATATTGAAAACTTACCTTGGGTAATATTTAGAGAGGGCTTTTATGCCCTCTTTTTTATGCTTAAATTTAATTATAAAACACTTTCTAAAATGGGTAAAAGAATAATATCACCATCACTATTAGCATCAGATTTCACTAATCTCCAAAGTGAGATTGAAATGTTAGATCAAAGCGAAGCTCAATGGTTGCACCTCGATATAATGGATGGTGTATTTGTTCCCAATATAACCTTTGGGATGCCTGTAATTAAGCAGATGAGAAAACATTCTAAGAAAGTTTTTGATGTGCATTTAATGATAGTTAACCCAGATAGATTTGTTGAAGATTTTGCTAAAGCTGGAGCTGATATTCTTGTAGTGCATTATGAAGCTTGTACGCATTTACACCGTACAATACAGCTGATTAAAGATAATGGAATGAAGGCAGGAGTATCATTGAACCCTCATACTCCAGTATCTGTTTTAAGCGAAGTATTGGCCGATTTGGATGTAGTTCTTATTATGTCTGTTAATCCTGGGTTTGGCGGTCAGAAATTTATTGAAAATACATATTCGAAGGTTAAAGAATTATCTGCGTTGAAGAAAGTTAAAGGTTCAAATGCTATAATTGAGATTGATGGTGGAGTTAACACAACAATTCTTCCCAAACTTGAAGCAGCAGGTGCCGAGGCATTCGTTGCCGGAAGTTTTGTGTTTAATTCAGAGAATCCTAAGCAGACAATTAGCGAATTATTGACTTGTTAGTACTATGTGTTGAGTATGAATATTGATGCAGTAATTGTTTTAAATTAGATAGTAGGTGTTTACCTAAGAAATTATAACTAATAAATTATAACAGAGATGAAAGTAGCAATTGGATGTGATCATGCAGCAGTGGCGTATAAAAAAGAGATCGTTAAGCATCTCGAAGCTAAAGGTTTTGAAGTGAAGGATTTTGGTCCTTTTACTGAGGATAGCGTTGATTATCCTGATTTCATTCACCCCGTAGCTGATTCAGTTGAATCAAAAGAATCTGATTTTGGAGTTATTATGTGTGGTAGCGGTAATGGTGCCGGAATAACAGCTAATAAACACCAAGGAATAAGAGCTTCATTATGTTGGAATGTTGAATTAGCGGAGCTTGCACGTTTGCATAATGATGCTAATATACTTGATATGCCAGCACGATTTGTTTCTTTAGAGTTAGCCATAGAAATGGTAGATGCTTTTTTCAGTACCGACTTCGAAGGTGGACGTCATCAGACAAGAGTAGATAAAATACCAGTAAAATAATATACTTAAGATCCGATGAAGATAATTTATCGGATCATTTTTCTTATTGTCCAGAAACTTCGATAAGTTTTCTTCTATATACAGTCAATAGCTTCGACTTGGACACGAATCCGGCATATTTTCCGTTGCGAACTACTGGGAGATTCCAAGCACCACTATCTTGAAATTTCCTCATAATGATGGACATTGAATCTTTATCGCCCATAATTACTTCAGGGGGGTTATGCATAAATGTTCGCACAAAAGTGGTCTCATAAATCTTGTAATCAAACATTATCTGTCTGATATCGTCAAGAGAAAGAATACCTAAGAGCTCATCATTCTCATTTATTACCGGAAAAATATTTCGTTTTGATTGCGATACAACCTTGTGTACTAAATCACCTAAGGACATCTCAGAGTTTATAGGTGTGAAATTTGTTTCAAGAACCCTATCTAAGTCCATCAGAGTTAGTACGGCCTTATCTTTGTCGTGAGTAATTAGTTGCCCTTTTTTGGCTAGTTCTCTGTGGTATACGGAGTGTGGAATAAAAGTCTTTGCAATTGTATAAGAGATCAATGCGGTAAGCATTAGAGGGATGAATAGCTCGTATCCGCCTGTTAACTCAGCAATTAGAAATATAGCAGTTAAAGGGGCGTGTAGCACACCTGCCATAAGTCCTGTCATTCCTACCAGAGTAAAATTTGTAACAGAAACCTCAAAGCCAAGAGGAAGTAAGTTGATTGTTCTAGCTATTACATTTCCCATTATACTCCCCATAAACAGTGTGGGCGCAAAAATACCTCCAATTCCTCCTGCACCAAAAGTTGTTGCTGTAGCAATAATTTTAAATACTACTAGTCCGGCAAGTAATGCAATAATAGCCCAAGGGCTTGATGAGAGGTGTTCATAATATGTGAATTTCTCTAAAGACGATGGAATAACACCTTCAAGAAGTTCGTTTATCACCTTAAAACCCTCTCCGTATAGTGGAGGTATAAAGAAAATAATAACACCAATAGCTAAACCTCCAATTAGTAGTTTTTTAGCTGGACTTTGTATTGTTTCGAAGTAGTCGCCAATTTTGAAATAAACAGTTGAGAAATATATAGAAGTAAAGGCCGCAGCTACACCCAAAATTATAAATGGGGGTAAATCCGATATAGCAAAGATATCAACTAATTTGAAGTGTAAAATAAAATCATTACCTAAGAATAAGTATGAAGTTACAATTGCCGAAACCGATGCTAATAATAATGGAATAAGAGATATTAAGGTTAAATCGAGGCTAAATACTTCCACTGCAAATATAATTGCAGCAATTGGTGCTTTGAAAATGGCCGACATTGCGCCCGCTGCTGCAGCTCCAAGTAGCATTATTCGAGTCTTGGCATTCATGTGGAACATTCGAGCTATGTTCGACCCAATTGCCGAACCTGTAGCTACCGTAGGTCCCTCAAGTCCAACAGATCCTCCGAAACCAACAGTTAGAGGAGCCGTGATGATAGATCCCCACATCTGATATCTTCTCATAACTCCTTTACGCTTCGAAATAGCATATAGGGTAGAGGGTATACCGTGTCCGACATTCTCTTTTATTACATATTTAATTATTATCAGAGTTAGGAGTATCCCTATTGTTGGGAAAATAAAGTAAAAATAATTGTGATACTCACCAATTGATTCATGGTGTAGCAAATCCTGAATTAAGTGTGTTGCATTTTTCAAAACTACAGCACCTAAGCCCGAGGTAATCCCTATAATAATACTCAATATGTGGATGAATTTCTTGTTTGAGATGTGCTTTACTCGCCATATCAAAAATTTACCTAATATTGAAGTTGGATGCGCCATTTATTGCTAATGTTTTCTATTTGAACGTTTAAAATGTTACATAAGAATATTATGTAATATTATGAATATAAAAACACTCAACAAAATTAATTAACTGGCAAATTCAATTAACTTCCTTCTGTAAACAGTTAGAAGTTTCGATCTAGAGACAAAACCTTTGTATTGGTTGTTCTCTATCACTGGAATATTCCACATTCCGCTATCTCTAAACTTCTTCATAACTCTATTCATGTCATCATCTTCGAAGATAATAATCTCCTCTGGCATTTTCATGTATGTTCTTACAAAGGTAGTTTCGTACAGGTTTTGGTCGAACATGATTGACCTAATATCATCAATATTTAATACTCCTACCAATTCTGATTTAGAATTTAGCACAGGAAACATATTTCGTTTTGAATGTCTTATCACTTTCTGTACAAGTTCTCCAAGACTCATTTCTGGATGAATGCTAGTGAAATTTGTCTCTATTACTCTTCCTAATTGCATAAGAGTTAACACAGCCCTGTCCTTGTCGTGAGTAATTAATTGACCTTTCTTAGCAAGCTCGTGGTGATAAACCGAGTGTGGAACAAATATTTTAGTAATAGCGTATGAAATTGCAGAAACAATAATCAGTGGGGTGAATAGTTTATAGCCGCCTGTAAGTTCAGCAATAAGGAATACAGCCGTTAATGGAGCGTGAAGAACTCCTGCTACAATACCTGACATGCCTAATAATGTGAAGTTTGTTTCAGAAACATGAACCCCTATCGGTGATAAATTAATAATTCGAGCCATTATGTTCCCTAGTATGCTTCCCATAAATAGTACTGGCACAAAAATTCCTCCTACACCTTTTCCTCCAAAAGTTAAGGCTGCAGCAACAATCTTAAATATCATCAACCCGAATAACAATGTGATAATTGCCCAATCTACAGGTAAGAAACTTTCTAGTCTACTTTGATAAAGGTTATTTGGCACCTCTCCGGCAAGTAAACTGTTTATTACTTCGAAACCCTCACCATAAAGTGGTGGTATAATGAAGATTAATACTCCAAGAAATATACCTGCTATAATAACTCTACTCCATTGGCTTTTAATTCCATCAAAATAATTTCCAATTCGTCGGTATACCTCAGTGAAATATATAGATAATACACCTCCTAGTACACCAAGTAATATTACCCAAGGAGTATCGGCTAAGAGAAATTTATCTTTAAATGTAAACTCTAGAATGTAAGCATCTCCAATAAGAAAATATGAAGTTAATACTGCTGATACAGAAGCTAGTAATAAAGGAATTAGCGATGTAAGAGTTAAGTCTAAGCTAAAAACTTCTACTACGAAAATTATTGACGCAATAGGTACTTTGAAAATTGCAGACATTGCACCTGCAGCCGCGGCGCTCAATAATATCATTCGCGTTTTAGAGCTTAGGTGAAAAGCTCTAGCTATGTTTGATCCTATAGCAGCTCCTGTTGCAACTGTTGGTCCTTCTAGTCCAACTGATCCACCAAAACCAACTGTTAAAGATGATGTTAAAACAGAACCCCAAGTTTGGACTTTTTTTATCACTCCATCTTTTTTTGAAATTGCAAATAGAGTAGAGGGAATACCATGGCTAACATCAGTACGGATTATATATTTTATAGATAGATAAGTTAGAATTAATCCAACTAAGGGAATAATAAAATAAAAAAATTGAGTATGCTCTATTATTGACTCATGGTGAATAGCAGACTGGATAAAGTGAGTGATGTTTTTTAATAGAACAGCAACTATACCAGTAGAAAGTCCAATTAGTATGCTGAGAATATATATGAATTCTTGATTCCTGATATGTTTAAGTCTCCAAACTAGAAATCGCCCAAATCTTGTAGTTGGTTTACTCATGGTTTGTTAACAATACTGTTGTTGCATTCTTCATGTTATACTTGTGTAATCTAGATAAATAAAGGCTGTATCAGGGAGAGTATAATATAAGTTCGCTCCTGATACAGCCAATATTGTTTATGTATAATGCTTTATTTTAAATCGAGTTTCAATTTAAGATCTATAAGCTGCTCTTCTGAAACTGTAGCAGGAGAATCGATCATAACGTCTCTTCCTGAATTGTTTTTAGGGAAAGCTATGAAGTCTCTAATTATTTCCTGACCACCCATAATTGCAACTAGTCTATCTAGCCCAAATGCAATCCCTCCGTGTGGTGGTGCTCCAAACTGGAAAGCATCCATAAGGAATCCAAATTGATTTTTTGCTTCTTCTTCAGTAAATCCAAGATGAGAGAACATCATCTCTTGAGTGCTTTTATCGTGAATCCTTATTGATCCCCCACCAATCTCGTTACCATTCATTACCAGGTCATAGGCATTTGCTCTTACTTTCCCGGGCTCGGTACTTAGTAGGTGCATATCTTCCATTTTTGGTGATGTAAACGGGTGGTGCATTGCATGATATCTTTCAGAATCCTCATCCCACTCTAACAAAGGAAAGTCAACAACCCATAAAGGTGCGAACTTTTTAGGATCTCTCAATCCTAAGGTTTCTGCCATATATAGTCTTAGCTCACCAAGAGCTTTTCTCGTTTTGTCAATATCTCCAGCCATTACTAGCATTAAATCGCCAGTTTTAGAGTTTAGCTTTTCTGACCATTGAGCTAGTGCTTCTTGATTGAAAAATTTATCAACTGATGATTTGAATGTTCCATCTTCGTTGTGTTTTGCCCAAATTAAACCTGTTGCACCAATTTGTGGACGCTTAACCCATTCTATTAGTTTGTCTAATTGTTTTCTTGTGTAGCTAGCGCAGTTTGGTACAGAAATACCAACAACTAATTCTTGAGAATCAAATACCTTAAAGCCTTTATTCTTCGCAACGTCATTTAATTCTGCGAATTTCATGTCGAAACGAATATCTGGTTTGTCTGAGCCGTATAATTTCATCGCCTCAGCGTAATCCATTCTAGGGAATTCTCCAACTTCAACATTATTTATCTTTTTCAATAAATGACGAGTAAGCCCTTCAAATACCTCTAATATATCATCCTGTTCTACAAAAGACATCTCACAGTCAATTTGAGTAAATTCAGGTTGGCGATCGGCTCTTAAATCTTCATCTCTGAAGCATTTTACTATTTGAAAATATTTATCTACTCCACCAACCATTAAAAGTTGCTTGAATGTTTGTGGAGATTGTGGTAAAGCGTAAAATTCGCCACCATTCATACGCGATGGTACGATAAAATCACGTGCTCCTTCTGGAGTAGATTTTATTAAATATGGTGTTTCTACTTCAAGAAATTCTATGTTAGATAGATAGTTTCTAACTTCCATAGAAACTTTACTACGTAATACTAAGTTGTTGCGAATTGGATTTCTTCTAATATCAAGGTAACGATATTTCATTCTTATATCTTCCCCACCATCGGTGTTATCCTCAATTGTAAAAGGAGGTAGGTCAGATTTATTTAATATTTTAAGTAAAGAAACTTCTATCTCGATCTCTCCAGTAGCAATTTTCTTGTTCTTCGATGTTCTTTCAATCACTTTTCCTTCAACTTGAATAACAAACTCTCTACCAAGTTTTTGTGCAGATGCCATAAGTTCGGTATCTCTTTCGTCTGAAAAAGTTAATTGCGTTATTCCGTATCTATCTCGTAGATCAACAAAAACCATTGCTCCTAGGTCTCTTGATTTCTGAACCCATCCACTCAATAATACTTCTTCTCCTACATTTGAGATTGTTAATTCTCCACAATTATGCGATCTATACATATCTTTTACTCTTTAAGTATCAAATTCTTAAAAACAGCTAAGGTGCTATGCTCGAATAAGTTGAGTTGCGACCTGCTATTTCAGCGTGCAAAAGTACAATTATTTGATGAGGAAATATTCATTATGATAGTTTTTTATAAATGTTATGTGCTAACATGTATTTTTATGTTGTTTTATGCTATGAATCGTTGAGGTATTATAGATAAAGCGTGATAAATAGTAATGTCTTGTGGTATTTAAAACCATTATTTATATGACTTTATTCATGATATTTATAGTTTAATTATTTTGCTGAGCTAAAAGCATTCACTAATTTTGAAATCTACAAATAAATGTAGATTATACACTTAATCAGAATTGCAATATCGTTTGGCTCGCTTGAAGAGTCAATTGATGTTATGATTCATAGCTAAAGGAAGTAAAATAATTATGAAGAAAGTAGCAATAGGAATTGATATCGGGGGAACAAATTCATTAGTCGGATTTGTTGATGAGTCGGGAAAAGTGTTTTTAGAAGCATCAATGTCAACTCTTATAGGTGACACGTTTGAGGAGTATCTAGATGCTCTTTATGCTACGGTTACAGAGGCGCAAGCTAGTTCTGATGAAGAGTTTGAAATTATTGGTATTGGAGTTGGTGCTCCTAATGGAAATTATTATAAGGGAACTATTGAGTTTGCACCAAACTTAAAATGGAAAGGTGTTATTAGGGTAGCTCATTTGATGGGGCAAAAATTTGGGGTTCCTGCTGTATTGACTAACGATGCAAATGCTGCTGCAATTGGAGAAATGCTTTTCGGTGGAGCTAAAGGGATGAAAAATTTCATTATCATAACACTTGGTACTGGTTTAGGTAGTGGTATAGTTGTTAATGGTGAATTAGTATACGGGCATGATGGCTTTGCTGGAGAGCTAGGACACGTTATAGTGCAGAAAGGCGGTCGTTTATGTGGTTGTGGTAGAAGAGGATGTCTTGAAACTTACGCTTCTGCAACAGGGATAAAGAGAACCGCATTTGAAGTAATTGCTGATAGGAATCAAGAAACTATTCTTTCTAAATATTCTTATGATGATTTAACTTCGTTTAAGCTTTATGAAGCTGCACAAAATGGAGATCATCTTGCTAGAGAGATTTTCCGTGAAACAGGAAAAGTTCTTGGTGAAGCTCTTGCTGACTTTGTGGCTAGTAGTAGTCCTGAAGCAATTTTCCTTTTTGGAGGTCTTGCAAATGCAGGTGAATTAATTCTTGAGCCTACTGAAAAATCAATGGAAGAGAACTTACTTCACATCTTTAAGAATAAAGTAAAACTTAAAATCTCGTCTCTCGATGAAGGTAATGCCGCTGTTGTTGGTGCTGCAGCTCTTGCATGGAAAGAGTTCAAATCGTAGAAAAAATAATAGATATATTAAAAAGACTCTTTTGCAATTGTGCATTAGAGTCTTTTTTTTGTAATTTTATTCGATTATAAAAATAATGAACCATTTACTAGATGAGAGATATAACTTTAATATTCGGGCATAAAAATCCTGACACTGATTCTATATGTTCCTCTATTGCCTATTCTAGGTTGAAAAATATTCTTGGAAAAAACACTAAGGCTGTTAGACTTGGTAGTATAAATAAAGAAACTCAATTTGTTTTAGATTATTTTGATGTCGAAAGTCCTGACTTTATAACTACTGTAAAACCAAAGATGGGAGATATAAAGTCTGGGAATACTACTAAGATTTATGATAGTGATTCATTGCGAACAGCTATGGAGAAGTTGACTTATGAGAAATATTCTAGTTTACCCGTTGTAAATTATTATGATAAACTGGAATCTATACTGCATGTTTCTCAGATTGCTAATGCTTATTTAGAGATGAGCACTCTCGATATTTTCAATAAGCACTATACGACCTTCGAAAACATTGTTGATTCAATTGAAGGAGAGCTTATTAATGGAGTTTTGCCAACTGGGAAAGTAAAAGGAAACTTGAGATCTTTGTCAGAAATTAGACAAGATGAGGATAATGATATTTCTGTAACATCGGATGTAAACAAGATTAATAAAGATTTGAATAAGCTCAATATCTCCTTGTTAGTAATTTGTTCAAGAGTACCTATTGAAAAAGATTTATCGGGAATAACTATACCAATATATTGGAGTAAAGATGGGATATTTAAGACGTTTAAATTAATTTCTAATTCTGTTTCTGTTCATTCTATATTAAGTGCTACTCCATTTTATCATTTTAGAACAACTGATTTTATCGATGATATTCAGCTGATGATGAAAGAATCTGATCAAACAAATTTTCCGATTGTCGATGAAGAAGGAGTTGTTTATTCTACAGTTAGAAATAAGCACTTGATGGATGTATCTCGCACAAATGTTATTTTGGTTGATCACAACGAGAAAAGCCAGTCTGTTGATGGTATTGAAACTGCACGTATTTTAGAGGTAGTGGATCATCATAAGTTTGGAAACCTCGATACAACAGAACCGTTAATGATTAGGGCTGAGAGTGTGGGGTGTACTTCTACAATAATTTATAGACTCTATGAAGAAGAAGATCTTATTCCTGATTCACAAACGGCTGGAATAATGCTAAGTGCTATTATTTCGGATACATTACTGTTTAAATCTCCTACTACTACTAAACGAGATGTTATAGTGGCAAATAAATTGGCTGATATATCGGGCATTGACCTTAATAAATATGGAATGGAACTGTTAATTGCTGGAGCTTCGTTAGCCGATAAATCTGCGAAAGATTTATTGATAATGGATATGAAGGAATTTGCAATGAATAATTATAAAACAGCTCTTGCCCAGGTTAATACAGTGAATGTTGAAGGCGTTTTAGAGCATAGAGAAGAATTAGAAAGCGAAATTAATAAGTTGATTGATGAAAATAAATACGATCTATTTATTTTTGTTATTACAGATATTTTAAACAAAGGTTCTCAAATATTAGCTTTTGGAAATGCTACAGGTCTTGTTAATACAGCGTTCAATCTTGAGCTAGTGGATAATACCATTTGGCTGCCAGGTGTGGTATCTAGAAAGAAACAAATTGTACCTGTGTTAATGCAGGCGAGTCAAGAATAAAATTTAAATAATAAAATAAATATGATTTCTAAGTTTTTATTAGCAGAAAATCCAGTAGGAGAAAATACTTCGCAAGAATTTATTTTGCATACTCAATCGCCTAGATTATTAGCAGAAGTTATCGAGGGTAAGCTCGGTTATCGTTTCGAAGTAGTTCAGCAATACGATACAGAGGATATCTCTGATGTTGATATTGATGAGCTTAAATTAGAAATGCTCGACTGGTGGAATGAGTACCTAGATTGGGAGGAAGAAATAGCCGAAGAAGAAGGTGAGTAGTAATTGCAGTTGACTATATAGATAAAACAGTCTTCAATCTCAGTTTTGATATGAGATTGAAGACTGTTTTAATTTATTGGCATATTGGGTCTACCTCCTTCTCGTAGTTCTTATATTTTGGTTTCCTGATGGCCGATTAGCTGGTCTGCTGGCTGGCTTATTAGCAGGCTTATTAACAGACTTAGTATTATTGGTCTTATTTGATGGCGCAGATTTATTATTCTGTTTTATATTGCTACTATTGTTTTTAGAATTGTGTTTCTTTATGTTATTATTATTATTTGATGGAGCAATTGAAGCATTATTACTTTTATAATTCCCGTTGCTTTTATTGTTATTTACAATATTTGAAGTGTTTTTAGTTTTATTGTAGTTGTTGTAATTATTAGTGTTTTTAATTATTACAGTATTATGACCACCTCCGTGATAATGATGGTGGTGATGTCTATGATGATGGCTATAAAACGAGAATGAAATCACTGGATACGGAACGAAATATACAGGATAGTAACCATAATAATATGGAGGATAATATGGTACGTAAACGGGAGAATAAACATATTGTATTATTGGTTCAGATTCAACTACAACAACAGTTGCTGGCTGAGATACCACAACTACAGTGTCGGGGCCTGAATAAGCTGGATTAGCAGTAATTGCAGGGACTTCAAGTCTTGGTTCAATAACATAATTTTCGCCATATAAATTTTCATCTCCTACTATTTGCATTGTTACTTTTGCGTCATCGTTCTTTGATACTAAAATCACAGCTATATCTTGTGTCTCATTCTCGAGAACGTCTACCTGAAGTACAAAGGCAAAGTCACTTCCCTCTTGCTCTGTTTTTACCTTAATAAAATCAACTTTATCATCAAGGTTGAGGTCAAGGTTATTTATTCCACTTTTTTCATTATTCAATGATTTTTCAAAGTCCTCAATTGTTTTTGATTCTTGAAAAAGATTTAGTACAGCATACAGATCTAAATTATCACCAGGCAATCCTAATTGAGTAGTATCCCCATCAGTTTGAGTTGTAGAAACATTTTGAGCATTCAAGTTGGAGAGTGCAACTATGAATGTAATTATAAAAAATCTGATTTTCATTTTTCTTTTATTAATTGTGAATTATCTTTTTCAGTTTGTAAATATACTTTTTTCATTTTTGTTGTATAATACCAAATGAATTTTAATGCATGATTTTCTTAATCATGACATGTACTCAAATGCGTGAAGGATGGAGCCGGCATCCCCCGATCCCCGATAGATATCGGGGATTGGGGATATAGGTGAGAGCCTGACCGCCTTTGTCGAGTACGACGATGACAAAGGGGGGCACGCCCAAATAACAATTCCATTAAAGAAAAAAACCACTTTCGATTTATCGAAAGTGGTTTTAAAAATAAATTATATTATAATAATATTTCCTTAAATGCATTTGCGGATTTAAGGTATTAGATAACTCCTTGATCTAGCATAGAGTCGGCAACCTTCAAGAACCCAGCAATATTAGCTCCTTTCACGTAGTCAACAAATCCATCTTCAAGAGTACCGTGCTTCATACAAGCAGCGTGAATATCTTTCATTATCTGGTGCAATTTAGCATCAACTTCTTCTTTAGTCCAGTTAAGCTTGTTTGAGTTCTGAGTCATTTCAAGACCTGAAACACCAACACCACCAGCGTTAGAAGCTTTTCCTGGTGAGAACAAGATTTTGTTCTCGTGGAATACAGCTATTGCCTCTTCTGTAGAAGGCATATTAGCTCCTTCACCTACACAGATACATCCGTTAGCGATAAGTTTTTTTGCATCATCGCCATTAAGCTCATTTTGAGTAGCACAAGGAAGTGCAATGTCAACTTTCTGACTCCAAGGCTTCTCACCTGCAAAGAAGGAAGCTTCTGGGAATTCTTCAGCATAAGGAGCAACAATATCGTTGTTAGAAGCTCTAAGTTCTAACATATACTCTATTTTCTCAGCATCCATTCCTTCTGGATCGTAAATATATCCATCAGGTCCTGAGATAGTAACAACCTTTCCGCCAAGTTCAGTAACTTTAGTAGCAGCACCCCAAGCAACATTTCCGAAGCCTGAAATTGCGACAACTTTTCCTTTGAAAGTTTCGCCTTTAGTAGCAAGCATTTCTTGTGCAAAATACACGTTACCAAATCCTGTAGCCTCTGGACGAATAAGCGATCCACCCCAGTTAAGTCCTTTTCCTGTAAGAACTCCGGTGTGCTCGCGAGCAAGTTTCTTGTACATTCCGTAAAGGAAGCCAATCTCGCGCCCACCAACTCCAATATCTCCCGCAGGAACATCGGTATTAGGCCCTATGATGTGCCAAAGCTCAAGCATAAATGCCTGTGCAAAACGCATTATTTCAGCATCGGACTTTCCTTTAGGGTCGAAATCAGAACCACCCTTACCACCACCCATAGGTAGAGTTGTAAGTGCATTTTTGAATATTTGCTCAAATCCTAAAAACTTTAGAATAGATAAATTTACTGAAGGGTGAAAACGCAGCCCTCCTTTGTATGGTCCAATAGCATTGTTGAATTGAACTCTATGTCCTAGGTTAACATTTACCTTGCCACTATCATCTACCCAAGAAATCTTAAAGGTTAAAATTCTGTCTGGCTCAACAAGACGCTCAATGATTTTAGCAGCCTCATATTGAGGGTTTTCGTTGTAGACGTCCTCAATAGATTCTAGTACTTCGTGAACAGCTTGTAAGTATTCTTTCTCACCTGGATGTTTTGCCTCCAGACCGTTCATTAACTCCTTAACGTTCATAATTTTTTATGTAATCTCAGTTATTGTTTATGTAATAATTTAATCTCGTATTCTTTGATATTAAAACTATGCGAAGTTACAAGTTTTATTTTATTGGCAATACTTTCTATATCGATAATTCATGTTTTTAATATGATTGTTGTCACATGTTTTTGATTTCACATTGAAAGTATTAGTGAGATCAGTATATATGTAGCTTTTAGTTTGCAATAATAAATGTCTTTTTTGTTTAAAATAGACACTAGGTATAAAGTGTATTTTGAACGCTAAGTCTTTTGTGTTAATGACTTATTTGAAAAAGCTACATATCATTTTAACAGCTATCGCTTTAGTTTGTTGGTTCTACTGTTGTTTTAATTAACCTAACTTAGTTTTTTTTTTACTTTAAACATTATTTTGTATTACCATTAAATTCGTGGTAGAACTAGTTTGTTATACATAAGTACTACATGAAGCCTTCTGGTGGTTGTTCGTCCATATCATCACCATCATCGTCATTAGGGGCTAATTCTACTCCTTCTTTTAGTATTATGGCTCTATTTGCTCGACCTTCAATTATTACTGTTAATGCCTCGTCGAATCTTACATGTCTGATGAATTCATCCTCATAAATAGCTTTCTTTTGATTGAGGTATTCTATATCGTAAGCACCATCGTTAATAAATGGGTTGATTGTGAAATAGCCAACTTTAAAAGAAGTTAAGTTTTGGAAGAAATGAGTTCCTTGACTCGGATCTATTCTGTAATCTTTAAGGCCTGACTCTATAATTATCTTGGCAGATGATATTTGCGACCATGTTACAGGTATCCCCAACCAAGGATCGCTCGAGCCCCATCGGCCTGGACCTACTAGTATATAGTTCTTTCCTTCTGCTTCGAATATTTTGTTAATATTATTTACAGCCTCAGCAATATCTCTAGTGGCTGCTGAATTGAAGCTTTCTGGTTTTACATAAACAAAATCTTTTATATTTTCATATTTCCCGTTTCCAAGCGCCGAATTAGAGAAAACAATAGCTTTATCAGTATCCATATTTTCTGGAACAATGTTTGTAACATCGTTACTTTCTACAATTGGTCTGATCTGTAGAAAACTGAATATTCTATTTTTCCCTTTTGGAACATCTAAATTTATTGCAAACTCTATTTCAATAGGATTGCGCATCTCTTTTTGTCCTATTTTTAATAGATCTTGTAGTATTTCAGCAATAGGAAAGGTGTTGTATTTAAGGATGTTATCGAATGAGATCACTCTAAGGCCATCGTAGTTAACACCTGGACGTATCATGTTGTTTTGTAGGTCGTAGGTTGAAGCTACAAATTTTAATGATCCATGCTTTTCGGCCTGTTTTAATCGTATTCTAACTTTGTTAATAGCTTCGCTTGTTGATACTTTATAATTGTCGGGATTGAGGTCAAGACCATAAAAGAACTTTTGAGTGTCTCTTTGTGTTGTGCCCGGAGAGGTAAGCTGCAAAACTTTCTTTGGGTGATAAGGAGAGAACCTCAATGTTCTTCCTCCTCCAACAATAATTTCTCCCAAACCTAATGCTATATTTGCGATACCTTCCTTTGCTTTTTCATCTCCAATAGGGTAGAAATTAATAGACCTAGCTACTCCAGAGACATTTGGGTAGTAGACATTACCGTATTCCTTACCCGTAACTTCTTGTAATATAACAGCCATCTTATCTTCGTCGAGACTGTGAGATGTCATTTTTATATAGGCTTTACTTTCGGTATAAAAAGCTGATGCCATCACCGATTTTACAGCATTTGATACCATTTCGGTCATCTTTTCAATATCGTCTTTAGCGTAGGGTATCATGTAGGTAGCAAAAACACCCGCAAAAGGTTGATAGTGTGAATCTTCTAAAACACTTGATGATCTTACTGCAATAGGCCTTTCTGAGGCACTTAAAAATACCTTTATATCATCTAATACCCAAGATGGAAGACTTTTTGAAATGAACATGTCTAGCACTTCTTGATCGCTAATGTTTTCTTGAATTACAAATTCAAACAGTTCGTTGTCATCCATAAATTCGTCAAATACCTGGGTGCTAAGAACAACTGTACGAGGTATAGAAATAGATATTCCTGGGTATTTAGAAAATAGCATGTGTCTTTTTAGGAAGGAATCTACAAATGCAAGTCCACGGCCTTTTCCTCCAAGTGCACCTTCACCAATTCTTGCAAAGCCTAAATATTCATCGTAGTTGTATTTGTTGAATTTAGCAATTACACCTCTAGCTCTGAAAATTCTACAAGTTTTTATGGCCTCAACAAGATATTCTCTTATGTGATCATTCTCGTCAAAATCTTCAAATTCTATCTTGCTAAATAGGTTGGCAATAGGGAATAGTGCTCTTGATTTTAACCATTTAGAAAAAGAGTTTCTTTTAGCGTGGTATACTATTGACTCCATCGATACTATCTTAATCTTTTTCTGTAAACTTTTAAGGTCGGTAGCAATACCTACTATTTTTTTTTGTTGTGGATCCCAGAATTCGAAGTTTCCAAATGAAAAATACTCTGTAATAAATTTAGAGAGCTCAATTAAGAGGCTCTCGGAGTGTTTGTAAAGAAATTTAATGCCTTGATTTTCCGCTAAATCACCATTTTTTATATCAGAAGATTGTAGTAGAAAAGGAAAGTATTTGTCATCTTTTCTAACATGTTTTGCTAGAAGAAATCCAGCTTTAGTATCTTTTACTCCATCTTTGAAATAGCTGACGTCTGAAATTACACCCAATAAGTTGTGTTTGTATTTTTCGTAATAAGCAACACCGTCTTCATAATTTGTAGCCAACAATATTTTTGGTCTACCTCTCATCAGCATCATAGCACGGTGTTCGTTTAAGCCTTCTACCATAAACGATCGTGCTTGTTTTAGGATGATTCTGTAAAAATTTGGGAGGTAATGAGAGTAGAATCTCAGAGAGTCTTCAACTAATAGAATAGCTTGTACTCCTACGCCCAGCATATCTCTCTCAGCATTCAAAGAATCCTCTACAAGTTTAATTATGGCAAGGAAAATATCTATATTTCCATTCCAATGAAACACAAAATCAATAAATCTAGTATCCTCTAGGTCTAATCTTTCACGTAGCTCAGTTGAATAATGGCTCAATGCAGCTATTGGTACGTTGGGGTGAAACTCCTTTATTCTTCCAGCAACTTCAAAAGATCTGTTGCTTCCAGCATCAAGCCAAGTAATAACAAGGTCAATTTTTTCTGTTTCGAGAATGCTTAAAGCTCTTTTTCCGGAATTGGCGTGCAAAAAAGTTGGAGGATATCTTAGGTTTAGCGCTATATACTCATTGAAAATTTGTTCGTCAATCCTTCCATCCTCTTCGAGCATGTAGTAATCGTAATTCGAGCAAATTATCAAAACTTTATATATACGGTTTTGCATTAATCTTTTAAATGCCACCTCGCCAAACTGATATGATTCTATCTCTGGAAGTTTATTTTTTAGCATAATGCTTATTTTTAATCTAAATTAATGAAGAATTATCGATATGCAATTTAATAAATACTACTGCAATAATATATTTCCATTCTAAAAAAAGAATAACTAAATTTGCAAATTATGAAGTAGGTGCAAACTTTCGCTAAATTGTAGAGTGTTGCAGAATTTATAACAAATTTATAATATTATAAAATGTCAGTTATTCCTGTTGAGCCAGACCCAAAATTATTTGCTGCTAGAGGTAGCATGAAACTCGCTAAAGAAATTGCGAAGAATTATGGTAAAGAGCTTGGAAATGTTGCTATCTCTGAATTTAGCGATGGTGAATTTCAACCTTCTTACGAAGAAACTGTTCGAGGAGGACGTGTTTTTCTAATAGCATCTACAAATCCGCCATCAGATAATTTAATGGAATTGTTATTGATGATTGACGCTGCTAAGCGCGCATCAGCTAAACATATTACCATTGTTATGCCTTATTTTGGGTGGGCCCGTCAAGATAGAAAAGACAAGCCTAGAGTCCCGATTGGAGCGAAGATGGTAGCTAATTTGTTGATGGCTGCTGGAGCAACACGTGTGATGACAATGGATCTTCATGCCGATCAAATTCAAGGTTTCTTCGAGATTCCTGTAGATCACCTTTTTGCCTCAACTATTTTTATGCCTTATTTGGATAGCTTAGATCTTGATGATTTAACTATTGCATCGCCTGACATGGGTGGTTCGAAAAGAGCACATGCTTATGCAAAACGCATGAAGTCTGATGTAGTTGTTTGTTATAAACAACGCGAAAAAGCTAATGTTATTGGTACAATGGAACTTATCGGAGACGTAACAGGTAAAAATGTTGTATTAGTTGACGATATGATTGATACTGGAGGGACTATCGTTAAGGCTGCCGAAATGATGATGGAAAAAGGAGCTAAAAGCGTACGTGCTATGATAACACACCCTATTTTGTCGGGGCCTGCACATGATCGTATTCGCAACTCTGTATTGGAAGAATTGATAGTAACTAATACTCTGTCATTAAAAGAAGAGAATAGTAAAATAAAAGTGCTATCTTGCGCCCCTTTATTTGCTGATGTTATGAAGCGTGTTCACAGCCATGAGTCTATCAGTGATAAATTTATTATGTAAGTATTTTTTTATTAATTATATATATTTATTCGAATGAAGTCGATAACAATTAAAGGCCAGGTAAGAGAAAGCGTAGGAAAGAGAGCTACAAAAGCACTACGTAATGCTGAGCAGGTACCTTGTGTTGTTTACGGAGGAGAAACTTCTGTACAATTTGCAGCACCATCTAAATCTTTCAGAAACCTTGTTTACACTGCAGATGCTGTAGTTGCAAACATTGAATTAGAAGGACAAGAACCTATTCATGCTGTATTGCAGGATATTCAGTTTCACCCTTTAACTGACGCTATTCTTCACATTGATTTTTATCAATTGTTTGAAGATAAGGATTTAACTATGGAGATCCCAGTTACTCTAACAGGAAACGCTGTTGGTGTAGTGGGCGGAGGATCTTTACGTCATAACTTACGTAAACTTAAAATTAAAGCTTTACCAGCTAACCTTCCAGAGGTTGTAGTAGCTGATATTTCTGAACTTAAAATTGGTGGTAAATTATTAGTTTCTGAATTGAGAAACGATGCTTATACTATCATGCACTCTGATAATGTAGTTGTTGCTCAAGTTAAAATGTCAAGAAACGCAACAAAAGATTCATCAGAAGAAGGTGAAGAAGAAGAAGGAGAAGCAGCAGCAGAATAGTCAAAACTGTTTTTTTATGATACCGAGAAGCATCCTATACTATAGGGTGCTTTTTTTTGTTTATAATTGAAGTGAAATAAACTACCTTTGAGAAAATTTTTTAAAATGGCAGAGAAAGGAAGAATCGAAACTGAATCACTTTTTGGAATACGTCCTGTAATAGAAGGGATAAAAGCTGGAGTTACTTTTGATAGAGTATTTATACAAAAAGGTCTTAAAGGCGATTTGATTAGTGAGCTAAGAGTTTTAATAGATAAACACGAAATTGAGTCGAAAACGGTTCCTGTTGAAAAATTAAATAGATTGACCCGAAAAACTCATCAAGGTGTTTTTGCGTTTATTTCGCCTGTGGAATTTATTTCTTTAGACGAATTAGTCCTACAGACTCAAGAAAGTGGAGCAAATCCTCTTTTTGTTATACTCGATCAAATAACTGATGTCCGTAATTTTGGAGCTATAGTTCGTACTGCAGAGTGTACTGGCGTGAATGGAATTATTATACCTAAGCAGGGCTCAGCTCCCGTAAGTGCCGATGCTATGAAAACAGCAACTGGAGCTATTTTTAATGTGCCTATTTGTAAGGTGGACAATCTAAAAGATACTGTTTATTACATGCAATCTTCAGGGATACAGGTTATTGCGGCGACAGAAAAATCAAATGACTTTATTTACGATGTAGATATGAAGGGGCCTACAGCTATAGTGGTAGGCAACGAGGAGAAAGGAATTACTTTGGGCATGCAAAAAATTGCAGATCGAAAAGCAAAACTTCCAATACTTGGAGAGATAAAGTCTCTTAATGTGTCTGTTGCTTGTGGTGCTGTATTGTATGAAGTAGTTAGACAAAGAAGATAAATAGTTTTTATGATGATTGGCGATTATTATATTTTTAGTGGAAAATTACACGGGATAGATGATCAATCATCAATGTTAAGAGCAAAAGATAGTACTGTTGTTTACGAAGTTTTTACTTGGGAAAACAATAGTGCTATTTTCTTTTTGGAACACTATGATAGGTTGATTAAATCTATAGAGTTGAAAGTATTGGAGAGTGATAACGTACCTAGTGAGACTGAATTGTTATTGGATGTTGAGAAACTCGCTAGTGTAAATACTTTCACAAAGAATAATATTCGGCTTGACCTAGTTTATTCAGGTTCTAAGTTAGAATACTATTTGTTGTATTTTGTGAAACCTATATTTCCTACAGTAATACAACACAAAGATGGTGTGAAAGTGGGCTTGTGTTTTGGTGAGAGGGAAGATCCAAATGCTAAGATCGCCAATAGTGAAATAAGAGAAGTAGCAAATAAAAAGATTATTAGTGATGATTTGTTTGAAGTGTTATTAGTTGATTCTAATAGGCTAATAACCGAAGGAAGCCGGTCGAATGTGTTTTTTGTTGAAGGAAATATGATTTACACCTCAAAAGTAGAGAAAGTTCTAAATGGAATTACACGACAAAAGGTTATCGAAATTGCGAACTCTATTGATGTTGAGGTGGTTGAAAAGGATATAAGACTTGACGATATATCTGATTATGAAAGTGCTTTCCTTACTAGTACATCTATGATTGTTCTGCCAATTTTGAGCATTGAAGATATTAAGTTTTCTGTAAAAAATGATATTGTAGAAAAAATTTATTCTTCTTTCTTAGGCTTGTAGTGGTATATTACTGGTTTGTTGATTGAATCGTTTCCTGTTGTATTTATTGCTTTCTCAACATTCGTCTCCTCTTCTTTATCTTGTTTCTCACTGTAATTTTCACCAGCTCGTAGTGCTAAATCTTCCAAGTACTTTTCGTCTTCGCTGAGTTCTTTTTCTTCTTCCCAGTGATATATTTTTTTCCTAGGTCCAATTTTCCTAAATATTACGGCAAGCAATAGGCCTACCAAAGCGCCAGAAAGATGTCCTTCCCAAGATATTCTTACCTCATTTGGGAAGATACCCCAAACCATACTTCCATACAAAAAAGTGACTATTAGCGATATCGCCATTAATTTAGGATGCTTTCTGATTACACCACTGAAAAATAGGAAAGAGGCCATGGCGTAAATTATTCCACTTGCTCCTATGTGATAAGTATTCTCTCTTCCTATTAGCCATGTAGCTAAGCCGCTAAAAAGCCACGATAATAATAATACTCGCCAAGCAATAGGCTTGTAGAAATAAAATAAAGCCATCGACAGTACAAATAAAGGGATAGAATTGTTGAAAAGGTGCCCAGTATCACCGTGAATTAAAGGTGAAAATAATATTCCCTTTAGGCCATAAATATCATGAGGTTTCACCCCTAGAAATCCTAAATCGAAACCAAACTTGTATTCAGCCCACTTTATTATCCATAGGAGTAACACAAAATATAAAGGTATTGTGAAGTATGAATTGTTGTTATGTTGAATCTCGTTAGTCATTTGAGGATTTATCTAGTATAATCATCTCAAAGATACTTTTCTTTTATATTTTTACAATCTAAAATATTTAACTTTTAAAACTGTTAAGTATTTGGTATAATTCACCCTTTAAGCACTTAAACAAAGAATGAACAATCAACCACTCGCAGAACGATTACGTCCAAAAACACTTGACGATTATATTAGTCAGGATCATTTAGTCGGACAAAATGGAGTTTTACGTCAGATATTAGCTAGTGGTATGATACCATCAATGATTTTTTGGGGTCCTCCTGGGACAGGAAAAACTACTCTCGCTCAGATTATTTCTGAACAATCAAAACGACCATTCTTTTCGCTTTCCGCAATAAATTCGGGGGTGAAGGATATTCGTGAAGTTATAGATAAAGCCAAGAGATCATCCGGACTTTTTACAATGAAAAATCCTATTTTGTTTATTGACGAGATTCACCGTTTTAGTAAATCACAGCAAGACTCACTACTTGGTGCTGTCGAGAAAGGGTGGGTGACGTTAATTGGTGCTACCACCGAAAATCCGAGTTTTGAGGTTATTCCGGCCCTTTTATCAAGGAGCCAAGTATATACTCTTAATCCGTTTACAAAAGATGATCTTGTTGAAATGCTCGATAGAGCAATTGAGAAAGATGAGTATATTCAGAAGAAAAATATAGAGGTAAAAGAATACGATGCTTTGTTAAGATTGTCAGGAGGCGACGGTAGAAAGTTATTGAATATATTTGAGTTGCTAATAAATTCTTCTACTGAAGAAAAAATTGTTATTACGAATGATTTAGTGAAAAGCAAGATTCAAACTAAAGCTGTTCGTTATGACAAAACTGGCGAACAACACTACGATATTATCTCAGCATTTATAAAATCTATTCGTGGGTCAGATCCTAATGCGGCTGTTTATTGGTTGGCGCGTATGATAGAAGGAGGCGAAGATTTGAAATTCATTGCTCGTAGGCTGGTGATTCTTGCTTCTGAAGATATTGGAAATGCAAATCCTAATGCGCTATTACTCGCTAATAATACATTTCAAGCTGTAAATGTTGTAGGTTTTCCTGAGAGTAGAATTATATTGAGTCAATGCGTTACTTATATGGCTTCATCTCCAAAATCAAATGCGGCTTACCAAGCGATAAACGAAGCACAACAATTGGTGAAACAAACTGGAGACTTAGAGATTCCTATTCACCTGCGAAATGCTCCTACAAAATTAATGAAGGACTTAAATTACGGTAAGGACTATATGTATTCGCATGCTTACCCTAATAATTTTGTGGTTCAAGAATACTTGCCAGATGAGATTGTTGGAAGTAAACTCTATGATCCTGGAAATAATCAAGGAGAAAATAAGCTCCGCAATTACTTGAAAAGTATGTGGGGTGATAAGTATCAGTATTAATCAAGGTAAAAGTATAGAGGCAATGGTGATTAACTTCTGTCTTTGAACTAAACCATAAACTTGAACAGAAATGGCTGGCATATACATTCATATACCATTTTGTAAACAACGTTGCTATTACTGCGATTTTCACTTTACTACGTCTTTAAAGAATAAGGATGCTATAATTAATGCGATTATTTTTGAGCTAGAGACAAGAAAAACTGAAATTACTGAAGAAGTAAAGACAATTTATTTTGGAGGGGGAACACCAACAGTTATTGCAAGTACTGATATTGTTAAGATTTTGGATGCTGTGTACCAGAACTATGATGTAATCGAGGAACCAGAAATTACCATCGAAGCTAATCCGGATGATATAAATGTGGAGAAGTTAAAAGAGTTAAAGAAAACAGCGATTAACAGATTTAGTGTTGGTATCCAATCTTTTCATCAGAAAGATTTAGAGTTTATGAATAGGGCTCACGATAAAAATCAGGCTGAAGAGTGTATTTCATTGATCAAGGATGCAGGATGGGATAATATTACAATTGATCTTATTTATGGTGTACCAAATCAGAGTGAGCAAGATTGGCGGTATAATTTAAATAGGGCTTTTGAGTTGGGAGTGCCACATATTTCGGCATACGCTCTTACTGTTGAGGATAAAACACCATTAAATAAGTTAATAAAAAGTGGAAAATACCCAAATGTTTCAGACGAGAAAGCTCTTAGTGATTTTAAGGTTTTGATTGATGAAACAAAGAAACATGGATTTATTCAGTATGAAATATCAAACTTTGGAAAAGAAAATTATTTTTCGAGACACAATAGCTCCTATTGGCAGGGTGAGAAGTATCTTGGGGTAGGCCCGTCTGCTCATTCTTTTAATGGACAGTCGCGTAGGTGGAATCTAGCAAATAACAAATTGTACTTAGAGGGCTTGAGGTCTAATTCATATTTCGAGGCTGAAGTTTTAACGGCGACAGATAGTTTTAATGAGTATTTAATGACTGGATTAAGAACAATTTGGGGAGTATCTTTGGATAGAGTTCTTAATGATTATGGAGAAGAATTCTATAGAGAGTTATTGACTAAGGTTGATGATATGCTTAAAAACGGAAAATTAGTTAAGAAAGGAGATGTCGTCTTAATATCTGAAGCTGCAAGATTTCAAACAGATGGGATAACATCAGATCTATTCGTAGTTGATTAATAGTTCTGCCCTCTCTTCGGGACTAGGTATCAATAATCAAATAGCGTGTTATTAAAATCATCGTACCAAAAACAACAACTAATGCCTTAAATCCGCAAATGGATTTCTATTACAAAACTGTACCGCACGCCATCATTGTAAATGCTTATAAAAACTTACTCACCGTATTTATGGATACGCCTGCATTACTTTTTTTCTGCGCTAAACCAACGCTAGCATACATTACAGCTTTTCATAACGAAACCACCTGCGGATTTAAGCTAAGAATAAAAATATCATTCGTATATTTAAGAAACTTTTATAGTATGAATGTTGAAGAAGTTAGAGCGTTTTGTATCTCGAAAAAAGCTAGTACCGAATCCTTTCCATTCGATGAGGTAACTTTAGTGTTTAAAGTGATGGGAAAGATGTTTGCGCTAATGTCTTTAGAAAAATCGGGATCAATAAATCTAAAATGTAATCCTGATTGGTCAATAGAGCTGCGAGAGCAGTACGAAGCAATTATTCCTGGCTATCACATGAATAAGAAGCATTGGAATACGCTTGACTATTCGGGTGATTTTCCGAAAAGTTTATTGATTAAGTTAATAGATCATTCGTATGATTTGGTAGTCTCAAATCTTAGCAAAAAACAGAAAGAAGAACTAAATAATTAGGTAATAAAACTGTAAAAAAATGAAAATATTAAAGTATACCGTAATTGCACTAGCACTACTATTTGTTGTATTTATAATCTGGTTAGCTTCGATTGATGGAAGTTATGATACTAGTAGAACTAGAGTTGTTGATGCACCTTCTAAAGTTGTGTATTCGTATGTCAATGACTTTAAGCAATGGCCTGAATGGAGTCCGTGGGAGGAGAGATTTGATGGGAATATGAAGAAAACCTATTCTGGAAGCGAGAGTGGAGTAGGTGCTAAGTATTCGTGGACGGGGGAAGAGTCGGGAGACGGAGGCATGGAAATTGTTTCGGTGAATCCATATTCTTCTATAGATCAGCTGATATTTTTTAAGAGTCCTTGGGAGATGAAATCTAATATTTATTGGAAGTTTGACGAATTTGAAGGAGGGACAAAGGTTACATGGGGGATGAAAGGTGAAATGTCTTTCTTTTTTAAATTTATGGCAAATGGTATAGATGCAGCTATGGAAAAGGACCTGTTGAGAGGTTTAGAAAAATTAGATAGTGTTTCAGTTGTCAGAGCAAAAGCTTTTAAGTAAGTTTTTTGATTATGCTATTTATTATTTATATACAATAATTGTAGTTTTGTTTTCTTACAAGTATTATTGAATACTTGTTTATATAGGGGTATTATTGCGTAATTATCACATATATTGTCTAATCCTGACATCTATCATATGCATACATATTTTGTAGAGTAGGTTTATACATTGTATTTTTTTAAATTCGTTGACCGTAATGTAAATACAAAATACAATGATTGATAAAGTATCAAAGATAATTTGGACTAAAGTAGATGAGGCACCTGCTTTAGCAACTTATTCACTGCTGCCAATAGTGAATGCATATACAAAAGCTGCTGGTATAGAAGTTGAAACAAAAGATATTTCTCTGCCAGGAAGAATCCTTTCTACATTCCCTGAAAACTTAAAGGAGGATCAGAAAATAAACGATGACCTTGCTCTTTTAGGAGAGATGGTTAAGAAACCCGAGGCTAATATAATAAAGTTGCCTAATATTTCAGCTTCAATACCTCAATTACAGTCAGCTATTAGCGAACTTCAATCTAAGGGTTATGATATACCAAGTTACCCAGAAGAGGCAAAGACAGATGAAGAAAAAGCTCTTCAGAAGCGTTTTGCTAAGGTTTTGGGAAGTGCTGTAAATCCTGTTCTTCGCGAAGGAAACTCAGATCGTAGAGCTGCAAATGCGGTAAAAGAATACGCTAAGAAAAATCCACATCGCATGCAAGAATGGACTCCAGACTCAAAAGCACATGTTGCTTATATGAGTGATGGTGATTTCTATGGAAGCGAAAGGTCTATAACAATTTCTAAAGCTGGAGATGTTAGGATAGAATTTGTTGCAGAGGATGGAAGTGTAACTGTTTTAAAAGAAAAAACAGCTCTTTTAAAGGGTGAAGTTATCGATACTTCATCTATTAATGTACGCAAGCTTCGTCAGTTTTATCAAGAGCAGATTGATGATGCAAAGGCTAAGGAAGTATTGTTTTCTTTGCACCTAAAGGCTACAATGATGAAGGTGTCTGATCCTATTATGTTTGGACATGCTGTTGAAGTTTTTTACAAAGATGTTTTTGAAAAACACGCAGATATTATCTCAGAATTAGGGGTTAACGTTCGTAATGGCCTTGCTGATCTATATGCTAAAATAGAAAAATTACCTTCTAATAAGAAAGCTGAAATTGAGGCTGATATTATGGAGGTTTATAAGAATAGTCCTGAAGTTGCAATGGTCGATTCTGATAATGGAATTACCAATCTTCACGTTCCTAATAATGTAATTATAGATGCTTCTATGCCTGTGGTTGTGCGTGATGGTGGAAAGATGTGGGGGCCTGACGGTAATCTTAAAGATACAAAGGCTATTATTCCAGATAGATGTTATGCCACGATTTATCAAGAAACAATCGAGGACTGTCAACGCAATGGAGCTTTTGATCCCTCTACGATGGGATCGGTTGCTAATGTTGGGTTAATGGCTCAAAAGGCAGAAGAGTATGGCTCTCACGACAAAACATTCGAAGCTCAAGGAGAAGGTGAAATTAGAGTTGTTGATGAAGAAGGAAAAGTATTGCTTTTTCAAGTTGTTGAACAAGGTGATATTTTTAGAATGTCGCAAGCAAAAGATGCTCCAATTCAGGATTGGGTGAAACTAGCTGTAAACAGAGCTAAAGCTACTCTAACACCTGCAATATTTTGGTTAGACCCCAATAGAGCCCACGATGCTGAGCTTATTAAGAAGGTTGAGGTATACCTGAAAGATTATGACACATCTGGTCTTGATATTAGAATACTATCGCCATTGGATGCAATGAAATTCTCATTGGAGAGAATTAGAAAAGGTGAAGATACAATCTCTGTAACAGGAAATGTCTTAAGAGATTATTTGACAGATTTATTTCCAATTTTAGAGTTAGCTTCTAGTTCTAAAATGCTCTCTATAGTACCTCTAATGCAGGGTGGTGGATTGTTTGAGACTGGTGCTGGTGGATCAGCTCCAAAGCACGTTCAGCAGTTCGAAAAAGAAGGACACCTACGTTGGGATTCCCTAGGTGAATTTTTAGCATTAGGAGTGTCATTTGAGCATATTGCAAATTCTCAAGGAAATGATAAAGCTGCTATACTCGCGAAAACAATAGATTTAGCAACTGCAGCTTTTTTAGATAATAGAAAGTCGCCTTCTAGAAAGGTTAATGAGTTGGACAATCGTGGTAGTCACTTTTATTGGGCAATGTATTGGGCTGAAGCTTTAGCATCTCAAGAAGATGATAAAGAATTGAAAAAGTCTTTCGCTAAAATTGCTAAGGAGATGGTGCAAAATGAGGATAAGATAGTTGAAGAGCTAAACTCTGCTCAAGGTTCTGCTATAGATATTGGTGGTTACTTTATGCCAAATGACGAATTAGCTTCAGAAGCTATGAGGCCAAGTGCGACTTTGAATGCTATTATTGATTCATTATAAGAATTATATAAATCAACTGCGCGGTCTTTATGGATCGCGCAGTTTTGTATCTTGTTTTTAGATACTTCTCTAGGAAGCCTTCCATGGCTCTGTAAAAATCAAATTTATTCTCTTCATTTCTAAATTCGTGTCCTTATCGTCCTTTACGGTGTGCTCTACGTCAATGCCGCATTCTTTGAGCGTGTTATTTACTGGTCTTACTCATCAGCTTGGTTGATTAAATACAGAGTAAAAATATTTCTAGAGCTTAATTCTTTAAGTATCTTTGTTTTTTAAACCCTTTAAGTATGAAATCAAAAGTGCCTGTTCTTATAAAAAGAGCTTCATTAATATTTTTTTTAGCAATGCTATTCACATTTATCGGCCCAATAGTTTTCGGTTCGTATACCGAAAATGTACCTACTAGAATAGATTTTTCTCTAACAGATATCGATGGAAATACTTGGAAGAGTAATGAGTTGAGGGGAAGTGTAGTTGTATTCAATTTTTGGTTCACATCGTGCCCTCCCTGTAAAAAAGAAATACCAGAACTCAATAAATTGGTAGACTCCTACGCCAACAAGAATGTTGTATTTATTGGAGTTTCATTAAATGGTGCTGATGAGGTTGAAGGGTTTACATATATGCATCCATTTAAGTACAAGCTTATTGCTGATGGAGAAAAATTTATTGATCAAAATAAAGTTTCTTCCTTTCCGACTCAATTTATAGTTGATAAAAATGGTAACTTAGTGGATGAAATTGTCGGAAGCGTTGATTTTTATTCGATGAAAGAAATAATAGACAAGTTATTATAATTTATGAAAATACAATCACATACAGATGAACTTGGGAGCCTTAGCATTGGAAAGCTATTGACTCGATTATCTGTTCCTGCAACTATAGGAATGATGGTAATGGTTCTTTACAATGTTGTGGATACTATTTTTGTTGCTAAGTATGTTGGATCCTTGGCAATAGGAGGTTTGGCAATTGTAATGCCGATTACTATGCTTATTTCTGCCGTAGGTATGGCCTTAGGTGTTGGTGGATCATCGCTGATATCGAGGTATTTGGGATCCGGAGAATCAAAAAAGGCTAATGTTGTTTTTGGGAATTTACTGATGCTTACATTCTCGTTTACGGTACTGTTTACTGTGATTGGATATATTTTTCCGGATACTATTTTAAAACTGTTTGGAGGTGATGGCGAAATACTTCCCTATGCTCGTGAGTATTATTTGATAGTTTTAGCAGGATCGCCTTTCCTCGGACTCTCTATGGCTGGGAATAATATTATTAGGTCAGAAGGTAATGCAAGAATGTCGATGGTGGTAATGATTATTTCGTCTATCTTAAACTTAATTCTCGATTATGTTTTAATAATATGGATGAATCAGGGGATCGCAGGTGCTGCATGGGCAACATTGATATCGCAAGTTTTAACATTTATATTTATTGCATACTATTTTATTGCGTCAGGAAAAAGCTCTGTTAAATTACGTATACCTTACCTTAAGCTAGATATAGATAGGGTAAAGGAAGTTTTGAGTATCGGTTCGTCTTCTTTTGCACGTCAAGGCTCGTCTAGTTTAGTTGCTATATTAGTTAACCATAGTTTAATGAGTTATGGTAGTGAAATGGATGTGGCTGCATATGGGATTCTAAATAGGGTTATGCTCATGTCAGTTTTTCCTATGATAGGATTGGTGCAAGGTTTTTTACCTATTGTTGGGTATAATTATGGAGCAAAAAAATTCGAGAGGGTAATATCTACTATAAAAATCTCATTTGTTACTGCTTTTGCTATAGGAGTTGCTAGTTTGTTGCTAATGTCGATTTTTCCTCGAGAGGTGTTTGAAATTTTCACTAATGATGAATTGCTAATAGTTCCAGGATCGAGGTATTTGGTAATTGTGATGATCGTGATACCTCTGGTTGGTATTCAAATGCTTGGGGCCTCATTTTTTCAAGCTATAGGCCGAGCTAAACCTGCATTGTTTTTAACCTTAGCTCGTCAAATTATTTTCTTGCTGCCTCTTATCTTTATTTTACCACAATTTTTGGGAATTGATGGAATATGGATTTCCTTTCCAATTTCGGATATGCTTTCTACTTTATTAACATTAAAATTGATGCATCCTGAGTATAAGAAGATAACGAAATTATAAGCTTTGATATTTATGTGCCATAATTTACTGGGTATAAAAAAAGCCCTCAATATAAATTGAGAGCTTTTACAGTATCATTGATACTTAGATTTTTAAGCTTCAGCTTCTTCAGCGAAAGGCTGAACTGAAACGTAAGATCTGTTGTTTCTTTTCTTCTTGAAAGTAACTACACCATCAGTTAAAGCGTAAAGAGTATGATCTTTTCCCATACCTACGTTATCCCCTGGATTGTGTGTTGTACCTCTCTGGCGAACGATAATATTGCCAGCTATTGCAGCTTGACCACCGAAAATCTTAACTCCAAGACGTTTACTTTCCGATTCTCTACCGTTCTTAGAACTACCAACTCCTTTTTTGTGTGCCATCGTTCTACGATTTTAAATTATTAATAAATGTTTGAATTAAGCAACGATGTTGCTGATCTGGATTTTAGTCAAATACTGACGGTGTCCATTTTTCTTTTTGTAACCTTGTCTTCTTTTCTTTTTGAAAACGATTACTTTGTCGCCTTTCAAGTGCTCAATAATTTTAGCCTCTACTTTAGCTCCTTTTACAGCTGGGGCGCCAATCGCTACATCTCCGTTGTTGTCAATCAAAAGAACGTTTGCAAATTCAACTGCTGAATCTACGTCTCCCTTTAATCTGTGAACAAAGATTGATTGGTCTTTCTCAACTTTGTACTGATGCCCTGCTATCTCTACAATTGCGTACATATTAAGAATATCTTAATGTTAATAATATACTTTCCGTTTTTGTAACGGTCTGCAAAAGTAAGTATTATATTTTAAACGACCAAGTTATTGAAATGTAAATAATCAATAGTCTTGGTCGCTTAAGTGTATGAAAAATATCGCTTTTGTGAAACTTTATCTAGTGCTTGTATGAAAGCTATCTTTGTTTTACAATGGTTTTAAGGAAATATCAAGTTCACCGAAGAAATTGATGTTTTCTTATAGCGACTATTTATTAATCTATTTTATATCATAAACCATTCCTCTATCCAATTTAGAGTTTTCGAATGGCATTTTTACACTGCTTTTTTCAATGTCAATATTTTCTATTGACTTAGCACTTGATCCTGTGATGTCAGCAATGGCAAATGCAAGAATATGTTCTACATAGTTATTTTCTTTATCAATGCCAAAATCTCCTAAATGAGGCCAGTCACTTGCTTCTAAGGCTGGTGTAAACCCGTTCCAATAATCTGTTTCGCCATTAGCGTTTGCACTTTTGAATACGATTGGCTGAATAGCCCAATTGTCGTAAGTTTCGTCCTGAATCGTGATACTCGCAACGTACTTTCCATGAGTTCTATCTCCCAGAGTTATGACATTCATATATGGTTTCAGACCATTAATTACCAACTCACTTGCTGAAGCAGTACCATCAAGCCCAATAATATAAACACGGTCTAAATCTAAGTTAGTTAATGGCATTCCTGTAATGTCATCATCCTCGCCATATCCATAGGCTTCGCTTGTAAGTTTGTCTTCTAAAAAGTCCTCTCCGTAGTTAGGATGGTTTAATAAGTAGTCTTGTAGAACAGTATTGTATTCTTTTTTCAGAAAAACTTTTCCAATATCCGACTTTGGAGCAATCATGCTCGAAATGTTTAAAGCACTTGCTACTGAGCCTCCACCATTGTATCTAAAGTCTAAAATTAATTCACTTACACCTTCAGCCTTATATTTTTCAAATTCATAAATTAGCTCTCTGTCGTATTTATGGATAAAAGAATTGTATAATAGATATGCGATTTTAGTCCCTTTTATATCATAGATCTCACTTTTAATGATAGGATTAGTAGATAGTTCAACAGCTGTTAATGTTCTAGTTTCGTCTAAAAGTATGAAAGTTTCATTTTCTCTATCATATTCTCCTAGAGTAATAGAGTAAGATTCTTTTGAAAGGAATTGGTTTACGTTAGCACTTGTTAAATCATTACCATCTATTTCTAATATTACACTTCCTCTTGTTAGCCCAGCTTCAGAAGCTGGAGAATTATTGTAGGCATATGCTACAACAAGAGCTAATCTGTCGTCGTTTTCCCCTCGACTATAACCATATAAATAGTATCCTTTTGATGTTCTTATACCTTCAAACATTTCTAAAAGTCCTTGCAAGTCATCAGTGATAAACGACCAAGGATCTCCCTTTGTGTCATCTCCAACTCCTTTATACCTCATTTTTTCGAAAAATGCTTTCGAATCGTCAGTACTTGATGGATCCAAATTACCTGGGATATGATCTGTCCACAAGTAGTAATTGGTCATGTTCTCAAGTATAAATTTGTTTACGCTTAAAGCCTCAGAATCTTGCCCTCCATTAATTGGTTCATCTTTATCTTTGTAACATGAAGTGAGTGAAAAAGCAATAGCAAAAAACGGAATTATAAATAATCTTAGTATTTTCATAAAATGTTGTTTTATGGTAATTTTAGTTAAAAAAGGAACTATTATATTCACTTTTATTAGTTAATACAATTTTACGACTTTTTTTTGAAAGATTATTGTTTTGTTCTTAATGCAATTTGTCGAAATTTGTATATTATAAAAAGTTAATAGAGTAATTGTTATATTTATAAATTATATGAGTAGAATTTTTATAATCATACTATTTGTACTGTCTGTTACTAATGTGTTTTCACAGATAGATTCTTCCAACGTTGGAGGGTTAAAAGATCTGGATTCGTTACGTAAGCCTGGAGAGTATAATGTTGTTAATGATTATAGCGATAGCAGCAATGTTGTTGCTGAAAAGTTCTATAGCATATCTCTTGATACTACAAAATCGAGGCCTAGGCCGAAAGATGGAGAATACAAGGCTTTTAAAATGATTAAACCTCAGACTTTTGTTCTTACAAATGGCTTAAAGGTAATATTAGTACATAATGATAAACTTCCGTTTGTTTCTTACAAGATGTATTTCGACTTTGATGAGGTTTTGTTAGATGACAAAAAAGGGGTTGACTTAATTTTTAACGACCTTTGGGGATATGGCGGCAGAGCATTCAATAATAAAAATATTGAGGATCATAAATACCGTACAGGTACTCGTATTGATGTAAGCGAACAGTCTGTTTTTATTGAAGGATTAGAGAAGTATAAGGAGAAAAATCTATATATCTTGGCTGACCTAACTCTAGGTATGGGTTTTAAAGAAGATAAATTTCAAGAGAGTAAAACTAAAATTATTGACAGTCTTTATTTTAATAGTAATTCAAACGAATATATTTCTGAAACTGTTGCGAAAAACCTAATGTTCGGGACTAAGCATCCTATTGGAGAAATGACTCTTCTTGAGAATGTTGATAGTTTACAAAAATCAGATGTCTATAATTATTTCAAATCTTACTATAATACCAATAATTCTTACCTTGTTGTTTATGGAGATATTACATTGAAAGAGCTGAATAAGTCGGTGGAAAAGTATTTTGGGAATTATAGAAAAGGCAACACAATTAGCGGATACTATCCTCAGCCTTATAATATTCATCAAACTGAAATAGATTATGTAGAAAATTATAACGATGATAGGCTACATGTTTGGATGGGTAACGTTGAAGAGAATAATGCATCTCGTTCTAATTGGATTATTGGTAAAGTTGGAGATTTCGTGTTATTAGATGAAAAAGAAGGCCTTATTTATAATGAATTAGAAAATGGGCATACAGTTAGTAATCTTGAACATTCTTTACACGACAGAGGACGGTATTTTTATATAAGTTATTCAGTAAGTAAAGATAGTGTTGCTCTTTCAGTGCTAAAAAGTATAAAAGTACTAGATAGAGCTTTGTCCGATAAAACCCCTGAAAACATTGACTTAGAAGAGGTTGAAGGTGCCACGATTGATGCTTACGTAAGTGGTTTAATGGATGCCCAAAAGCTATCAAATTTATATTTGCTTTATTATTTAACTGGTGAAGATAAGTATTTAGTGAAAAATTTAATGAGTGTAATGGATACAGTGAAATATTCAACTATTTCGAGATTGTTGAGACAGAGAATAAAGCCTGAGCAATTGCGTATTGTTATTAGTGGTCCACCGCAGGTTGCAGTTCCTAAACTTGAGCAGTTAGGTTATCCTATAAAATATTATGATCAGCATGCAAATCCTACCTTTCCTCCGTCCTTAGATAGATCTGTTCCTGATAGTGTTAATGTAAATGATGTTATTAACAAGTACCTTAATGTAATTGGAGGGGTAGATAATTTAAAAAGTGTTAAAAAATTACTGCAGTGGTGGATGCTTGAGATAGAAGGAAGCAAGCTGTATATAAAAAATAAATATATGCTTCCTCATAAGAGGTTGAGTACGTACTCTAATAATGAAATTATAGTTCTAAAGACTGTTTTTAATGGAGAGTATGGATATGTAGAGAAAAGTGGGAAAAGAGATCCAATAATCGGGAAAGAGTTTATGAGGTTGTCGCTAGAGAAAAGCATATACCCTGAAATGTACTTCCAAGACGATGGATATTTGATGACACTCGAGAGTCAGATACCTCTTAGAGGAGAAATGTGTTACAAAGTTAGGGTTGAATCTCCGATTGGAGATGTCTCATTGCTGTATTTTAGGATATCAGACGGTTATTTAATACGTAGAGATAAAATTGATAAAAGAACAAACGAACTTCTTAATTATTTTGAATATTCAGACTTTAAGACTTTCGAAAATCTTGTGTTTCCATATAATGTTAAAACAATGATTGGCGACAAAAAAGCATCGCTTATTCTCACGCAGATAAAATTGAATGATGATAGGGTGTTGAAACGAAATTTTAAGTAATAGATATAAGGTAGTTTCCTTATGGAGTAAAATAATGGTAATTCTAAAAAAGGCTTAAAACTCTAATCATTAAGTCGAGGTCAGTAAGCATATTGTCATATCTATTAATATAATCCTGATCTTTATTTGGAAGATTCTTTTTAAGGGATTTAAGTTTTCTAGCTGTATGCTCCCAATTAGAAATAGCGGCTTCATTATTATTCCTAAATTTTAGTCTGTCTAATCTTTTTGCACTTTCAAGGTCGTTTCCCACCTCGTTAGTTATATAGGATAAGTTTAATAAAAATTCACTTTTAGCTGCAATTTCTTTTCTTTGAGCTGATTTTTCTTTTTTTGTACTCGTGAGGTTCGCTAGGTTTTC
>JAGLEB010000090.1 GCA_023145275.1 Flavobacteriales bacterium | reverse complement strand
CTTGAAATTGCTCTAAATCTTTAATATTTAACCAATCGCAAATTGTTGGAAAAATATCTATAAGCTGAACAGCTCTTGGCTCAATGCTAGATCCTCTATTAGGATCGACAATAATAAAAGGAACATTAGAAGTATTGTTCAAAATGTTATGTTTTGCCCACATTCCATTATCTCCTAGTGTAAACCCATGATCGCTAGTAAAAATTACAAGGGTATTATCTTTCAACCCATTATCTTCAAGAGCTTTCATAACAATCCCTATTTGAGCGTCAATGTAAGATACCGTAGCATAATAACCCATTATAAGCTCTTTCTGTTTGTTTTCTTGTAATACCTTATTAAATGTTTGTCCATCAATTGTAACACTCGATGTAAAATCTCCACCTTTTGTTTGGTCTGATGTTAAAAGTCGAACATCGTCATAGCCTTTAATTTCGCTATTATCGTTGTTCATAGCTATTTCTGTAGTACCTACAGGTAATGCTTGAAATGAAGATATGTCAATATTATTGATGTCGTACATATCCCAATATTTTTTTGGAGAGATGAAAGGTGTATGTGGTTTTCTGAAACCTACTGCTAAGAAAAATGGCTTACTACTATTTTTATAATTATTTAGTCTATTAACTGCATCTAGTGCAATCTGCCCATCACTATAACCATCATCCAAAACTCCATCAGGTCCTTTTTCTGTAGAAGGTCCTTTAGTATAATTAGCAGGAAATGGAACTCTGTATTGGCCTTTTACAAATGGACCATATTCTTCTGGGTAAGTATAATTCTTATTGTAAGGTGTAGACCATGATGTTGGATAATCATAAGCATCGTCTATACATCTAGGGTCGTATATTTTTCCGACAGCCTCTGATGTATACCCAATTTCTTTTAAGTATTGAGGAATAGTAACAATATTTGGAGATACATCTCTTAGCTCCGTACTCAAATTCATTACCCCGTTAGTCTCGGGATAAGTACCTGTAGTGAAGCTAGCTCTCGATGCTCCACAAACTGGCCACGAACATTGTGTGTTTGTAAACTGAATTCCTTCTTGTGCAAGTGCATCAATGTTTGGAGTATGAACTGCTGAATTTCCAAAAGATGCCTGATCGGTATTTAAGTCATCTACAACAATTAGCAATACATTTTTTCTTTGAGCAGAAACAGAAGTTTGTACACTCAAAGAGATGATAAATAGTACTAATATTGATTTTATGAAATTCATTTTAATTAATATCTTTTTTTGCTATGGAAGTTAATTCTGATTTTCCCTAATTTATAGGTCAAAAATAAAACTTCACCCAAAGTATTGAGTGAAGTTTTAGTTCAATATAGTTTGTGAATCGTTCGTAATCGTTTGTAAACTGTTCAGAAACTAACTTTTACGATGTACGTTGTACTATGTTAGCTTTAAGGGTGAGAAAAAGCGATTACAAATAATCTCTCTTTTAGGTTCTCCACTCCCTATAGTTATCGGGATTATGGTGTAATCTTTTAATTTAATCCGTAATGATATTCTCCTTTATCAGAAACTTCAAATTGTATTTCATCATTTGATGCCCCAATAATATTCATATCTCCATGAACAACATCTCCTTGAGTACTCCATACCATATTTACTCCTTTTTTAGAGTTATCTATCACAAAATTAAATCCTCTTTTAAGAAGTGGGTAGTACTTTTCTACACGTCTTTTATTATCGGGGAAGTATTGCTAAAAACTGAGAATAGTTATTCAGTAGCAAAATAAAATTTCCATATTCCACACATATTATTTTAGAGGATCAATAGTCTTTTGGTTTTTTCTTATAAATAACCATTTTCTCAGGTTCTTTAAACTCACCAGAGTTTTGTTTCCACTCCTCTAAAGCTTTTTTCATTTTCTTCAACTGTCTTTTATCTTTAGTTGCCACATTATTCATTTCATAGGG
>JAGLEB010000009.1 GCA_023145275.1 Flavobacteriales bacterium | reverse complement strand
ACAAGCCAGTTTTATGGAGTAGATAAAGCTAATGGAGTAGATAGATATATTGGAGGAATGCAAGATAATAGTTGTTATTTATCTCCCAATGATCCGTTAGCTAAAGATAAATGGAAGTTTGTTTTTGGTGGCGATGGGTTTGATGTTATATGGAACTATGAGGATGAGAATAAGGTTATGCTTACTTCTCAATTCAATAACATAGCGATAACGCATGATGGTATTGAAACTTTGTACCAAACAGGATGGAGTGCAAATGTTGATAATGGAAGGACGAAAGCACCATTCTTTACTAAACTTGCACAATCAAAACAGTATCCAGATTTAGTCTTTGCTTTTGGTGAAAATGGAGTTTGGAGAACAGATAATTTTGGCGTTTCGTGGAGTAAAATTGCTATGCCTGATGATTTTGATGGGACTAGTAGTTTAAATGAAATAAAAATTTCGTTGATAGACCCTAGTATTGTTTGGACAGGGAGTTCTTTGAGCTCATCTGGGACAATGAATGTTTCTACAGATTTTGGTAAATCATTCAAGCGCGTATCTACAAGTGATGATGCAAGGAGCTCATTGTCAGGATTTGCAACGCACCCAAAAGATAAGAATACAGCGTATGCACTATTTTCGAGTTATGGTAATGCTAAAATCATGAAAACAAGCGACCTAGGAAATAATTGGAAAGATATTAGTGGTTTTTCAAATTCAAGTGATGGTAAAAGTACTAATGGTTTCCCCGATGTAGCAGTATACGATCTACTTGTAATGCCTTATGATACAAATATTATTTGGGCAGGAACTGAAATAGGTATATTTGAATCTAAAGATAAGGGAGCTACTTGGAATTATGCTAATAATGGAATGCCACCAGTTTCTGTTTACGATTTGTTAGTTGTAAACGATGAGGTTGTTATTGGAACTCATGGTAGAGGAGTGTGGAGCGTAACTCTTCCAGAATTGGCTGGTTACGAACCTCCTGTTACTGCTGTTCCTTTGAGTTTACTTGCTAGTTATTATTTTGATAACCCAAAGCAGTTTGCCAAAGTGTCTATTGAGTATAAAAGTAATTATAGTTCTGTAAAAGTATATTTAAATGATGTGCTTAAGAAAGAATTTAGTGATGTAAGTAAAGGTTCTTCAGAGGAATTGATGTTGGAAATAGTTACAGGTGAAAATACCATTAAAGTTGTTTCTGTTTCTAATGGGAACACTTTTAAATCTTTAGCATCAGTGCTGGGATTACCTTTAAAATCGGCAGTTTCGTCATATTCTACAGATTTTAACATTAAAATAACAGATGATTTTTTTGGAAGTGGTTTTTATGTTAAACTTGAGAATGGTTTTGATTCTAAAGCTTTACAATCAAGCCATCCATACTTAGAGAATAGTACAAAACTTCTTTACCTAAGAAATCCTATATTAGTAAGTGCTGCCAACCCAGATTTTAGATATGATGATGTTGCAATTATAGAAGTTGGAGAGACTGGCACTTCTTATCCTGATCCTGAGTTTTGGGATTATGTAACTGTTGAGGCCAGTGTAGATGGCTCTAATTGGATTCAACTTGAAGACCCTTATGATGCCTCTTATAATGCTAACTGGAAGAGTATTTATAGTTCTGAATCTTCTCCTACTAAGAATAATTATGTATCTCACTCTATAAATTTAACAGACTTTTTCAGTAATGACGATGTAATATTAATTAGGTTTAAGCTATATTCAGACGAAGCAGCAGTATCATGGGGATGGATAATTGATAATCTAAGTATTCAGAGTAATGGACTGAGTAATGATGAATATAATTTTAATAAAGCTGAGATGTCAGTATTCCCAAATCCGATAAATTCTAACTCAAAAATTGAACTGCCCGAAGAATTAAAGCTTGAAAATTTGAATTTCAAATTGTACGATATCAGTGGAAAGCTTATTAAAAGTGGAACTTTTGATGCTAGAAACGAGAATGTTAACCTTCCTTTTAATGTTAGTGAAATTGAGGGAGGTAATTATGTTTTTAGTGTAAGCTCCGATAAATATCTTGCTAAAAAGAAGTTACTTAAAAAATAATCAGAGAAGAGTGAAACACTTTTTGAATTAAGTTGATATATAAAAAAAACAGCTCTGGATTAATGTCCTGAGCTGTTTTTATTATTTAATAGTGATGAAGTTTGATAAGTATAACTTCAGGGCATACCAATTACTCCATATAATATTCTAAAGCTTCAATAGTCTCTTCAGGTAAAGCATAGCAGTCATAGCTGCACGATCCTATATCGTCGAGAAGACTAAAGCTAATCACTCCAGAAACATTTTTCTTGTCGTGTTTCATTAAGTCCAAAATAGCAGGGAAGTCTTTCTTTTCGATAGCTGTTTTTGGAAAATATTCTAAAATTACTTCTTTTATTTTATCAGCATCTTCCATTTCAAATCCAGTTTTTAAAGTTGAAAGGTAGGCTTCAGCAATCATTCCAATAGCTATTGCTTCGCCGTGGAAAAGCATTTTGTCAGTATTCATGTAAAATGTTTCAACAGCATGACCGATTGTATGTCCAAAGTTGAGTATTTTTCTTAAGCCTTGTTCAGTAGGGTCTTGAGTAACTACTTCAATTTTTACCGCTACCGATTGTTTTATCAATGAATCTAAGCTAGTTATATCTAAATTATCTAAATTGTTTAGGCTATTCCAATGTTTTTTATCAGCTATCAATCCGTGTTTAATCATTTCAGCAAGTCCCGAACGCATTTGACGGGCTTCTAATGTTGAAAGAAATTGTGACGAAACTAGTACCATCTCAGGTAAATTAAAAACTCCTATTTGATTCTTTAGATTTCCAAAATCAATTCCTGTTTTTCCTCCAGTAGAGGCATCAACCATACTGAGTAGGGTGGTGGGAATGTTTATGAATTTCATGCCGCGCTTGAAAGTAGATGCTACAAAACCACCCATGTCAGTAAGCACTCCACCACCGAGGTTTATCAATAATGATTTTCTGTCAGCACCTAATTCAGTAAGAGTATTCCAAAGACTAATTACTGTCTCAATATTTTTGTGTTCTTCTCCTGGATCAATTTCTACTAGCTCGTAGTTAATTAGCTTACCTACCTTTTGTAAAAATGGTGGTAGACAATACTCTATAGTATTTGAATCAGCTAATACTATTATTTTACTTAATGATTCGTTTGAATTTAAATAATCATTTAAAGTATCAAATCCATTATCTCCAAAAAGTACTTTCCCTTTTTCCATATTCTCCGTTTGCTAGCCTGTTGTTAGAACAGTTTTAATTAATTGATGGCAAAAATAATTAAAGTCATTACATAATAGTGGTTTATTATGTCTTTTTAATAAAAAGACATATAAGTCTTTTATTCTAAAGCTATTGTTTTATATTTGCAGTGTAGAATTAATCTAAATAAGAATAAGTTGTTTTTATTATAGGTTTTTTGCTGAAATGAATTATTTTTACACTCAATAT
>JAGLEB010000089.1 GCA_023145275.1 Flavobacteriales bacterium | reverse complement strand
CGCGATGAACATTAAACAGGGTTCATCAAATAATCAAATTGGGTATAAAAACGATCTACAGGTTAATGACAGATGCTCTCAGTTAGGAGCTGGACTTTCTCATTCTGGTGGAGCTAACTGTGCTCAGATTGGTACTGATAGCACAATGAAATCTACAGATGGAGGTTTTAGCTTTGGTACTAGTATTCAACTTACTGAAAAATACTCTCACGGATACGGGCTTGAAGCTTCGCATGATGTGGCTCTTGGTATGTTGTTCGGTGGTAAAGAAAATCTCATTGGCTTTTCTGGTGCTAAACCTATTGTGCCTCCCAATGTTCCTTTTGGTTCATCACCAGATGCAATCATTAAGGCTCTTGTTGAATTGGGACTATTTAGAAATTAAGAATTAAAAAACTATAATTATAAAGTTAACACGGGTGATTTGAGAAGTACTGGTTATCTGTTGGATGTCTGTTAATGCCTTCAGGCGTTCGATAGATGACCTTTTAATAAAAAAAGGGTTTAATATGAAAGATTTACAAGAACTAAAAGAAGCAGTGAGCGGAAAGAAAACATACATACTGACAGTCATTGCTTTTCTACTATTCACTATTAATGAGTCCTACAGCATTCCATTTTTCAACGTAATATTTCCCCTGGTAGTTGCTGGCGGGGGTGTTTCAATGAGGCTTGGAATAAAGAAAGTTCAAGATGCTGTAGACGCTCAAATATAGGGAAATAGATTTTAGGTATTAAGTCAGGGTTTTGGAAATGGACATCATATTAACTGAACAAGTTTTATATATTCTTATGATACTTTCGTTTTTTGGATTGATAACTTCTGTTGTTTCAATGTTGAGACATATGAACCTAGGTATAATTTTATTTGGTTTGTTTGCTTATACATTCGTGCAAGCCACGTTTTCATTATTCTTTGGTTGTCCATTTCCAAACTTGCAGTTTTATATTGTGGTTAACTTTTCACTGGGTGTTTTAGCATCTGGAAAATTAGCTATTGAAGTACTCCTAACCCACTTAAAACAAACGTCCGATGAGAATATAAAAATAAGAAGCGACGATATAATAACAATAGGGGAAATGAGAGGTGGTATTAGATACAAAGGAGATAGCTAGTCAAGCTGATGATTTGATTTCAATTATTGAGAGACTTGTAAATCAGCCTCCCATCATCATTATATCAGTCATGCTAATATTAAGCGTCTACTGTCTTTATCGTGTTGAGTTAAGTCGTCAAAAGCTATCTAAACAGCTTGGAAATTATCGAAGTTGGGTTTACTTCCAAGTTGCTAGACATAAGGACGGGACAGAATCAAAGGCAAGAGATGTTGTAAAGGAGCTAGACAAGCATGATTTGTAAACATAAGGTACAGCGATGAAAAAAAGTGTAGCAATGTTGAATAGTTTTACTAATTTTCTTAGCGGTCTTGGTACAGCCAGAGGCAAATCAGCTTACTCAGGTTTTCAGCGAGACTTTATAAATCCCAAAGACTTGATAGATTTGTACTCATCATCATGGCTTGCATCGAAAGGCGTAGATATTCCCATTGCTGACATGCTTAGAGGTTTTCGTGAAATGGAAGGCTCTCCACTTCCTCATGATGTCAAATTCTCAGTTATTACAGTGCTCAAGGAAGCACTAACATATCTGAGAGTAGTAGGCGGTTCAGTTATTCATTTTGATACTGGAATGGAAGATTTATCAACCCCTTATAGATATAACGAAACATTGTTGAGACTAATTGCCATTCCTTGCACGTCAATATCACCAGTTGGTGATGAAACAATCAACAGGCTTAATGATGTCAACTATGGAATGCCTGAATACTTCTCAATAAATGGAGATAATGAGAATAAAATACACATATCAAGGCTCTATATATTTCCTGCAAAAGCTCCATTTAGAACATACTCAGGTTCAAATAATGCGGGATTCTGGAAAAGTGGAATACTAGAAAAGGCATTTAAAACAATCGTTCGTGCAGGTGTTGTTGATAGCCTTATTGAAGATATTGTTCATCAGAAAAACGTGGATACTTTCAAGATAGAGGGGCTAATGGAAATGTGCTCAAC
>JAGLEB010000088.1 GCA_023145275.1 Flavobacteriales bacterium | reverse complement strand
TAAGTGCGAAACTTTAGTTAATTACTATAAACATTAACTTGTATTACCATTAAATTCGCAGAGAACCAATAAACGAAATGATTCATGGACTCAGCAATAGAATATTGTTTGTGAATAGCCATAATTGCGTGAAAAACTAATCAATGATGACATAGTTTACAACGTTTTAATAGATATACATATTATAATCGTTGCTTTGTTTATGCTTGTGAATAATGTAGATTAGAATTAATTCTTATATTAGCTATCAATAACTAGCAACATAATAATTTAATAGTTTTTTTATCACATGAAAAATGAAGTAGTAATTGTTTCGGCAGTACGTACACCAATAGGTAGTTTTGGAGGAAGCTTATCAACTGTTTCTGCTACAAAACTTGGAGCGGCTGCTATAAAAGGAGCTTTAGAAAGAATTGAACTTAAACCAGAATTAATTGAAGAGGTTTTTTTCGGCAATGTCATTACGGCTGACCTCGGACAAGCTCCTGCACGACAAGCTTCAATTTATTCAGGTATACCAAATACGGTACCTTGTACAACTGTAAATAAGGTTTGCTCCTCGGGCATGAAAGCTATGATGATTGGTGTTCAATCTATTTTAGCCGGCGACAATGAAATTGTTATGACTGGAGGAATGGAAAACATGTCGCAAATACCACATTATTTCTCAAAAGGAAGAACAGGTCAGAAACTTGGAGACCTAAAAATGACAGATGGAATGCTCAGAGATGGTCTACTTGATGCTTATAGTGGTAGACACATGGGCGAAAGTGCCGAATTATGTGCTAGTGAAATGAATTTTTCTAGAGAAGATCAAGACTCTTATTCCATAGAATCCTACAACAGATCGGCAAAAGCTTGGGAAAGTGGTAAATTTAAAAATGAAATTATTCCTGTTGAAGTTCCTCAGAGACGTGGTGATGCCTTGATTGTTTCGGAGGATGAAGAATATAAGAATGTAAAATTTGATAAAATCCCAAATTTAAGACCAGTTTTCAAAAAAGATGGCACAGTTACAGCTGCTAATGCCTCTACTATAAATGATGGTGCTGCTGCTGTAATATTAATGAGCAGAAAAAAGGCTAAAGAATTAGGAATAAAGCCAATCGCAGTAATAAAATCTTATGCTGATGCGGCTCATGAACCAGAATGGTTTACCACCGCTCCAGCAAAAGCTATGGACAAAGCACTTAATAAAGCTGGACTAGAATTAAGCGATATGGATTTCTTAGAGATAAACGAAGCATTCGCTGTTGTAAGCTTAGCTAATATGAAATTAATGAATATTGACCCCGCAATTACAAATATTTATGGAGGGGCAGTTTCTCTTGGTCACCCACTTGGTTGTTCGGGTGCTAGAATAATGGTTACACTACTAAATGTATTAGATCAAAACAATGCAAAATACGGGTTAGCTGGTATATGTAATGGCGGAGGGGGCGCCTCAGCAATGATTATCGAAAAACTTTAAAACTTAATCATATTATTGCCCGAACATCATTATCTTCGGGCAATATTATTGTATCTCAACTAATAAATCTTAATGGAATTCGGAATTTGCAATCTTAGCGTTATAGCTGTTAGGTTAGATAGTGACCATAGTAGTGAACAGACAAACCAACTATTATTTGGCGAATATTTTAAAATTATTGATAAGATTGGTTCTTGGACAAAGATTGAAAATGCATTCGATGCTTTTATTGGATGGATCGACAACAAACAATATACTCCTATTTCTGAAGAAGAAATAATAAAAATGAATTCCAACACTACTATTCTCTCTAACGATTTTATTGACTTTGTTTTTGACAATGATAATAATATGATTCCTATCCCTCTTGGATCAATACTTCCTTTTTATACTGACAAAACGTTTGTACTCGACAATAAAGAATTAAAGTATGAAGGTGATGTTATTGAATATAAAAGCAAGGAAAAAGCTTTGTTAGTCAACAGTGCATTCATGTATTTAAATTCGCCATATCAATGGGGTGGTAAATCGCCATTAGGTATAGATTGCTCTGGCTTTACTCAAATGGTATATAAACTTAATGGGGTTCAGATTCCAAGAAATGCCGATAAACAAGCTCTAACAGGCGAAGTTCTCAGTTTTATTGAAGAATCTGAGCCTGGAGATTTAGCCTTTTTCGACAATGAAGAAGGCGAAATAATTCATGTTGGAATTATCCTTGAAAATAATTACATAATTCACGCTCATGGAAAAGTTCGCATAGACAGAATTGACCACAGTGGTATATTCAATGTTGACACTAAAAGGCATTCCCACAAATTAAGAGTTATTAAAAAGATTTGTTAAAGTTTTTACTTGGTATTTATCTTTAGTTACTTTTTCCTATATTAGTACTACTAAAACTATAAATATTACAACAATGAAAGCTAAAATTAAAGAGAACCTAGTTGAAGCTGGGAAGAAAATTAAGCGGTTTAAAGTAAGGTTAGATTACAAAACCCTTATAACAATTAAAGACATGAGTGCATTAGATTTATGGAAAGATCGATATCCTAATGCAAAGGTTGTAGGTACTATATTTGTTTAACACCTATTGATTCTATAAAATTATTAAGATTCCTTTTTGGGATCTTTTTTTTTGCCTTTGTGTTTCGTTTAATTCTTTGATTAATTTTTTTTTTAAATTCACACAAAGAATTTATATTTACATTGTCTATGAATTCAAATACATTTCTAAATGGCCATTAATATTTTTGTCTTTATTTATTCTACTTCTATAGAAAAATACTAGTATAGCTACGGCTATACTTATTTTTTATAAATTATTCGTGAAATATTTTTTTTGTTATAAACTCATGAATCGCTTACTTACATAATCAAAAAATACTTCAATCTAAAAAGCTCATTTCAATATCTAATTGGTATAATTTACAAACTAGACTATGACAAAAAATAAAGGATTAAACAAAAAAGAAACTATAGAAGCACTGATAAACTCATTTGTGTTTGCATTGCCTTCTTTTGCATTTTACTTGAATGGAAATAAAGTTATGTCAGCATTTAGTGCAATGGCTAGTTTATTTAATTTATATGTAATATCTCTTTCTAAATCAGGAAAAAAATCTACATTAATCGGAGCTTCAATTGTTAATATTATTACAGCTACTATTATCTTAATGTATTACTATTCAGCTTCTAATTGGTTCCTTTCTATCTTATGGCTTTTTGTAGCTATATATTATATTAATGACACTATTAAGAATAAGATTAAATAGTAATAAAATAATTCTCTGAATTTTATTTTGTACTTTTGATCAATATTGGTAATAATTTTTAGTTGATAACACCCAAAATATAAATTTCACCTAATGTTAGATTGTATTACAATTGACGATTCTAAAGTTCAACTTAAGCTAATTTCTGGATTAGTTAACAAGATTCCCTCTTTAAATTTGATCGGGGAATATACTAGTGCGATTGAAGCTAGAAAAGCATTAAAAAACAAAAAGGTAGATCTAATTTTTCTAGATATTGAAATGTCTGTTATTTCTGGTTTTGATTTTTTAGATTCTCTTGACAAGAACATACAAGTTATTATAATTTCTAGAAAGAAGGAATATGCATATGACGCATTTAAATATAATGTCAGTGGTTTTATTCTTAAACCAGTCAACAAAGAGGATTTTAACAGATCAGTAGACCGCTCTATCCTACTTTACGAAAAACTATATAGCAACTACCAAGCTGCAAAGATTTCTGATGATGTTATTTTTGTAAAAAGTAACTTGATAAATAAGAAAGTTTATCTAAAAGATATTAAGTGGATAGAAGCAGTGGGTGATTATGTAAAAGTAGTAAGCGATAAAGAAAATTATATTGTTTTATCAACAATGAAGGGCTTTATAAATAAACTACCACAAGATAAGTTTATACGAATTCATAAATCTTTTATTGTAAACCTAAATAGAGTAGAGAAATTTAACAATAAGTTTGTAGAGGTTGAAAATACAGAACTCCCCTTAAGTAGAACAAAAAAGAATAAACTTTTTGAAGCTTTGAATGCGAACTAACAAATTGATATAATTTAGGCCGTATAAAAAATCTGGTTCTTATACAGCCTATTTTTATTTATGATTTAATTTTAGAAATAAAGCTAGAAATTTGCTCATAATTACTTTCTTTAGAAATAGCCTTTACAAAAGCACTACCAATAATAGCTCCCGAAGCATATTCACATGCTTGAGAAAATGTTTCTTTATTCGAAATTCCAAATCCAATTATTAGGGGATTATTCAAATTCATACTTTTCACTCTTTCAAAATATTCAAGTTGAGAATTATCAATATCGCTTTTAGACCCAGTAGTTGAAGCAGAAGAAACCATGTATATAAATGAGTTGCTTATTGCATCAATCTCTTTGATTCTTTCGTCAGATGTTTGCGGCGTTATCAGAAATACATTCACCAACCCATAATGATCAAATTTCTTTTTGTATTCTTCCTCATAAACTTTTAGAGGTAAATCAGGTAGAATCAATCCACTTATTCCTACATCCACACATGCCTGAAGAAATCTATCACTACCATATCTAATCATCTGATTTACATAACCCATTGCTATTAATGGAATATCAACTTGTGTCTTAATTTCTTCTAAATCACGGAAATATATATCTAGATTCATTCCATTAACTAGAGCTTTTTCGCTACTCTCCTGGATTGTAGGTCCATCAGCCATAGGGTCTGAAAAAGGCATTCCCACCTCTATAAAATCTACTCCCGATTTTTCTAATCCCTTAATTATCTCGCCAGTTGTATCCAGTTTAGGAAAACCAGCAGTAAAGTATATCGATAAGATATCTTTCTTTTTAGTATTGAATAATTTTTGAAGTTTGTTCATTTTTAAGCCTTATGCTTTTGGTAATTTATCTTTAGATAATAAAAACAACCACCTTAATTATACATTTTTTTTATAGTTGATAGATAAGATATAAAGGTTATTTAATACCCTAACTCTCGTTGAAAAGTATCCATATCCTTATCTCCTCTTCCCGATAGGTTTACAACAATAGTATCGCTATCATTAATTTCTATCTTTGATAATACAGCCAATGCATGTGCTGATTCTAGGGCTGGAATTATTCCTTCTAAAAGCGTCAATTCTCGAGCCGCTTCTAATGCCTCACGATCAGTAGCATTCAGAAAACGACCTCTCTTAGTCTTAAATAAATGAGCGTGTAATGGTCCAACACCTGGATAATCAAGTCCTGCCGAAATAGAATATGGTTCGGTAATTTGCCCAAACTCATCCTGCATCAATAGTGTTTTACTGCCGTGAATAATACCAGGAGTACCCATCTTAGTTGTTGCTGCAGTTTCGCCTGTATCTACACCCATTCCGGCAGCTTCAACAGCGATAAGCTCAACATCATCATCCTCGAGAAAATGGTAAAATGCACCCGCTGCATTACTTCCTCCACCAACGCAAGCAATAATCTTATCAGGATTTTCTTTTCCTGTTTTCTCCTTAAGTTGTTTTTTCATTTCTTCAGAAATCACAGACTGGAGTCGGGTAACTAAATCTGGATATGGATGCGGCCCAACAACCGAACCTATCAAATAATAAGTATCCAAAGGATTATTAATCCAATCTCTGATAGCCTCATTTGTTGCGTCTTTCAAAGTTTTAGACCCACTTGTTGCTGGGCGTACTTCAGCTCCAAGCATCTTCATTCTCGCAACATTTGGTGCTTGACGCTCAATATCAATTTCGCCCATATAAACAATACACTCCAAATCCATCAGAGCACAAACGGTAGCAGTTGCTACACCGTGCTGTCCAGCACCAGTTTCGGCAATAATACGTTTTTTTCCAAGTTTCTTTGCAAGAAGTATTTGACCTACTGTATTATTTATTTTATGAGCTCCAGTATGATTTAAATCCTCTCTCTTTAAATAAATATTTCCACCGTATTTTGCAGAAAGTCGCTTAGCCAAATATAAAGGAGATGGCCTTCCAACATAGTCTTTAAGCAAACCCTTATATTCGGTTATAAACTCTTCAGACTCTAAAATATCAATATAATTATCTTCTAATTCTTTAACGTTTGGATAAAGCAATTCTGGAATAAATGCACCTCCAAAATCTCCGTAAAATCCATTTTTATCTACTGAATATTTCATACTATTATGATTAAACAAATGTAATCTGTCTAGGTTATATATTACTAATAAATTTTATCGCACTTTCGCCAGGACTATCAGTTTTCATAAAATTCTCACCGATTAGAAACCCTTTAAATCCATGCCTTTTTAACTCTCTAATTTTCTCAACTTCTGAGATACCACTCTCAGAAACTTTTACACATCTACTAGGAATTTTATCAACTAAAGAAATTGAGTTTTGAATACTGACTTCGAAAGTCGCTAGGTTTCTATTATTAACTCCTACAACTTCTATATCACTGTTAATTTTATTCAATTCCTCTTCATTGTGAACTTCAAATAAAACACTTAATCCAAGTGATTTTGCCAATTGAGAAAACGCCTTAACTTCATCATTTGTAAGAATAGAGGCTATCAATAAAATTACATCTGCACCAAGTGATTTAGCTTCGTGAATTTGATACTCATCAATAACAAAATCCTTTCTTAGTAGTGGAATTTGCAATACCTTTCGAGCTTCTATTAAATCATCACTTGAACCTCCAAAAGAAACTGAATCTGTTAATACTGAAACTGCTGAGGCAGCAGCTAACTGATATTTAGCTACAACATCCGACACTTTTGCATCACCATTAATCAAACCTTTCGATGGAGATTTTCTCTTGAATTCGCTTATTACTCCACTTTTATTTTTGTCGATAATGAAATCCTTCAAAGAATATGTTTCACGATAATAATACTGTGATTTTTTAAGCTCTTCAACAGAAATAAGTTTCTTCTGAGCTCGAACTTCTTCAATTTTATACTTTACTATTTCGTCTAATATCGTCATCCTAATACTTTATAAATCACATTTTTTTTAACAATAAAACCTAAATTTTACAACTCTAACAATTTCATAAATGTTTGTTTCGCCTTCCCATCATACAGCGATGACTTGGCAAGCTCCAAACTATCCTCAAAACTTTTTCCACTAATCGTTTTAATCGCATAAGCGGAGTTTACAAGAACCACATTATTTTGGGCATCACTTCCTTCATTATTAAGAATCTTAGTAAATATTTCTCCCGAAGATGAAATACTTTCTCCTCCACAAATTTCAGATTGTAATATTTTTTTGAATCCTATTTTTTCGAGTGAAACTAAAGAGTGTTTACCTTCCGTAAACAAATCAAAATCACTAGTCAACGATATCTCATCATAGCCATCAACACTATGAACAATGCTATAATTAACATTTACACCTTTCAATAATTCAGCGTACAACTCTCCTATTCTCCTACTATAAACTCCTAACAGCTGATGCTTTGGGCGAGATGGATTTACTACAGGCCCTAATAAATTAAATATTGTTCTCAGTCCTAGTTCTTTTCTAACAGGCCCAACTGCCTTAAGTGCTGGATGAAACAATGGAGCATGTAAAAACGTAATATTAGCTTTATCTAACTGATTCTTTAGCTTATCTACATCATTAGAAAACTTATATCCCAGATATTCTAGCACATTTGACGATCCACTAATAGACGACAATCCATAATTTCCATGCTTCGTAACTTTATAGCCACTACCAGCAACTACAAATGATGATAAAGTTGAAATATTGAAACTATTTTTACCATCTCCTCCTGTTCCAACTAAATCAATACTCTCTACGCCCTCAAAATCAACTGGCAAACTCAATTCCAGCAATGCTTCTCTGAAACCAGTGAACTCATCTACCGTTAACTGTCTCATTAAAAAGACAGTCAAAAATGAGACTAGCTGAATGTCATTATACTTCTGATTTGATATATCAATTAAAATATCTTTAGCCTCTGCAGAACTTAAAGTTTCATTATTAATAAGCCTATTCAATATATTTTTCATGTGTCTATTCTATAATTATAGTCTCCTACCCAACAGTATATCACGAGTGGGTAGTTTGTTCTCTGCACAAATTTTATTCTTTTAGTAGATATAATTTGAATAATATATCGTTATACCTGACCACAAGATAAACAATGTCAGTTTATATAATGTCTGTCATTTAATTCTTCAAGAAATTCTCAATCATTTTAGCACCAGACTCTGTCAATACAGATTCAGGGTGAAACTGAACACCAGCAACATCATATTCTTCATGACGCAAACCCATTATTTCACCATCTGTATCAATACAAGTTACCTTCAACGATTTAGGTAGATTTTCTTTAGAAACTATCCAAGAATGATATCTTCCACCTTCGAACTCTTTTGGCATATCTTTAAACAATACATCATCATCAAGAACTATCATCTTACTTGAAACTCCATGATGAACTTCACTAAGATTATTTAATTCGCCCCCAAAAACTTCAGCAATAGCTTGTTCTCCCAAGCAAACACCAAAAATAGACTTTGTTGGAGCGTAAGTTCTAATAACATCTTTCAATATTCCTGCTTCTTCTGGAATACCAGGACCTGGAGACAAAATTATCTTGTCATATTTCTCTATCTCTTCTATGGTAATCTCATCATTTCTATAAACATCTATCTTTTCATTTAAAATTCTTTCAATTATCTGAACAAGATTATATGTAAACGAATCGTAATTATCTAAAACTAATACTTTCATAATTATTTACTTTTTAGCTTATAATTCTATTGCTTAAAGCTACATTATTCACAAATTAGGCATTTATACTTCTACAAATAGAGCGAAAAACAGTTGTTCTACTACTAGATTGTTTCGGCCATTTCTACAGCTTTCTTCAAAGCGAATAACTTGTTATTTACTTCTTGCAATTCACTTTTCTCATCAGATTTGTCTACTATACCAGCACCTGCTTGCGAATAAAGAACATCGCCTTTACTTACAAACGATCTAATAGCTATTGCAAGGTTTACTTCTCCATCAAGGCTAATGAATCCAACTGCTCCACCATAAAACCCTCTATCTTGATTCTCGTATTTATCGATTAATTGCATTGCTCTGTATTTTGGAGCCCCAGAAAGAGTTCCCGCGGGGAAAGTTGATTCAATAACTTTTCGAGGATTACTCTGCACATTTCCTTCAACTGTAGATACTAAGTGTATAACATGCGAAAAATACTGCACCTCTTTAAAAGTCTCAACTTTTACTTCTTTACAACTTCTACTCAAATCATTTCTAGCTAAATCTACAAGCATCACATGTTCGGCATTCTCTTTTGGATCATTAGATAACTTTACTGCTAAAGCTTTGTCTTCATCGTCATTTCCAGTTCTTCTAAATGTTCCTGCAATAGGATTTATCAGAGCTTTACCATTAGCAACTTTTATTTGAGCTTCGGGAGAAGAGCCCATTAGATGAAAATCTTCATAATCGAAATAAAATAAATATGGTGATGGATTTATAGATCTCAATGAGCGATAAACATTAAAGTCGTCACCATTAAAAGCTTGCTGAAATTGTCGAGAAAGTACAATCTGAAAAACATCTCCTCTACGACAATGTTGCTTTCCTTTTTTTACATTTTCAATAAATTCATCATCGCTAATGTTAGAAGTTTCTTTCCCTTCTAAAGCGAAAGGCATAGTTGCGAAACCTTGAAATTCTATTTGAGATAATAGCTTGTCTAAATTAGTTTTTTCGCCTTCAATCAAATTTTCGATAACTATCATTTCATTCTTAAAATGATTTATTGCGATGATATTTTTAAAAAAGGAAAACTGAATAGATGGAATCTGAGACGATGAAGTTCTATTATTATTTAATTTTATAGTATCGAAATACTGAACTGCGTTATACGCCACATAGCCATAAAATCCGTTGAAGCTTTTAACATCCTCACCACCTTCTACTAATAAACTATCACTGAGATTCTCAAGTAATTCAGTGAAATTTCTATCAACATCTAACTCTATATTTTCAAGCTTTGTAGCATATTCAATATTAGCTTTATTATCATCAATTTTCATAGTCACCAAAGGGTTCAAACATATAAATGAATATGAATTTTCCTTTGAATGATAGTCAGAGCTTTCAAGTAGCAGAGATTTAGGATAAATATCTCTCAACTTTAAATACATACTCACAGGAGTAATGGTATCTGCAAGTTTTTTCTCGAAGCTTGTTGTAATATTTAGTTTTTTCATTTCTTTAATTTTTAATCAAAAAAAAACGGTTTGCTCATGTTGAGCAAACCGTCGATATATTTTATATACAATGCAGTAGCCAACCTCTAGAGTTTGTTTTGCCACCACCAATTTGTATTTATTGTCATCATTATTTCTTTTATTACTGAATCACAAATAAACAAAGAGTTTTTATAACTGACAAATGATTTCTATTAAAAAACATGAATTATGCAAGATATGTTATGAAATTTCACTTTTTCATGTTTTTCATAAAGTGTATTGACACAAAAAACTAAAAACCATCACCAATTATCTTAGTAACTAAAGTTTCGCACCTATAGTAATCACCTAAAATTTAATACATGACAGGTTTATATTATCCATTATTGTGCGATGGTTCAATACTTTGCAATATTCTCCAAAGGTAGTTTTTATTGACCTTATGGATTGTGTCGTGAAAATT
>JAGLEB010000087.1 GCA_023145275.1 Flavobacteriales bacterium | reverse complement strand
CCCGCAATCCTGCTTTTCGCAGGTATTGCACTAAACACATTCAGCTTTAGCCAAATTTCACAATAAAAATTAGATGATTGTCATTGTTTGTAAAGACACAGCATCACTTAGAGTGACACCGTAACAATCTTCACAATACAATACACCACGTTTAAACAAGAAGTGCGCAAGCACGACAAACAAGTTCCACAGGCACAATAACCCGCAATCCTGCTTTTCGCAGGTATTGCACTAAACACGTTCGCTTTTAGCCAGATTTCACAAGAAAAATTAGATGATTGTCATTGTTTCTAAACACACAGCGTCACTTAGAGTGACACCGTGACTATCTTCACAATACAATACACCACGTTTAAACAAGAAGTGCGGTAGCACGACAAACAAGTGCCATAGGTACAATAACCAAAGCATCAACCCCTAGGAAGCGCTATAAACTAAAGACGAATCAACGTTGATTAAGTATTAATTTTAGTTAATCTGAACAGGAAGAATACATTCTGAGGATTAGATAAATATACAAAAGGTGATTTTTATAAAATAATACATACTTTTTATCTTAAGTTGTTTTAAAAGCCCATAGATATTGTTACTTTTGCAGCCATAAAATTTGTTAAAAGGTATGTTCGATAATTTTAGTGATAAGTTAGATAAAGCTTTACATGTTCTTAAAGGTCATGGAAAGATTACAGAGGTAAATGTTGCAGAAACATTAAAAGAAGTTAGAAGAGCTTTGTTAGATGCCGATGTTAACTTTAAAATATCTAAGGATTTCACCAAAAGAGTGAAAGAAAAGGCCATGGGAGCCAATGTGTTGACTTCTTTGCAACCAAGCCAATTGATGGTGAAGATTGTTAAAGATGAGTTGACCCTTTTAATGGGTGGTGATAGTGTAGGGATTAACCTTAGCGAATCACCTTCTGTTATTCTTATTGCTGGACTTCAGGGTTCTGGTAAGACTACATTTTCTGGAAAACTAGCCAAGTATTTAAAAACTAAAAAAAGTAAAACGCCTCTTTTAGTTGCGGGTGATGTATATCGTCCTGCTGCGATTGAGCAGTTAAAGGTGCTTGGAGAACAAGTTGGCGTTCCTGTATATACTGAGGAGGGAAGTAAAGACCCTGTAACTATAGCAAAGAATGCAGTTAAGTTTGCTAAGGAAAATGGAAATAATCTTGTTATTATTGATACAGCAGGTCGTCTTGCAATAGATGAGGATATGATGAATGAAATAAAGAATGTTCATTCTGTTGTTAATCCTCAAGAAACTCTTTTTGTAGTAGATTCAATGACTGGTCAGGATGCCGTGAATACTGCAAAGGCATTTAATGATGTTCTTGATTTTGATGGTGTTGTTCTTACAAAATTAGATGGAGATACTCGTGGTGGGGCTGCATTATCTATTAAGTCAATTGTAAATAAGCCTATTAAGTTTATTTCTACTGGTGAGAAAATGGATGCTCTTGATATTTTCTATCCTGAGCGTATGGCTGAGCGTATTCTTGGTATGGGTGATGTTGTATCTTTAGTCGAGAGAGCTCAAGAGCAATATGACGAGGAAGAAGCAAGAAGAATCCAAAAGAAGATTGCTAAAGATCAATTCGATTTTGATGATTTTATGAAGCAGATTCAGCAAATCAAGAAAATGGGTAACATGAAGGATCTATTAGGTATGATTCCTGGTGCTGGTAAGGCTCTTAAAGATGTAGATATTGATGATGATGCATTCAGGGGTATTGAGGCTATAATTCAGTCGATGACACCTGATGAGCGTAATTCACCTAAATTGATAAATGGATCTCGTAAGAAACGTATTGCGAAAGGTTCTGGATCGTCAATTCAAGATGTTAATAGATTGCTAAAACAATTTGGAGACATGAGTAAGATGATGAAAATGATGCAAGGTGGTGGAATGGCAAAACTATCAAAAATGATGGGTGGAGCTAAAGGAATGAGATAATAAAAAATCTTTATTTATATAAAAAAAGCCGAAACTTATATAGTTTCGGCTTTTTTATTAGTAAGTTTTATATTGTAATATCCTATTACTCAGAATAAACTCCCATATTCGAGAATTTCTCAATTCGTTTATTTACCATCTCTTCGGTGTCCATCTCTTTTAATTCTTTGAGAGCACTTAGTATTTCATCTTTTACAGTAGCATATACTTCTTCTCTGTTCTGGTGAGCTCCTCCTAAAGGTTCTTTAATAATACCATCTACTAGATGATGTTTTAGCATATCTTCCGCCGTTAGCTTTAAAGCTTCAGCAGCTCTTTCTTTATAATCCCAACTTCTCCATAAAATTGTAGAGCAGTTTTCCGGAGAAATCACAGAATACCATGAGTTTTGAAGCATCATTACTTTGTCTGCAACTGCAATTCCAAGTGCTCCACCTGAAGCACCCTCACCTATTACTATACTAATAATTGGCACCTTTAGAATTGTCATTTCGTATATGTTACGTGCAATAGCCTCTCCTTGTCCTCTTTCTTCAGCCTCTAAACCTGGAAATGCTCCCGGAGTATCTATTAGAGTAAGTACTGGGATGTTAAATTTCTCAGCCATTCTCATTAGACGCAAGGCCTTTCTGTAGCCTTCAGGGTTTGCCATACCAAAATTGCGATACTGACGCATCTTAGTGTTGATGCCCTTTTGTTGTCCAATAAACATTACTGATTGGCCGTCTATCTTTCCTAGACCTCCAATCATAGCCTTGTCGTCTTTTACAGTTCTATCACCATGAAGTTCAATAAAAGTATCTCCTGCTAGTGCTGTTATATAGTCAAGCGTGTATGGTCTAGATGGGTGTCGCGAAACTTGAACTCTCTGCCATGCAGATAAATTATTATATATTTCGTGTTGTGTGTTCTCAAGTTTTTCCTTGATTTTATTGCAAGTTTCAGAAACATCTATCTCACTCTGTTTTCCTAACTCGATGCACTTTTCAAGTTGATCTTTTAAATCACTGATAGGTTGTTCAAAATCTAAGTATTCCATGAATTATATTTTTTTAAGCTGTGCAATATACAAAAATATGCTCCTATGCTCAGATGTAAATAGTTATATTTTGTATTTTTAGAATAAGCTTTTGCTGATACTGCTTAGGTGCTTAATAATGATGAGATTGAAGTATTTTTTGATTATACAAATAAGCGAAGCGATTCGTGAGTTCCTATAAAAAAAAATGCGAATAATTTATGAAAATTGTGTATAACCGTAGCTTTACACGTATTTTTCTAAAGAAGTATAATCAATAAAGACAAAAATATTAATGATCATTTCAGTGTGTATTTAGTATTAAATCAATTAATTTTAAAAAAAAAGAATGACTTAACTCGTAAGAGCTAAGCCATATTTACTTTTTCACTAATCACTAATCACTAATCACTAAACAGAAACTCCATAGTCTCTTAAAGCATCATTTAGCGAAGTTTTCTTATTTGTACTTTCTTTTCTTGTTCCAATAATCAAGGCACAAGGAACCTGGAAGTCTCCAGCTTTGAACTTTTTCGTGTATGATCCTGGTATAACAACTGATCGTGGAGGAACTTCTCCTTTTGTTTCAATAGGTGTGTCACCTGTAACATCAATTATTTTTGTAGACGCTGTTAGTACTACATTCGCACCTAAAACAGCCTCTTTTCCAACTTTTACTCCTTCAACAACAATGCATCTTGACCCTATAAAGGCATTATCTTCAATAATTACTGGTGCTGCTTGTAGGGGTTCTAAAACACCTCCAATACCAACTCCACCACTTAGATGTACATTCTTGCCAATTTGAGCACAAGATCCAACAGTAGCCCATGTGTCAACCATTGTACCCTCGTCAACGTAAGCGCCAATATTTACATAAGAGGGCATTAGTATTACTCCTGGCGATAAGTATGCTCCATGTCTCGCAACAGCATGAGGAACAACTCTCACACCTTTTTCTTTATAATTTTTTTTCAAAGGTATTTTATCGTGAAATTCAAGCGGTCCAACTTCAATTGTTTCCATTTTTTGAATAGGGAAATATAAAACTACTCCCTTTTTTACCCATTCGTTTACCTTCCAGCCTCCATCTTTCGTAGGTTCAGCAACTCTAATTTCTCCATTGTCTAATTTTGCTATCAAGGTTCTTATTGCGTCTTGAGTATCTTTGTTTTCTAATAGAAACTTGTCTTCCCAAGCTTTCTCAATTATACTGCGTAATTCTGTCATGTGTACGAATGTTTATTTTGCTGCAAAAATAGAAATAGTTTTCATGCTTCTATTAATTTAGGTGTTAATTAATTAAAAAGTCACAAAATGTTATAATTATAACAAACTTGCAGTGTTTTTAATCAAGTTTAACGAATAAGTTACACTAATTAGATTGATTCAAGAAAAAATTATTAATTTTGCGGACACTTTTTTAAACTCTGATTATGGGTAGATTATTAGCAATAGATTTTGGGACAAAAAGGATAGGAATAGCCGAAACGGACCCTATGCAGATAATTGCTTCAGCGCTTGATACAGTTGATAATAATAAGATCATTGCTTTCCTACAAGATTATGTTAGTAGAGAGGATGTTGATGAAATTATTGTTGGAGAACCTAAGCAAAAAGACAATAGCCCTTCAGAAAGTGAGAAGGAAATACTTCCTTTTATTGAGGAATTAGTAAAAAAGTTTCCAAACATTATCATAAAACGATTTGATGAGCGTTTTACGTCTAAGATGGCTTTTCAGACAATGATTGATAGTGGTATCGGGAAGAAAGCGAGAAGAAACAAAGGGTTAATAGATAAAATTAGTGCTACTATTATCCTTCAGTCTTACCTCGATAGTAAAAGTTTTTAGAATAAATATAGAGATATGATATTACCAATTGTTGCATATGGCGACCCAGTTTTAAGAAAAGTAGGATTAGAGATCGATAAAGATTATCCTAATCTTGATGGGTTTATTGAAAACATGTTCGATAGTATGTATAATGCTAGCGGTGTTGGTTTGGCTGGACCTCAGGTAGGAAAGGCAATTAGACTTTTCGTAATCGATGCTGAACCATTTGCTGAGGAAGAAGAAGATGATTATGAATTGTTAAAAGACTTTAAGAAAGTGTTTATCAATGCTAAAATCATAGAGACTTCTGGAGAGTCATGGGGTTTTAATGAAGGTTGCCTTACAATACCCGATGTTCATGAAGATGTTTATCGCCCAGAGACGATATTGATCGAATATTATGATGAAAATTGGGAATTCCATCGCGATGAGTTTAGTGGTCTTGCTGCTAGAGTTATTCAACATGAGTATGACCATATCCAAGGGGTTTTATTTACCGATAAGCTTTCAAGTTTAAAGAAAAGATTACTTAAAGGTAAGTTAGCAAATATATCAAAAGGAAAGACTTCTGTGACGTACAACATGAGGTATCCATTGAAAAAAGGAAGACAATAACATTTTAAAAAAAAAATATAATTATGAATATAGAAGGAATTATTTCAATTTCGGGAAAAGGTGGCTTGTATAAGCTACTTTCGCAATCAAGAGGAGGTTTTATAGTTGAAGCTTTGGCAGATGGTAAACGTTTCCCAGTTCACTCTACAAACAATGTTAGTTCATTGGCAGATATTGCAATGTACACTTATGAAGAAGAAGTGCCTTTGAAGGAAGTTTTCGAGAATATCGCGAAGAAAGAAAATTTAGGACCAACATTAAACCATAAGGATAGTGCAAAGGTGTTGAAAGAATATTTTACTGATGTACTTCCTAATTTCGATGAGGATAGAGTTTATACATCTGATATTAAGAAAGTATTTCAATGGTATAATATTCTGCAAGGTGCTGGATTAGTTACTCTAGACGATGAGAAAGAAGATGGTATCGAAGATGCTAATATAGTTACAGAAGAGTAGAAAATTCTTAATAAAATTGTAAAAGACCGTATATTCGCATTTGATATACGGTTTTTTTTGGCGCTTTTCCTGCTGTCCGTTGTACTTCGCATATCAAAAAACATTTCTAGAGCGTAATTTCAAAATCTCCTCGCAAACTCGGAGCTTACAAAATTACACTATCAATTGTTTTTGCTATTTGCGAGGTGTCACTTCCATCAGGGCGAATAGTGCTATATGAATATAAGTGATTACAATATTTAATTCAGTATTATAATATGAATACGAGAGAAGAAAAATTGGCAGCTTTTGGTCGTCTACTTGATATAATGGACGAGCTGCGAACAGGTTGTCCGTGGGATATGAAACAGACTATAGAAAGCCTTCGCCACCTTACGATCGAAGAGGTGTATGAATTAGGTGATGCAATTTTGGATAATGATCTTGAGGAAGTGAAAAAAGAACTTGGGGATCTTCTTCTTCATATTGTTTTTTATTCTAAAATTGGCTCAGAAAAAGGATCATTTGATATTGCGGATGTTGCAAATTCAATAAGCGAAAAACTTATTTTTCGTCACCCGCATATTTATTCTGATGTAGAAGTCGAAGATGAAGAAGAAGTGAAACGAAATTGGGAAGCTTTAAAGCTTAAAGAGGGACGTAAATCAGTTTTGGAGGGAGTACCTCTTTCTCTTCCTTCCCTAGTGAAAGCTTCTAGAATTCAAGATAAAGCTAAAGGAGTTGGCTTCGATTGGGACAATGCCAAAGATGTTTGGGCAAAAGTAGAGGAGGAAACAAAAGAGTTCCAAGAGGCTGTTGAGAATAATGACCAAGAGGCCATGGAAGAAGAATTTGGCGATCTTATGTTCTCGATGATTAACTATGCGCGATTCATGAAGATTGAGCCTGAAGATGCCTTAGAAAAAACTAATAAAAAGTTTATCAAGAGGTTTCAATATATCGAGGAGCAAGCAGCATTACATGGAAGAGAATTAACAGATATGTCTCTAGAAGAAATGGATGTTTATTGGAATGAAGCAAAAGTAAAATTCAAAGCATAAATTAGCCTTACAAGAATAATAAATAAAGCAAATGAAAATTCTATTGATGTCTGATAGTCACGGACAGTTCGATGACCTGATGAAGAAATATATAAATACAGTTGACGAAGTGTGGCATGCCGGAGATATTGGGGATGTTGATGTTACTGATAAAATAAAGAAATTAAAACCTTTGCGTGCTGTGTTCGGTAATATCGACGGAACTGAGCTTAGAAAAGAATTCCCATTGCACAATAGATTTATTGTAGAAGGAGTAGATGTGTGGTTGACGCATATTGGTGGATATCCTGGAAATTATTCTTACGATTTGAGAGCTGAGATTAAAAAAAATCCTCCAAAATTATTTATTAGCGGACATTCTCACATACTGAAAGTAATAAACGATAAAAAACTAAACCTTCTGCATATGAATCCAGGGGCAGTTGGAAAAAAGGGCTTCCATAAAAAGAGAACAATGCTTCGATTCGAAATTGAGGCCTCAAAAATTAAAAACCTTGAAGTGATTGAGCTTGGGAATAGATAATTGTTTTCTAAAGCTACCGAAAATAGTAATAACCCCTCACCCAAAAATAACAAAATCAGGCTGAGTTCTTATTATTATCAGCTAGGTCTAAAATCAAAAATGGTTAATTGATTAGTCTAATATTGTAGCCCATATTGCGTGTATATATATTGAAAATTAGGACTAAACGCAAAACCATAATAAAATGAAAAAGACCTTCACGAATTAATCGTTTAGGTCTTTTTACTAATAGTGGTTGGTCTAGTGATTGCAAGATAACTTACAATTTCTTTTCCTATATATAGTGATTGTTTGCTTATTTCAAAAACTTATTCTTTTCTACTCTTATCGTTTGAGTAGCAGGTGTAGGACTGTTGCTTGCATTAGATATAAATAATATCATTGATATTGTCGTAATACTTATGCTTAATAAAATCATAACACCTTGTTTTTTTATTACAGTGCAAATATGATTATATTCTTTAGGCTTCAAAAATCAACATTACGAAACACTACCATTTGGTGATAAGCTTATGTTTTAGGATGATGAGTTTGTTTGTAGCTTCAGCTTATTAATTGTTTGTAGTAAACTAATGAGATACATTTTAATAATACGGTTTGTTTTATCTAGACGAACAGTAAAAAAAATTATATTTACTAGAATTTATTTTTAAGAAAAAGTTATTATAATGAGATTGACCCTTGCATTAGTTTTTTTTGCTAATATTATTTTTGCTCAAAGTGATATGGTAATAGCTCTTGATTCTCTAGACGACAAGATACTTGTAAAACAGCAGTACTATAATGAGAGAGAGCAAAGAATTAAAGCTTTAAGTCTACTTATTAGTAGTGTGAGAAGTGACGAAACTACTTTCGACCTTTACAAAACTATTTTTAAGGAGTATTTGCCATATAACAGTGACTCGGCACTTTATTATAGTGGAAAGTGTCTTGAATTAGCTAATCTTAAATTAGACTATAAAGCTAAGGTTGATGCAAAATTGTTAAAGTCTAAATCTTTGATCTTATTGGGCTTTTATGGAGAAGCTAAAGAAATACTAAATTCAATAAAAACTAAATCCTTAAGTAAGAGTCAGCTAAGTCATTACTATGTTAATCAAGTAGAATTGAATAGATTTAAAAGTATTTATCTATCTGGTTCAACATTCTTACTAGATTTTAATGAACTCAGAGCTTCATATCAGGATTCATTATTAAATATTTTAGATAAATCTAGCCCTAAATATAAAGTAAGTCTGGCTGATAGAAAAAGGGATGTTGAGGATTATATCAGTATGAGAGATATAATGATAGAATCGCTAAACTCTCTTAAGGTTGAGGATAGGGAGTACGGATACACGGCATATACACTTGCTGAAGCATATGGCCTTTTAGGTCAGGAAGATTTAAAAGTTAAATATCTTGCCCAATCTGCTATGTCGGATATTGTAGGAGGAGTAAGAGAAAATTCGGCAATAAGAGAACTTGCTCTTCTATTGCTTAAAAGGAATGATATTTCGCGTTCCAATAAGTATATTAGAATAGCATTTGAAGATGCTGTATATTCTAATGCGAGGTTAAGAGCTTATGAAGTTTCTCAAATATTACCCTTAATAGACCTTGCTTATGATAATCTTCGAGAAAAAATGAGCAGTAATAAAACATTGTTTGGAATTGTAATAAGTCTTTTAGCCCTATTTTTCTTTTTTATACTAGTATATATCTTAAAACAAAAGAGAAAACTAGAGCTAGCTAATAGTAACAATAGACTTGTAAATAAACAGCTTTTCGATTTAAATATGGTCTTAGAGGAAACTAACAAACGTGTTTCTTCTGACAACATCACCCTCGAATCTTTGAACAATGTTAAGCAGGAGTATATTGCTCATTATATTAAGCTTAGCTCTTCTTATATTGAGAAAATAGATGTGTATAGAAAGATGCTCTATAAAAAAGCTAGTAACGATAAAAAAGAAACACTGTTGAAACTTCTCAGATCTAATGACTTTGTTAATGAAGAACTTAAATCTTTTTATAAAGATTTTGATAGGACTTTCTTAGATCTATATCCGAATTTTGTTAGAGATATGAATACACTACTTAAAGAAGATGAAAGAATAGTGTTAAAGGCTGATGAGCTTATGAACGTTGAGCTGAGAATTTATGCCCTAATACGCCTCGGTATTTCTGAAAGTGCCCAGATAGCAAAAATATTGAGATATTCAGTAACTACAATTTATAACTATAGAACTAAAATGAGAAATAGTTCTAAGTACTCAAAGTCTATATTTAAAGAGAAAGTTGCGATTATTGGAACTTTGTAATTTGTACTTGCGGATAAGTTGCGTTTTTTTACTTGTGAGCCTCTATTTTCGAAGGTAATATACTCGATATCTATGACGTACAGAAGGTAACAATTGTTCGGTATATTCCAAAACAGAAAAAGTGTTCATTATACACTATGCGTATTTTACGGGTCGTATTATATGCTTTTCACTACTTTTTTGAGGTTGTAATCTACTTTTTTACATGCTATACTTATATGTAATAAGTTCTAGAGTAGTGTTTTACGTTTGTTTTTGTGATGCTTAAATCTACTTTCTTACTACCTAAAGACTAAGACTATTACAAGCTGTCCTATATTTGTGTTATAAAAGAATTTGTATAGGTTAAAATCAGCTAATATGAAAAAAACAATACTAGTTATCTTGTTTGTTTTGATTTCAGTAATCTCAAAATCTCAAGAATTAAAATCTCCAAACAATAGTTTTACTCTTCGTTTTGAGTTGAAAAAAACAGTACCTACTTATAAGTTAGATTTAGGCAAAAAGATAATAATAAAAAGTAGCAAATTAGGTTTTGACCTAGTCAATGATGAATCCTTACTAGATGGTTTTGAAGTTGAAAAAGTTGATAGGTCAACTTTTGACGAAACTTGGCAACCAGTTTTAGGAGAAGAAAAAGAAATACGCAACTATTACAATGAGATGGCTATAACGCTTTCACAAGCTTCTACGGGTAGAGTTATGTTAATTCGTTTTAGACTGTTTAATGATGGTTTAGGCTTCAGATACGAATTTCCTGAGCAAAAAAATCTTTCATACTTTGTTATAAAGGAGGAACACACTGAGTTTGCGATGAATGGTGACCATAAAGCATTCTGGATTCCTGGAGATTATGGTACTCAAGAGTATAATTATAATACTTCTAAATTATCTGAAATTAGAGCAATACAGGCAAAAGAGTCTTTTGTAAATATTTCTCAAAAAATGTTTTCGCCAACTGGAGTTCAAACAGCTTTGATGATGAAAACCGATGATGGGTATTATATTAATATTCATGAGGCGGCATTGCTTGAATATTCTACAATGAGTCTCGATTTTGACGATAAAAAAATGGTGTTTGTGTCTCATCTTACACCGGATGCTCAAGGCAACAAAGGATATATGCAGGCACCACGTTCTACTCCATGGCGAACTGTTATTGCAAGCAAGAATGCAGGAGAAATATTGATGTCTAGAATTACTCTAAACCTGAATGATTCTTGTTCTTATGATGATGTTTCGTGGATAAAACCTGTAAAGTATATAGGAGTTTGGTGGGAGATGATTACTGGAAAAAGTACTTGGTCATATACTGACGACTTAAACGGTATACAACTTGGTTCAACAGATTACTCAAAAGTAAATCCAAGTCCTCGGCACGGTGCCACTAACGAGCATGTGAAAGATTATATTGATTTTGCTGCAGAAAATGGATTTGATGCTGTTTTGGTTGAAGGTTGGAATGAAGGTTGGGAAGACTGGTATGGGAAATCTAAAGATTATGTATTCGATTTTGTTACAGCTTATCCAGATTTTGATGTGAAGGCTTTAAATGCTTATGCAGAATCTAAAGGAGTGAAGTTAATGATGCATCACGAAACTTCTGGTTCGGTTAGAAACTATGAGCGTCATTTGGATGCAGCATATCAATTCATGGTTGATAATGGATATAATTCTTTGAAAAGTGGTTATGTCGGACGTATTCTGCCTAGAGGTGAGCGTCATTATGGGCAATGGATGGTGAATCACTATTTGTATGCTGTAAAAAAGGCTGCAGAATATAAGATTTTGATTAATGCGCATGAAGCTGTTCGTCCAACAGGTCTGTGTAGAACTTATCCAAATTTAATTGGAAATGAATCGGCTAGAGGTACTGAGTTTGAGGCAATGGGTGGAAATACAGTAGACCATACTACAATACTTCCTTTCACTAGATTAATTGGAGGGCCAATGGATTATACTCCAGGTATTTTCGAAATGGATATCACAAAGTTGAATCCTGATAATCATTCGCATGTTCAAAGTACTTTAGCTCGTCAGTTAGCCTTATACGTTACAATGTACAGTCCTCTACAAATGGCAGCTGATGTGATTGAGAATTACAAACGTTTTCCAGATGCATTTCAATTTATCAAAGATGTTGCTTTAGATTGGGATGCAACAAAGGTATTAGAGGCTGAGCCGGGAGACTATATTACATATGCTCGAAAAGAGAAAGGCAGCGAAAAATGGTTTATCGGTAGTACAAATGATGAGAACGAAAGAATTTCAAAAATATATTTTGACTTTTTAAATCCAAAGCAAAAGTATATAGCTACTATATATTATGATAAAAAAGATGCTCATTACATTGATAATCCCCAGGCATATGAAATTCGAAAGTTTAAAGTGACAAGTAAATCAAAGTTAAAACAGTTTGTGGCAGCAGGAGGAGGCTATGCAATTAGTATTATCCCTGCAAAATAGTGGTATTGACAGGTTGTTAAGGGATGTTTTTTTTGTGACGTTCGCTTTAATAATTTGACAAATAGCTAAATATGCATGATAAACATCACTGCGTGCTTGTAATTACCCTGAGAATATTGTAAGTTTAAAATGTGAAAAATAAGTTTAACCATAAAAATAATAAGTAACCTAATTGTAATCTAAATTAAAATAATTTAAAATGAGGAAAAATTACGTTAAAGCGGCCATGTCATTGGTTTTGCTCACACTGTTCTCTTTTTCGAACCTGTTCGCTCAAAACGTTTCAGGTGTAGTAATTGATGAGAGTGGAATCCCCCTTCCAGGGGCATCGGTGCTTGTTGTAGGAACAACAAATGGCACAACAACAGATTTCGATGGAAATTATTCTATAGATATCTCAGAAGATCAACTAACTAATGGACAATTCACTTTAAGTGTTTCGTTTATGGGTTATGTGAATTTGGATAGAACATTTAGTTCTGGTTCAGATCAAAAATGGAGTCCACAATTACAACCAGATGCTGCTGTTTTGGCAGACGTTGTTGTAATAGGATATGGAACAGTAAAGAAAGAAGATGCTACCGGATCAGTTTCTGCTATTTCATCTAAAGATTTTAATGCAGGAGCAATTGCTTCACCACAAGATTTGATGGTAGGTAAAACTGCCGGTGTTCAGATTACATCTTCTGGTGGTGCACCAGGTGCTGGATCTACAATACGTATTCGTGGTGGTTCATCAATGAATGCTTCTAACGATCCTTTAATTGTAATTGATGGAGTGCCTATCGATACAGAAGGAGTAGCTGGTATGCAGAATCCTTTGAATACTGTTAATCCAAATGATATTGAAACTTTTACTGTGTTAAAAGATGCATCTGCAACTGCTATTTACGGTTCTCGTGCGTCGAATGGAGTAATAATCATTACAACAAAGCAAGGTTCAAGAGGTGGAAAAATAAAATTGAACTATACGGGTAATGTATCTGTTGCAACTCCTGCTAAAGTGCTTGAGTTGATGGATGCTTCTCAATATAAAGATTTTATTAAAGGTTTTTATGGTGATGGATCTGATGCTGATATAAGAGCTAATGATTATCCTGATGTAAATACTGATTGGCAAGACGAAGTTTATAGAACTGCTATTAGTACCGATCATAATATTTCTATGACTGGAGGTTTAGAAGCTATGCCTTATAGATTATCTTTAGGTTATACAGCACAACAAGGTATTGTGAAAACTTCTGATATGAACAGACTTACTGTTGGTCTTAATTTAACTCCAAGTTTCTTTGACGATCACTTGAAGCTTAGTGTTAATACCAAGTATATGAATGTTAAGAATGGGTTTGGAAATGAAGCAGCAATTTGGTCTGCATCTCGTTTTGATCCTACAAAACCTGTGAATGAAGATAAGTTTTCTAATTATGGAGGATATTATACATGGGTTGATGCATCAGGTAATCCTGTGCCAATTGCAACGATGAATCCTGCAGCCCAATTAAACTTACACGATAATTCAAGTACAGTAAATCGTTATATTTTAAATGCAAAATTAGATTATAAATTTCATTTCGCACCTGCATTCACTGCAACTTTAAATCTTGGATTAGATGGTTCTGATTCTGACGGATTAACTGTTGTACAGCCAACAGCTGCATGGGCTAGACCTACTGAGGGAGAAAGAGCGGGAGAATATGCTCCTTATTCTCAAACAAAGACTAATAAGACTTTGGATATGTACCTTTCTTATAACGAGGATTTCGACAAGCACAATGTGAAAGTTATGGGAGGTTATTCTTGGCAGCATTTCTATAGAGAAGGGGAAAATGAAACAAAGAGTTATTCTCAAACAGAAGAAATTACTCCTTATAGAGCTTATGAAGCGCAAAATTACCTAGTGTCTTTCTTTGGTAGAGCTGAGTATAATTACAATAGTAAGTATTTAATTAATGCGACAGTTCGTGCCGATGGTACTTCTCGTTTCTCTGAAGATAATCGTTGGGGTATATTTCCTGCTATTGGTTTAGCTTGGAGAATTAATAATGAAGATTTCTTGAAAGATTCGGAGTCTTTAAATAATCTGAAAATTCGTTTAGGTTGGGGTATTACTGGTCAGCAAGGTGTGACTGCCGATTTACCTTATCAAGGGCCATATGTTGAGTCAAATAATACAGCAATGTATCCTTGGGGTGGTGGATATATTAATACACTTAGACCAGATGGTTACGACGAAAATATTAAATGGGAAGAAACTACAACATACAACTTCGGAGTTGATTATGGTTTCTTAAATGATAAAGTTTCGGGTAGTTTAGAATTGTACTATAGAGAAACTAAAGATCTTTTAAATACTATTCCTGTACCTGCAGGAGCTAACTTAACTAACTTGTTATTAACAAACGTTGGTAGTCTTCAAAATAGTGGTATGGAATTCAATATTAGCTGGAGAGCAATTGTAACAGATGACTTTTTCTGGGAAATTGGAGGAAATGTTACATATAATATCAATCAGATTACTCAGCTTTCTCATAATGATGACCCTTCTTTCTTAGGAAATCAAACTGGAGGAATTGCTGGTGGTACTGGTTCTACTATTCAGATTAACTCTGTTGGATATCCAACAAATTCTTTCTTTGTCTATGAGCAAGTATATGATGCTGGTGGAAATCCGTTAGAAGGTGTATACGTTGATCATGACGGTAATGGAGTTTATAATGATAACGACAAGATTAGAATTGGACAGTCTGCTCCAACTACATTATTAGGTATTAATACTAGAATTGAGTATAAAAATTGGGATTTTTCTTTATCAGGAAGAGCTCAACTTGGCGGAACTGTATATAATAACAATAAGTCGAACATTGGTGTAAAACAAGACACTTATAATAGTGGTGGAAACTACTTATCTAACAGATTGCCATCTGCAGCAACTGGATTTAACTCATACCAATTCTGGTCTTCATATTATTTAGAAGATGCGTCATTCTTTAGAATGGATAATATGTCTGTAGGTTATAGGTTCGATAATATTTCAGGTGGAGACATTAGCTTGAAAATTAATTTAACTGCTCAAAATATTTTCGTAATATCAGGTTATGGAGGTGTTGATCCAGAGGTTTCTAGTGGTATTGATAATAACTTCTATCCTCGTCCACGTACATTTATGTTAGGTGTAAATCTTGGGTTTTAATAGATAAAATTGAAAGAATATGAAATTAAAAAATATATTTATTAAGGGGATTGCATTTCTGTCAATCGGAGCTTTAGGTCTTACGTCTTGTATGAAAGACTTAGATCAACTTCCAATTGATCCAAATCAATCTACGGCCGAAACTGTTTATCAAACAGAAGAAGGTTATAGTCAAGTGTTGGCTAAATTATATGCTGGTTTATCACTTACGGGTCAAGAAGGACCTGCGGGTAATGGTGATGTAGGGGGTATTGATGAAGGTACTTCTTCATTTGTTCGTAATTTATGGAATGCTCAAGTATTAACTACAGATGAAGCGATTTGTTCTTGGGGAGATTTTGGAATTCCACAATTAAATTTTCTTCAATATTCTGCAGCAAATCCATTTATTGAAGGATTGTATTATAGAACATATCACATGATTTCAGTATCAAATGAATTTTTGAGTCAGTCTTCTGATTCTAAACTTGACGAAAGAGGTCAAGGAGATCTTAAGGAAAAGATGAAAGGGCTAAGAGCTGAGGCAAGATTTATTAGAGCTTACTCTTATTACGTAGCTTTAGATCTTTTCGGAAATGTTCCTTTTGTTGACGAAAGTATGGGCATTGGATCATTTATGCCAGAACAAATGAAAAGAGCTGACCTTTTTGATTGGATAATTACCGAGATTGATGCATTTGAAGGAGATTTAAAAGAAGCTAACACTGCAGATTACGGAAGAGTAGATAAAGGTGCTGCTTGGATGTTAAAGGCAAAAATGTATTTGAATGCTAAGGTTTATACTGGTACTGCGATGTATGATAAAGTAGTTGTTGAAACTGAGAAAGTTAATTCAGCATATACTTTTTATACTGGAGAATATAATGAGATGTTTTATGGAGATAATAATAAAAGGGAAAATGCAGTTGCTGCATCTGGATTTATTTTTGTTGCACCAACAGACGGATTTAAAATGCAGACATACGGAGCTACTCAATTTTTAGCTTTTAGTGCAACTGGGGGAGATATTAATCCTGCAAAAATTGGAATCAGTGGTGGCTGGGGAGGTAATAGATCTCGTGCCGAATTGGTTGATAGGTTTGATTCTAAGGATTTAAGAGGCAAAGTTTCTGAAACTGAAGATGGTATGTTTTTTATTACTGAAGAAAAAGTGGTAACAAATCCTTCGAAGTTCACATCGGGATATAGTGTTATGAAATTCAGGAATGTTAGAAGTGATGGTGCTACGCCAGCTAATTTAGCGTTTGTATCAACAGATTTTCCATTATTTCGTTTGGCTGATTCATATTTAATGTATGCTGAAGCTGCTATGCGTGGTGCTGCTGGAGCTGAAAAGAATAAAGCAGTAGAGTATGTGAATAAAATTAGAACTAGAGCTTATGGCAATACAAGTGGAAATATTACAGCTGCACAACTTACAAAGTCGTTTGTGTTAGACGAAAGAGGAAGAGAGTTATTCTGGGAGGCAACTCGTAGAACGGACCTTGTTAGGTTTGGGGAATATACATCAAGCTCATATTTATGGTCTTGGAAAGGTGGCGTTCCTAATGGGGCTGCTGTGAGTTCGTCTAAAAGCCTATTTGCAATTCCTGCTAAGGAAATTGGTGCAAATTCAAAACTTGTTCAGAATCCAGGTTACTAAAAAATAGAAAATATGAAAATAAATAAATATTTAATAATGCTACTCGCTGCATTCACGTTTTTAGGGTCGTGCTCTAAAACTACGGATGATGGTGTACAATTATCAAAAGAAGTAGCACCTGTCTTGTTGACACCTGATGGAACTTTATCGTATGTGTTGACTGAAGCAAATGAAAATAATCCTTTTGAAACTTTTATATATGAAAAGGCTGATTATGGAAAACCAATTGTTACAAAATACACGATAGAATTAGATAAACCAGATGGCGATTTTTCTGAAGCTATGGCTATGCAGGAAGCTGTTACTATTCCTTATCAGACTATTTCGGTTAAAGATTTCAATATTCAGCTTAATGCTCTAGGAGTTTTACCAGAGGTAGAAACAGTCATTAAGGTTAGAGTTAAGGCATCTTCTTCAAATAGTGAGGTAAGTGTATTATACTCAAATGAAATGGAGTTGAAAGTTACTCCTTACGATGCTTCTATTCCGCCATTATGGTTGGTTGGAGATGCTACATCTGCTGGTTGGACACCAGAACAGGCTCTTGAAATAGTTGCTGTTTCTACTACAGAGTATGATGTAATAGCTGATTTGACTGTCGGAACGGATGCAGATGGTAACGAAATATCATTCGGAATATTAGGTCAAAATACAGGATGGGGACCAAAGAGATGGTTCTGGGATGATTTTGAAATACACGAAGGTGTTATTTTATCTGTAAATCAATATGATGAAAAGCAGTTTAGAGTTGCTGAGGCTGGAACTTATAAAATAGAAATTAATTTAGGAAATAAATCTATAAAAGCTACTAAGCAATCGTCGAGTACGTAATTGTTGATTTTAAAAAATTATAAAAATGAAAACAAAAAATATACTAATTGGGGTAATGGCTGGAGTAGTTGCCTTATCTTCTTGTAAAAAGGATATTCCTGTTGCTGAGAAGAATATTTCTGCGCCTGTTATTGAAAACCCAAATGGATCATCAGCATATGTGCTGATTCCTGAAAACGACAATGGATCGTTCGAAACCTTTGTTTGGAATGCTGCATACCTCGGCGAAGGTGTAGAAGTTTCATATGAGGTTCAAATAGATGATGCAGAGGGAGATTTCTCTTCTGCTCAAAAATTAGAAGTGACTAAAGAACAGTATAAGGGAATTAGTACTGGTGCTATGAATCAGTTGCTAAGAGATCTTGGAATAGCTCCAAATTCAGAGCTGGGTATTCAAGCTCGTGTTGTTGCTTCAGGTGGTGATATGGTAATGGAATCTGTGCCTGTTTCAATGCTTGTGGATCGTTATATATACGATGACGAGATTGTTGTTTGGGGATTAGTTGGTTCTTCGGTATCTGAAGATCACGTTCCTTTAGTTTTTGATGCTGCAAACAATGTTTGGAAAGCTACTATGGTTCTTAAATCGGGTAAATTCTTATTTAAAGATAAATCATATCTTAAAACAACTATGGGATCAGATGGTTCAGCTGATGGTTTAAAGGTTGATGGTGATTCTATAGCAACTGAGAACTCAGTTTATGCTGTTGAATTAGATCTTATTAATAATAAATTTAAGTTAGAGAAATCTAACTTCCCTAATAATCTATACCTTGTTGGTGCGCATCAAGGTTGGGATAATGCCACAGCTTCTGCCAATAAGAATTTCTTCGATGGAACTTATGAAGTATATCAATATAATGCTGATGCTTTTGAATGTAAGTGGTTACCACAATTAGGTGCTTGGGATAATGACCTTGGCGATGATCCTAATAATCCTGGTTCTATTGTAGTTGACGGAGAGCAGAATCTTCAAATTTCTGAAGGTGGACTTTGGTATATTAAAGCCGATTTAGCTGCTATGAAGTGGGAAGCTAAGAAAACTGAATGGGGTATTATTGGTGATTCAACACCTGGTTCTTGGGATAATCAAACTAACTTTACTGATTTTGATGAGTCTACTAATACATTTACAATGACGATTGATTTAATCGGAGGAAAGGAACTTAAATTCCGTGGTACTTCAGATTGGTCTCTAAATTATGGAGGTAGTGGTCTATCTGGCGAGCCAATTGCTGGAGGATCTAATATCGTAATTGCGGATGATGGTAGCTATGATATTACTTTAGTATTAGGTCATGGTGGTAATTATTCATACTCTATTGTAAAGAAGTAGTATTATATAAAATATTTAGTAAAGGATAATTATTATATCTTTTTACTAACTGTATAAAGCCCCGCTGTATTGTGGGGCTTTTTTATGTCAAAAATTTGTTTACTGTAAGCAATTGACTGGAATATTTTTACTCACTATCGTTGATAATTATTGTGCTTTTTGCTCTTAATATTACTGTTATTAAAAGAGATATAGATTAAGTAATTTACATATAAGTATTAGTGTATCAGATAGTTAGGTTAAAGTTTATTTAGAAAATACTTGTGGAAGTAGTTTTTTTTCACTATTTTTGTGTTTGGTAATGAGAGATTTTCGTTACTAGTGAATGTCCAAATCCACCCCTTCGATTAAATCACTGAATTTTACTAGGAATAATATTGCTATAAACATTGTGTAGGCTTGTATGTAAGCGTATTATTTTCCTAGTTGTCGGCTTGCATAGTAAGTTGATGCGTAGTTGACAACAGATTAGTGTATACTGTTTTTGACAAATTGTATCTAAAATTAATCTTCTTAACTCTTACAACTTGTTAAAAGCTTAAAGTAGGAGGGATGTTCTGTAATAGTTTCGGTAGCTGTTTTTGCATTGTATCCATAATTTTATCTTTTCTACTTCATCTTATCCACTAATAAAATTAGTATATATAACCTTAAAAAATACGTTATATGATATTTAAAAAAAATGAAGTAAGAAGCGGATTCCGAAAAGCTAAAGAGTAGGATAATTCTTTAAATCTTACAAAATGAAAAATCTAATTTTAAAAATGTTTGGTCTGATTTTATTAATTGGGCTTGCTGTGATAGGATGTACGAAAGATAAAGGTATTGCTGTAGGTGGAGAAAACGAACTTCCAACTAGAGTTGTAAACCTTGTTTCCATAGAGATTATTCGTAATATGGAAGAATTAGGAATGCCAATTAATGTGGGAGAAAAGCCTCCAAATATTGAAGGTGCATATCACATTGGTTCGTGTGCCTTGTTGAACAGTAGTATAGAAGGTGATGTGGAAGGTTGTATTTTTGATGATTTTGAAATAGTATTTCATAATCAAAATACTGAAAATCTTTCTATAAAAATTGACTACTTGTGTGGTCTAGATAAGCTTGAAGGTGTTGATGCATTTATTGTTGGTAACAATAACAAGTTTACTGTTTTTGCTAAGATAACTTTACATGAAGATTACTCAGCTGCAGCGTATATATGTGCACTATCTGGTGAAGTTAGTCCTCAGGGAATATTAGATACTCACATTTCTCACTTTATGGTTGATGATGGAGGAGATCCACTTAATTGCCATATTGAGAATGGAAAAGGAAGAGTCCTATTTGACAGAGATGGATTCTCAGAAAAAAAGTAATTGGCGGATTCCGAAAAGCTAAAGAGTAGGATAATTCTTTAAATCTTACAAAAATGAAAAATATAATTTTAAAAATGTTTGGTCTAATTTTATTAATTGGACTTGCTGTGGTAGGGTGTACGAAAGATAGTGATGCTTTTGACGATTTAATTGATACAAGAGAATATCCCGTAGAGGTAACTAACATTGTTCCTATTGATTTTATCCATAAAATGGTAGTGTTAGGAATGCCAATATTTAAAGGTGAGAATCCTCCTAATATTGAGGGTGTATATAAATTAAATCAATTAGTATTACTTAATAGTAATATTACTGACGATTTAGTAGGATATGATTTTGATGATGTTGAAATTTATATCAATAAGCAATATAATGATCTATCATTAATGATGAATTATAAGTGTGGGTGTAATGATGTTCGAGATATTGAAGCGTGTATTATTGGAGATGGTCGATATTTTACAATTTTTGCTAAGGTTACTGTGATGGAGAATAACAGTCCCGCAAGTTATATTTGTGTGATGTCTGGTAAAATAATAAATTTCGGTATTATTGATACTTATATTTCACGCTTTATGTTTGATGATTTTGGAGACTCTAGATGTTGTTTGATTGAAATTGGAGAAGGAAGAGTTTTAATTGATAAGGATAGGTTTTCTGAGAGAATAGATTAGTGTTATTTTATAAGCCAATATATAAAGAATTGAGCTTTAACATTAAGCTTGTTTTAGATAGGTCAAGTTAGGTGTAATTATGTATTTGAGCCTCACTTAATTGTGGGGCTTTGTGTTTTTAGGTAATATATTGTGATGTCTATTATAAAGTATTGAGGTCAGTAGTTATCTACATACCGTTTTTTAATAATTATTATCATCGATAGGTAATGTTAAGGCTGAAAGTTTTAATTTAATATTGGTCAATGGCAACGCCTTGACATTGTATTGTGTTGTATTTGCTAACGCCCTGAAAGGGCAGGTTAAATTCTGAGAGATATTAATACCC
>JAGLEB010000086.1 GCA_023145275.1 Flavobacteriales bacterium | reverse complement strand
ATTAACTTTAAAGCGAAAAAGATAGCTATAGGTAACAGGGTGAAGTTCAAACTTTCGGCTATTACTCCAGAGGATGGACATCTTAGTGCTGATGTTACAACAGATATTGGGAATGTAAAGGATGGACAATTTGATATTTCCATAAAAAATGTAAACATTAAAGATTTCTCTCCTTATTCTATAACATATTTTGGATATCCAATGACAAGAGGGAGATTAAACTTTGTAGTAAAAAACAAGGTCGAGAATAATTACATAAATAGTTTGGCTATTATTGACACTTATTATATAGAATTAGATAAAAAAGATAAAGATATAGAGGCAAAATACGATGTTCCATTAAAGACTGCTCTTTCAATTTCGCAAGATAAGAAACACCATATACACTTAGAAATCCCCATGGAAGGGAACTTAAACGATCCTGATTTTGCTCTCGGCAAGAAATTTGTCCATATATTATCAAATATGCTAATAAAAATAGCTTATTCGCCATTTAAAATTCTTTCGAAAGGACTTGGAATAAACGATGAAAAAATTAAGAAAATAGAATTCGAAACTCTTCAGTTCAAACTTCAAGCATCTCAAACAGCACAGCTTAATATTATCACAGATATGCTTAAGAAGAAATATCCTTTGAAAGTAGTTGTCCAACTTAAGGTAAATGTCAAAAAGGAGAAACAAGAATTGCTAGAAAACATGGCAAAATCACACTATTACCTCCAAAAAACTTATAATAATGATACCCTATCTTCAGAAATATCAAGCATTGACTATAGAAATATTATTGCGATAGAGCTTAAAGACAAAGAGTTTAACAAGTATTTGTGCAAGAAATTAAATGTCAAAAAAGGCGATTTGAAAACCAAAGAAATGTGCAAAATGATTGTAAAGCCTGCTAAGGTTGACCAATACTTTGAATCAATTAATAAAAGTAGAATTGATAATGTGAAAAAATATTTTTCAAAAATAAGCTCAATTAATTACGAAGTCAAGCCCAAATACGAGGATTATTACTATGCAGAAGTTCCATTCTTATCAATGGACTATATCAAACAAAAGTAAATAGCCTAATTAAACGATAGGTCTTAATCCTATTTATTAATGAGTGGATAGTTTAGAGCAAGGTAAGTACATGAACATATTAAAATTGGTAATGAGGTCAAAAATACTTGGCGTTTTTGACCTCATTACCGATAAAGCAAAAAAAAGCTTGGATATAAACAACCCAAGCTTCTTTTATTAGTATTACTTTCAACTTCTATGTTGATATCATTAACTCTTATTGACTATGTCCTTAACTCTAGTAATAACATAAGGAGCAGCCTCTTTAAGAACAAAAAATGCAATAACATACTTTCTAAACCTTTTATTATAAAGTAAAAAAGAACTTGCCAAACTAAAGATAGGGCTTTTTCCAAAATTTGTTAATTTAGAAAAATTCATCCCCCCAAGAGCAGATTTCTTAGAAGGTCCCCTCCCCATTACAAGATCTAAGACACTTACTAGCTTATTATCGGTAATCCGACCCTCTAAAGATGAGATGTCTTTTCTCAACTGCCGTTTTGTATTAATCAGTTCTTTGTATGTTACCTTTTTCTTTGCCATTTTATTAGAATCACTAATTCAATTGTTATAATTTACCTGATGACATTACTGCTTTTACTATTTGATCTTTAATCTTCAGCTCAACCTTATTTTTACTAATAAATGCATAAATAACAAATAGTAAAAGATAGAAAAGGCCAATAATAACAAAGCCTAGTGATAACTCATCTAACACTTTACCTATCCAAAGCGCTAAAGCAAAACTAAACATTAATAGTATAATCATCCCCAACATAAATAGTAGCAATGAATTAACAATGCCTGAAGTTGCTTTAGCAAAAATTATTACTAAATCTACTTTTACAAGTTGAACACGTTTCTCTAAATATTCTTTAATAATACCAATCATAAACTTATGCTATGCAGTTTTTGTTTCTTCAGCCTCCTCAACTAACTCTTCGATTTCATCAACTAGCTCATCCTTTTGCTTTCTCAAGCTAGCAATCTTGCTCGAAATCTCTTTTTCTAAGTCTTTTACTTTCTGAGCAACTTTATCATATTCAACAGAAGAGCTTTTTTTAACATCTTCGAACTTATCCTTCAAATCATCTAAAAAGTCATCATCAAACTCAGATAACTTATCATCCATCATCTTTTTATAATCTCCAGCTTTTCCTTTAATTTTATTCCTTGTTTCTTCTCCTGAACTTGGAGCAATTAATAAACCTATTCCAGCTCCTACAACACTACCTAGGATAATACCTGCTAGCAAATTTGTGCTCTTTGACATCTTTTCTATTATTTTATTGTTAATAAATCTATTATTTTATGACTTTACTACATTAAAAATACGACAATATTTCTACATGCAAAATTTTTTTATCTTAATAATGATATAAAATGATAAAAAACAGAAGTTTAAGGATGAAAAACACCAATTTATAGTTGAATTTGTAGTTTTATGGCATCATTATATTCATGAACAATATCATTAATTATTTCCTTAGAGGAAACTATTTGATTGATTAAACTTGATACTTGACCTATTTCTAACTCACCTTCATCGACGATTCCTTCGAACATACCTTTTTTGGATCTTCCTCTACCTAACAATTCAGATAATTCGGACCTAGTGGCATTATTCTCATATTTAAGCATCAATTCCTTGAAAAAGTCATTCTTTAGTAGCCTAACTGGAGCAAACTCTTTCAAAGTTAAGTAAGTATCACCATCTCCAGCATTTAATACTTCCTTTTTATAGTTTTCATGTGCAGATGATTCTACTGCCACTGCAAATCTAGAACCAATTTGAACTCCTTCGGCTCCCAATATCATCATTGCCAACATTGACTTGCCACTGTAAATTCCTCCAGCTGCAATTATCGGTACAGTAATCTGTTCTTTTAAGGTAGGTACAAGCACAATACTAGTAGTCTCTTCTCTACCATTATGCCCACCTGCCTCAAATCCTTCAGCAACAATAGCATCTACTCCAGCATTCTGAGATTTAATTGCAAACCTCAAATTAGAAACAACATGGACTACAGTTATACCTTTATCTTTCAATCTAGTAGTCCATACACTAGGATTTCCTGCAGAAGTAAATACAATTTTCACTTCTTCTTCTACAATTACATCCATTATCTCTTCTATATGAGAATACAGCATCGGAACATTTACACCAAAAGGTTTATCTGTGGCTTTCTTACACTTAAGTATATGTTCTCGTAATACATCAGGCGACATTGAACCAGCCCCTAAAAGGCCAAGCCCACCTGCATTACTAACGGCAGAAGCTAATTTCCAACCAGAAACCCATATCATTCCACCTTGAATAATAGGATATTTTATATTGAATAAATCTGTAATTCTATTTTTCATCAGTTTCATTTTACTTTTAATAGATCAGTTTTTGCAATCACTAAGTAGAAATCTCATAAAAGGTAAAAAAGTTGCTCACTCTCAGCTAATCTATAAGGTTTTAATGAATGACAGTGTTAACTCTTTATTATCGTCTGTAATTACTATTTGATAGACCCCACCTAAAAGCTCAGACATATCAACTCCTCTATTGAAGTTACCAAACCCGGAAAACACTTTTTTCCCTGAACTATTTATTAGCGAAAAATGATATGTTTCATCATCAATTCCCTTAACCTTTAATACATCGATAACTGGATTGGGAAAGATCGACAAACGATCTAGAGAAATTTCATCCAAGCTCAACTGCATTTCAAGTTTAAGAAATAACTCTCTAAAATTAGCAATACCATAGCCCAGCCTATCGTCTGGCATATCATAAATACTAGCCGTTTCATGTAGTGCCTCAATAATATCAGCAACTGACATTTTTGGAAATGCCTGTCGCAAACAAGCCAAACTTCCTGCTGTGATAGGTGAAGAGAATGAAGTACCATTAACTGTTTTCAGTTTTCCATATTCGTTATAAACAGGAACTGCAACTCCCATTGCTGCGACATCAGGTTTCACCCTATCATCAGAACTAGGTCCGTAAGACGAAAAATTGCCTGCAAATCCCGAAGCATCTACGGCGCCAATACAAAGAACATTAATTGCGTCAGAAGGCATCATAATAGATTTCCAACTATTACCATCTTTACCTTCGTTGCCTGCACTAACAACTACGAGAATACCTCTACTAGCGCATATCTCTGCACCTCTTGAAACATAAGATGTTTTCCCATCTAAATCATCTTGAGTATATGAAGAGTATGGATCATCAAACAGATTATAGCCCAGCGAAGTGTTTATTATATCTACACCAATACTATCGGAAAATTCAGCTGCCTCAATCCAATTAAACTCTTCCATTGGAGTCTCACTTGAAATATCTTCAGTTAAGAACAACCAAAACTTAGCCCCAAAAGCACTCCCTACGTAGGTACCTAGATCGTTAACACCCATAGTACTCAACACCATACTGCCGTGATAGTGATCTTTATAAACATCGTCTGAATTATCTACAAAATTATAAGTCCCCAATATTGCACCTCTATCACGAATTTCCTTGAAAGCATCATTTGTATCAACACCTATGAAACCTGCATCTAATACTGCAATTTCAACACCATCGCCATTATATCCCCTATCGTGAACATAATCTATTTTAATCTGCTTAATAAAGTCTTCGGAATAACCATACTTACTATCTAGCGACTTCATTAATCCAACAGGTTCAGACTTTACATCTTTTAACAAGATAGTTTTCTCAAGAATATAAATACTTTTTACAAAAGCTAATTTCTCAACTTCAAGAATTTGATTATCATCGGCATCAATAAAAATAGTGTTTAGCCATTTTGAAGACGATAGAACTATAGCGCCTGTTTTTGAGATATCTTCAAATAATATATGATCAATTGGAACATCTTTTGCATCTAGTGATATATTTAATGATTCACGTCGATCAAGTGCCTTCTGTGAAAGCATTTTTTTTGGTGATTGAATATACTCATTAACTCTTTCATTTGATTTATCAATTAGTTCCACAGCATATCTAACCTGTCCATTAAGATTAAAAAATGAAACAATTAGAAGTAAGGCAAATATTTTTTTCAAAGTAATATATTTTAGATTATTGGTCCAAATTTACAAAAAACAATATCGATAGAACAAAATAACTTAGCTCCCGAAACGATGAATTTTAATTAAAAAAGCATCTCCCTGAAATACGCCAAATTCACTCCAATTAATCTCTTTTACACCTTGGAGTACAACATGATGATTGCTAGTTGAATGAAATGCTTCTCGGATAACTTTATTACTTAACAAGTCCTCATTTTCAATATATTCTCTACCAAAATTATCTGAAATAATAAATTTAGTATTCATTTTTCCGAGAAAAAACTCTAAGAATTTCATAGAATAATCTGCTCCACCATTTTCGGAAAAACCATCGCGTATATTTATCAAAAAATCTATAGTTAAATTAAGCTTCAAAACATAGTCAGTGAAAAATAATAGATTATCTGAGAAAACAAAAAGTAGTTTTTGATTAGTACTTTTATTTAAAAGCTTGTGATCTATCCTAATTGATAAATATTTTGCCACTACCCTATCATCATCAAACACATTATTAGTAGACAATATTGCATATTCAGAATCATCATCCGAAAAAACAATCCCACTGTTTAACAAAGGCCAATTATCAACATTATAGGCTGAATCGTTATGAATAAATAAATCGGGAATAATTTCGAATTCTAATAATTCGTTTGCAAAAGCATTATTATCATAGATAAATTTCTTCTGTCCAAGTACTAGTAAATCTCTAAAATCTAAACCCGAGCTCGGATACCAAGCAATTACGTTTCTGTTTTTGGGATTTATTATTTCTGTTATATTCATCCTTGTATAAGTTTGAATTAAAAAATCTCCATCAGCTGACGCAAATTTGTTATTTGCTTCACATTCTCATGCATCTCGAATTTCTGATCCATATTGAAATATATAGCAGGTATTTTAGCACTTAAAGCGCCTAGTATATCTGCTTCGTAATTATCGCCAACCATGATACTTTCGTGAGCTAATGCACCAGCTTTTTCAAGGGCAAATTCAAATATTATAGGATCTGGCTTCTTTACTCCTATGGCTTCAGATGTAATTACCTCATCGAAAAAGACCTCTATATTAGACATCTTCAACTTAGTGAATTGTATTTCTTCAAAACCGTTAGTAATAATATGAAGCTTGTACTTTTTACTCAAATAATCAAGAGCATCCATCGCATGAGGAAACAAATTTGTCTTTCTAGGAGAAATCCTTACATATTCATCAGCTATAAACTGTGCAGATTTAAGATTCACAACTCCCAACTCTTTTAAAGCATCAGAAAACCTTCGAATACGCAAATCTTCTTTAGATATTTTATTTTCTCTGTAAAGCTTCCACATTAACTCATTTAATGGTTTATAAACATCTAGAAATTCCTCTAAAGAAAAATTAAACTCACAATTCTTCTGGCATTTAGCAATTATTTCACTCAATGCCTCTTCTGAGTTCTTCTCAAAATCCCAAAGGGTATGATCTAAATCAAAAAATATATTTTTTATGTTCTTGTACGTCATTCTGCGATATGTCTAGTTGATTAGCTGTCTTGTGGATAGGTGATCCTAACTTTTTCATACTTCAATTTATCAATTCTAATCATTCCTTAATAACCACCTCGCTTCTATTATAAACTTTCATATTATCGCCTACGCTATGAGTCAACCACACATTTCCTCCAACAACCGTATTTTCACCAATAACTGTATTCCCTCCTAAAATAGTTGCTCCAGAGTAAACTATAGCATTATTCTTAATTGTAGGGTGACGCTTTGTATCAGAAAGGCTCTTTTCAACGCTTAGAGCTCCTAAAGTAACATTCTGATATATCTTAACATTATCGCCAATGTCACAAGTTTCACCAATAACTATTCCAGTACCATGATCTATACAAAAACTAGATCCTATTGTAGCTCCAGGGTGAATATCAATACCTGTTTTACTGTGAACTCCTTCGGTTAAAACCCTTGGAATATAAGGTACATTTAACATATGAAGCTCATGTGCCAGTCTGAAAATTGCAATTGCATAAAAACCAGGATAGGTTTTTATAACTTCCAATTCGTCGTTTGCTGCTGGATCATTATTCATTATAGCTGTAGCATCCTTCCTCATCTCACGATAAATTGAAGGTATCTTATTAAAAAACTTTTCAACGGTTAAGTCGCATGGCTCTTTTAAGAATGGCTTCACCTTTATAATAAGATGAATAAATTCAATCTTTACTTCCTCAAACTCTAGCTCTAGTTCGCGCTGCATTAAATACTCTCTTGAACAACGTTCGGGAAACAATAATCGTAACAATCTATCAGATAGCTCTATTACCTTTTCTAGGTTAGGGTTTTCTTCAATTCTTTGGTGATTTTCAAATAGTATTTTATAAAACTTAGACATCCTCTGCTATATTTAGATTACTACACGCTTTTATCAAATGTAAGTATAATCAGCTAGTAATACCAATAATAAATCAAACTGATGGGAATGGAGTGTCTACATTTTAAGCTACAAATTAAAAATGCCCGTAATTACTTATACCTTAAATCCGCAGGTGGTTTCGTTATGAAAAGCTGTAAAGTATGCTAGCATTGGTTTAGCGCAGAAAAAAGTAACGCAGACGTATCCATAGATACGGTGAGTAAGTTTTTATGAGCATT
>JAGLEB010000085.1 GCA_023145275.1 Flavobacteriales bacterium | reverse complement strand
ATCTCCTGCTTGATTTGGGTTTCCATCTAGTTTAGGACCAGCATCGGCTGCATCCTGATCTTTATATATTCCTCCAGTTTGATACCCCCAGAAAGCACCTACTACTTGTCCTTTCATAAAGATATTTGCCGGTTGCTTAAAGTAAGTACCCGAAGAAACTCTATTTCCTAAATAATACGATGCATCTACTTCTTGTCCATCTATCCAAACTTTTGAATCAGGAATTCCTAATTCTAAAACTTTATTTTTGATAAATGAAATATTACCTCCTATGGTCCAATCAAAATCATCGTTATTGTCCATTATCACAGCTTCTAGATTCAAGTCAATTCCTTTGTTAGAAATAGATCCCTTGTTTACAAAGTAATTTTTAAATCCATTACTAGCTGGTATTTGTATTTGCTGTAATAAGTCGTTTGTTTCCTTATAATATACATCTACAGAACCATGTAATCTACCTCTATATAATCCAAAATCAACACCTGAATTATATTGAGTAGTTGTTTCCCATTTCAAATCGCTATCAGCTAAATTGCCAGGAACAGTTCCTATAATTGAGTTTCCACTACCATCAACATAGTTTGCATTACCAAAGTTTGGTGTTGTCTGATATGGTCTTATGGCTTGGTTTCCTGTTTGTCCCCAACTCAACCTAAGTTTTAATGCATTAACAACTTCCGATTCCGATAGGAAATCCTCTTGATTAAGACGCCAAGCAAATGATGCTGCTGGGAAATACCCCGTTTTGTTTTCATCTTGAAACTTTGAAGAAGCATCAGCCCTTACTGTACCAGTGAAAGTATATTTATTGTTGTAGGTATATGTGGCTCTAGCTAATACGGAGAATAGTTGTTCATCTGCCCTATATAACGAATATGGCTTATCAACTAATTGACCTAATTGAGGAGCCTCAGCTCTTAGGTGTTTCATAGGAAAATCTGAAACGGCATATAGATAATCTTGTCTTCTTACTCCATCAACTACGACTCCGAATACTCCATTAATATTATGTTTCCCAAATTTCTGATTATATATAAGTAAGTTGTCCATTACAAATGAAGTCTTGCTTAATCCAGACAAACCAAGTTTTCCATTAACCTGATCTCCTTGGTTTGTAAGTGGACCATACCATACACTTCTATTTTTAGACCAAATATTAGTACCTCCTCTAAATTGATATTTAAAATTTTTACTAATAGCATAAGTTAAACTTATAGATGCATTAACCTTAAATTCATTAAATTCATCTTCATAATCTTCTACAAATGCATAAGGACTATTCAAATCATCATCCTCAGTACCATCACCAGCAAGTAGTAAAGGTTTAAATGCTAGAACTTGGTTAATGAAACTTGAATTTCCTCCAGCAGTATTACCCCCTTGAGCAAAACTACTTTTAGAGTAGTAAAGAGATAGTCGAGTATCAAGAGTTAGTTTTTTACTAAGGTTTGATTTAAAGTTCATTCTAAAATCTGCATTCTGAATATGAGAGTTATCAACAATTCCATTAATGTTAGAAACACCTCCAGAAATATAATACTTTGACTTATCAGAACCTCCACTTACAGAAATACCTGAGGTTACACTTAATGATTGACTAAAAGTTTCGTCTTGCCAATCTACTTGTGGAACAACTTCACCTCTATTATCTGGCAGTGTAGCATCATATGCATAAACTGTATTGTTTGGTCTATCAACAACAAACTTTGGGCTAAAACCATTTAAATCGCTTTTTACATTTTCATAATCTCCAAAGTCCATTGCATTCAGCATGTTTATTTTCTTAGATACTTGAGCAATATCAACATTTACGTATGCGCTAAATTTTGCATCTCCTTTCTGACCTTGTTTTGTAGTAATAAGGATAACTCCATTTGCTCCACGAGAACCGTATATAGCTGTGGCAGATGCATCTTTCAAAACCTCCATACTTTCAATGTCTCTAGGATTTAATCCTGCTAAACCATTAGTAGGAGTTGATGATTCGTTAGATCCTAATGCAGAGCCTGTATCTTCTCCAGCAGATGAAATTACTACACCGTCAATTACATATAATGGTTCGTTATTCCCTCTTAAAGAATTTGTTCCTCTAATTTTTACACTTACCGCACCACCTGCTTGGCCTCCTTCGGAAACTACTTGTACACCCGACATACGCCCTTGAAGCAATCCATCTACAGTATTGTACTGAGTTTTCATACTTTCAGTTTCCTTGATACTAGAAACAGAACCTGTTTGATCGCTCTTTCTTTGAGCTCCATAACCTACTACGGTTACTTCATTTAGTACATTGGAAGATTCTTTCATTGTTACATCTAGTACTCCTGTACCTGGAGTTACTGTAACTCTTTCGCTTTGCATACCCATAAAAGAGAATACAATATTAGCTTCACCTTCTACTGTAATACTGTAATTACCATCAAAATCTGATGTGGTACCCTGTTTTGTCTCCTTAACAAAGACAGATACACCAGGAAGTGTAATACCCGTTTCGTCTTTAACGACACCACTAACTTCATACTCCTGTCCGTAAGTAAATACAGTGAAGAGCAACGAAGCTAGAAATAGTATTGATTTCTTCATGTTTAAAGTTTATTATATTAATACTGACTAGTTGATTTAATTCTAGTGCGAAATACCGATTTTTAATGATGAATGAGGTTTTATTAACGTTCGTAATGATTGAATAAACGTTCAAAGTCTTGTCTTTACTATTATTTTTTAACTTTTGCAATTACATTGCTTATCTACTACTTATAACTAAAGAAGACCTAGAGTGTTTTATATTTTTAGTTAACGATCTGTTAAAGGTTTTATAACATTTTTTTAAAACATACTTAGTATTAGTTTGATTGTTCCATATAAATCATTGTGCAAATGATTAGCCATATATATCTTTAAATTTTCGATACCCATTCTTGTTATTCTGACAAAACCACAAATGTTGTGAAATAATCCTCACTTTGAGCAGGCCTGCTTGCATCCGGTGATAAAACCCACACAAATAAGGAAGAACCATTATTCTAATAAAAGCATGTTTTTTTTGAATGAATGCAAGTAGTACAACCTTTCTACGAACATTAATTATACCTATTTGAACAATATTTAGACTAAGTTGAAATATGTGTTTTGTTTATTTACAGTGAAAACATGGATTAACCTTTGTCACTATATATATATATATATGCTTATTAACTTTGCAAAAATAGCCTTACTAGCATTTGTCTTTATACTACCATTAAATTCATGTAAAATAGAATCTAAGGAGGTGAATTCTAAAATAAAGGTGTATAAGGATGCTAATGCTATGGTAAAAGATAGAGTAAATGATTTAATGTCGAGAATGACTACTGAACAGAAAGTCTACCAAATGGATCAGTATGTTGGATTAGAACACATGAGTCATGCCGAGAAAAGGATGTCTAAAAAAGACCTGGCTAACGATGATGCAAATGCGTTCTATCCAGGTTTAAAAAGTTCTGATGTTGCTAAACTTATCGAAGAAGGTAAAATTGGTTCATTTCTTCATGTATTAACTTTGAAAGAAGCAAACTACTTGCAATCACTGGCAATGAAATCTACATTGCAAATACCTCTGCTTATAGGTATTGATGCTATACATGGTAACGGACTTAACTATGGCGCGACTATATATCCAACTCCTATTGGTATAGCTAGTACATGGGATGAATGTATTGCAGAACAGATGAGCATTGAGACTGCTAAAGAGATGAGAGCTACTGGATCTCATTGGGCATTTACTCCTAATATTGATATTGCAAGAGATGCTAGATGGGGTCGAGTTGGAGAAACTTTTGGAGAAGATCCTTTACTTGTAAGCAATATGGGTGTTGCCATGATTAACGGATTACAGCAAGGAGATTTTACAGGTAGCGAAAAAGTATTGGCATGCGCCAAACACCTTATTGGTGGAGGTGAATCTGTTAATGGAACAAATGCTGCACCGCTAGATATTTCTATGCGTACAATTAGAGAAATGCATTTGCCATCATACAGAAAAGCTATAAGCGAAGCCAATGTGTATTCTATAATGACGGCTCATAATGAAGTGAACGGAATACCGTGTCATAAAGACAAGTACATGATGACAGATATTGTTAGGGATGAGTTTGGATTCAAAGGATTTTATGTGAGTGACTGGATGGATATAGAACGTATTTATGATTTGCATCACGCTTCAGAATCATTAGATGATGCTTTTATAGAATCGGTAAATGCGGGAATGGACATGCATATGCATGGTCCTAAATTTGCAGATGCAATTATTGAAGCAGTAAAAAAAGGATTGATCGATGAAAGTCGTATCGATGATGCATGTTCAAAAATACTTAGCGCTAAGTTTAGATTAGGCCTTTTTGAAAACCCTTATGTTGATGTAAAATTAAAAGAGAGCGTTGTTTTTAATCAAGCACATCAAGCTACAGCTCTTGATGCTGCACGAAACTCTATAGTTCTTTTAAAGAATAATGGAATCCTACCACTTAAACCAAACAAGTATAAAAAAATATTTATAACAGGGCCTAATGCCGATAATGAAACTATTCTTGGTGATTGGGCTTTACAGCAACCAGATGATAGAATAATTACTATAAAAGAAGGTTTTGAGAAGATGTCTAAACACAAAGGCTTTACATTAGACTATTTTGACTCTGGTAAAATTATTGGAAAAACTACAGATAAAGCAATAGAAACGGCTACTGATCGAGCAGCAAATGCAGATTTAGCAATTGTTGTTGTTGGTGAAAATTCATTGCGTTTTGAATCTAAGACTAAAACATGTGGAGAAAATACAGATAGATCGGAAATAAATCTTTTAGGAAAACAATTAAAACTAATTCAGGAAATACATAAAACAGGAGTGCCAGTTGTAGTTGTACTTGTAAACGGAAGACCAATATCAGAACCTTGGATAGATGAGAAAATCCCTGCCGTACTAGAAGCATGGGAGCCAGGTAGTTTTGGAGGACAAGCAATTGCAGAAATTATTTTTGGGGATGTAAATCCGAGTGGAAAACTTCCTATTACTTTCCCTCGAACATCAGGACAAATTAGCTTGTACTACAATCACAAGCCATCGCATTTCTTCCATAAATATAAATTTACAGATTACACGCCATTGTATTCGTTTGGTTATGGGTTGTCTTATACTTCATTTGAGTTTTCGGATTTAACGATTAATAAAAAATCAATCTCCCCTGATGAAACGTTTACTGTAAGTATTAGTATAAAGAACACCGGTAAGATTGCAGGTCAGGAAGTAGCGCAATTATATATTAGAGATAATTATTCATCGGTAACAAGACCAGTGAAAGAGCTTAAAGCTTATGAAAAGACGATTTTGAATAAAAATGAATCACAAACAATCAAATTTGAATTAACAACTCAAGATTTGGCTTTCTATAATACTGAAATGCAATGGGGTGTGGAAAAAGGAGATTTTACAATTATGGTAGGTAGTTCTTCGAGAGATGAAGATCTACAAACAATTAACTTGCATGTGAATGCTACTAAATTATTAAAACACTAAGTACATGAATATCAAATCAACATTAATTGCCGGACTAATAATTTCAGAAATGCCTTAATAACTTCGTGTGGAGTAGAAAAAAAGAATAAATAAAAGATCCGCATATTACACTGATTAGCGAAGATTTAATTAGCGTAATCAGTGGACAAAAAAGGCAACAATGAGATATAAAAAAATACTGACATTAGTAATAGCCTTAGCATTCAGCCTAAGCACATATTCGCAAAATCAGTCATCAAATTTTTATAAGAAAGAAATTTATAAGACTGTAGACACTCTAGAATTACACATAAATATTTTCATGCCAAAAAAGCAAGATCCTAGCAAAGCAGCTGTAGTTTTAATACACGGGGGTGGCTGGAATACAGGGAGTCCTAAAGCAATGAAGCGATATGCTGAGCATTTCAGCAGCCGTGGACTAATAGTATTTACTCCAGAGTATAGATTGCGAAAGAAAAACAACACGACAATAGTCGAAGCGGTAGCAGATGCAAAGAATGCAATTGCTTGGGTTAAATCTCATGCTAAAGAGTATGATTTCGATCCTGATAAATTAATTGTAGGAGGAGGCTCTGCAGGAGGGCACTTAGCAGTAGGTACAGTACTATTGCCAGACGTGGGCGATGAAAATCCAAAACAGGATTATACTCCAAGTTGCTTAATTTTATTCAACCCTGTTTTAGATGTTAGTAAAGAAGGATTTGGGCACAGAGTTGTAGCAGAAGAGGTAAAGCCATATGGATTGAAATGGCAACAACTTTCGCCTATGGAATATATTAAGAAAGATTTACCACCGATGTTAGTTGTGGTGGGAGATAAAGACAAAGTTCTTAAGAAACCTGTAGCACTTAAATTTGAGGAAAGAATGAAAAAGGAAGGAAATGACTTTACTTTAAAAATATATCCTGGTGCAGAGCACACTTTCTTTAATTACGATTATGGTAAAAAACAAGGTTATCCAAAAGGAACAGTAAACAAATTTTATTTTGATGTATTACAAGAATTAGACAACTATTTAGTAAAACAAGGATATATTGAAAGTAGTACTACAATTGATATTCCAGAAAATGCAATTTATCCAATTAGAAAATAACTTTACATTATGAATTCACTAAAAAAAGTATCGCTACTATTGATCTTACTTTCCTCTTTGGGACAAGTATTTGCTCAACAAAAAAATGTTTTAGTATTTATTGTTGATGACTTAGGATACCACGATTTATCATCAAAAGGATCCGAACTTTATGAAACACCAAATATAGATGCTTTGTCTAAACAAGGGGTAGACTTTAGTAATGCCTATGTTAGTCACCCTCGATGTTTACCATCGCGTTTTGGGTTGCAAACATCAAACTATCCTGGAGCTCACGGAATACCTGGAAAGGGCAATGCTGGCGAAGCAATGAATGATGGAAGAACAATAGGGCAAGTTTTTAAAGACAATGGTTACGAAACTTATTTTGCGGGTAAATGGCATTTAGGGAAAACTGTTGAAGCATGGCCACAAAACAGAGGTTACGATATAAACATTGCTGGTTGCCATGCTGGAGCACCAATTTCATATTTCTACCCTTACAATGTATCTAAAAGTGGTAAAAACAAAAAAGATGGACACGGAGATATTGTAGGTTTAGATGAAGGAAAACCTGGAGAATATATTACTGATAGATTAACAGACGAAACAATATCCTTTTTTAAGAAAGACCACGATAAACCATTTTTTGCAATACTCAACCACTACGGTGTACACACTCCGTTAGAGGCACCAAAAGAAATGGTTAATAAATATAAGCAAAAGCTAAAAGGAATGAAGTTTGAGGGTCCTGAGTTTATGAATAAAGATGGACAAACAAAACAGCATCAAGATAATGCTGTTTATGCAGCTATGATAGAAAGTGTTGATAATAGTTTGGGAAAACTAATTCAGACTTTAAAAGATGAAGGCCTTTACGAAAATACGATTATAGTTTTCTCTTCAGATCATGGAGGCCTTTCTAACAGAGGTATTGGAAACAATAGAACAATTGCTACATCAAACCTACCTCTTAGGGCAGGGAAGGGTCATATTTACGAAGGAGGAATTAAAGTCCCCTTTATGATTGGAGGAGCAATAACATCTAAATCTCATATTTGTAACGAAATTACTTCAAACGTAGATTTAATGCCTACACTTGTTGATTTGTGTAATTTAGAACAGCCTAAATACAAAGTAGATGGTATTAGTGTTGCATCTTTTATTGACAATAACGAAACTACAGAGCGTACTTTATTTTGGCATGCACCAAGAGCAAGACTGAAAAGCACTGGAGATAATTATTGTTCGGCAATTAGAGTCGGTGATTATAAATTATTTGATTTCTACAAGGAGGATAGAGTAGAGCTTTATAACATTGTAAAAGACCCTAACGAAACTACAAACATTGCAGATTCGAATAAAGAACTAGCAAGTAAGTTACAGGGAGAAATAAAAGATTGGAGAAAGAAAGTTAAGGCTGTTAAGTAGTTTTCTTACAGTGAATAATTTAGCAAGGCTAGGTATTATGTTAGTATATAATATTTAGCCTTCTATTATTTAGTGCTAAAATTTAATTACTTATACATTGTACACTATAAAATGTAAAATGAAAAGAAATTATATCTATACAAGTTTATCTATTATGGTTGTAGTTATATCTACAATTATGCCATCATATTTATTAGGTTCTAATTCTAGCCAAATAGACACTCTTAAAATAGAAAATAAATTTTTATCGGTACTGATATCTACAAAAGGAGCTGAGATTATCAGCATCAAAAACAAAAAAGATAATACTGAAATTATTTGGCATGGAGAAGAAAAGTCATGGGATCAACATGCACCTATACTTTTTCCTATTGTGGGTAAATTAAAGAATGGAAGCTATAATCTTGAAGGGGAAACATACAAGATGGGCAATCATGGTTTTGCATACAAAAGTACCTTTACAGTAATATCTAAGACTAAGAGTGAAGTAGTATTAGAGATGACAGGTAATCCTGAAATATTAAAAATATATCCTTATAGTTTTGAGTTACAAGTAAAGTATGAGCTAGTTAACTCTAAACTAAACATTACTAATACTGTAGCGAATACAAGCAATAAAGATATGTACTTCTCTATTGGAGCCCACCCTGGGTTTAATGTTCCAATAAATAATAAAGGAAAATATGACGACTACTTTATTGAATTCAATAAAAAAGAAAATGCAGATAGATTGCCTTTAACAAAAAAGGAAGGAATGCTAAGTAATGTATGTATAGATAACTATCTAAATGATACAAAAACTCTAAAGTTAAACCATAAAATGTTTAGCGATCGAGTAATAATTTTAGAAGGGTTGAAATCTAACTCATTAACCATAAAAAGTAAAAAATCTAGTACCGCAATAGAAATAGGGATTAAAGATTTTCCTTTAGTAGGAGTTTGGACGAGTAGCAGGTCTGATGCCCCTTTTGTATGTATTGAACCTTGGTATGGAGTAACCGACTACATAGACACTGATGGAGATTTCAAAAATAAAAAAGCAATACAAAAGCTAGCTAGAAAAGAAAGCTTTGATATGAAATATTATATTAAGTTAACAGAAAACAAATAACATTATGCTTGCAAAAATAAAGTTTTTCATATTACTTATTCTAACAATAGCTTTAACTCAGAGTTGTAGTCAGAAAAAAAAGAATGTAATATTGTTTTTAGTTGACGATTTCGGATATCACGACTTATCGTCAAAAGGGTCTAATCTGTATGAGACTCCTAACATTGATAAATTAGTAGCTCAAGGAATAGATTTTAGTAATGCATATGTTAGTCACCCTAGATGTCTTCCATCGAGATACGGAATTCAAACTTCAAAGTTTCCTGGAAGAAGTGGCATTCCTGGCCAAGCTGAAGTTGGTGTAAATATGAAAAATGACATCACCTTAGGAGAAGCTTTTCAAGGTAATGGATATGAAACTTTTTTTGCCGGAAAGTGGCATTTGGGAAAAGTAGAAAAATATTGGCCACAGCATAGAGGTTATGATATAAATATTGCTGGAGGATCGGCAGGTGCTCCTAAATCTTATTTCTGGCCTTACAACAAAGGAACTTGGGTTGAAGATAACGGACTTAAATCCAACAATAAACATAAAGGACACGGATATATTTTAGGATTAGAAGAAGGCGAAAAAGGAGAATATTTAACAGATAGACTTACTGATGAAACAATTAAGTTCATCAATAAAAAACACGATAAACCCTTCTTTGCAATGCTTGCTCACTACGGTGTTCACACACCTCTAGAAGCTAAAAAAGAACTAGTAGAAAAGTATGAGAATAAGCTTAAAAGTATGTCTTTTGAAGGTCCGGAAATTATAATTAAAGACGGCGAAACAAAACAACATCAAGATGTAGCAGTTTACGCAGCTATGATAGAAAGTGTAGATGAGAGTTTAGGAAGATTAATAAGTGCTTTAAAGAAAAAAGGTCTGTATGAGAATACTATTATTGTATTTACATCAGATCACGGAGGTCTATCTAATAGAGGAGTTGGAAACAAAAGAGTTTTAGCAACTTCAAACCTGCCACTTAGAGCAGGGAAAGGACATATCTATGAAGGAGGAATAAAAGTACCATTCATTATTGGGGGAGCAATTACATCTAAATCTCACACAAGTAGTCAAGTAACGTGTAACGTAGATATAAGGCCAACCTTGATAGAACTGTGCGGTCTTAAACAACCTAAAGATGATATTGATGGAATTAGTATTGCGCCATATATTTATGAAGATGAAACAATAGACCGTACGCTAATGTGGCATTCCCCAAGAGCTAGAGGAACATCTACCGGAGATGATTTTTGTACAGTAATAAGGGAAGGAGATTATAAATTATTCGATTTTTATAAAAGAGGAGAAGTAGAGCTTTACGATTTATCTAAAGATCCTTACGAGTCAAATAATATTGCTGCGGAAAATAAAGAATTAGCCAGCAAACTTAAGGGTAAGATAGACAATTGGAGAACAAAATATAATACAGTTAAATAGACAATCCATGAAATATTTATTAATTGCATTCTCGAAAATCATAATTACATTTGCTTTATTATTTGGCTTAGTATCGTGTAATGAAAGCAAAGAAAAAGTAATTGTAGAAATTAAACAACCAAATATTATTTGGATATCGTTCGAAGATATTAGCCCGTATTTTAGTTTTTATGGCGATAGTACAGCCGTAACTCCAACATTAGACAAACTCGCATCAGAAAGTGTTGTTTACGATAGAGTGTATTCTTCTGCCGGTGTTTGTGCTCCAAGCCGAAGTGCGATAATTACAGGAATGTATCAAACCTACATGGGTACTAGCCATATGCGAACAGGAAAAGATATAATAGGTTGGGGGAGAAAAGTATATAAGAAAGAATATGGAGTTAAGGATGTAAAAGGAGTAAATATTCCTGAATATAGCGCCGTAATTCAGCCCGAGATTAAATGTTTTCCAGAGTTTTTAAGAGCAGAAGGTTACTACTGTACAAACAATCCGAAAACAGATTATCAGTTTGCAGCACCTTTTACGGCTTGGGATGAAAACGATACTAAAGCTCATTGGAAAAACACTCCCGAAGGCAAACCATTTTTTGCAGTTTTCAATATCAATGTTACACACGAATCTAAAATGTGGGTACATAAACATTTACCTCTTACAGTTAATCCTAAAGATGTAAAAGTCCCTCCTTTTTATCCTGATAATGATAGTGTGAGGTTGGATATAGCTCGACAGTACAGTAATGTAGAAATGCTAGATAAACAAGTTGCAAAATTACTACAAGACCTAAAAGATGCTGGACAGTACGACAATAGTTACATATTCTTTTTCTCCGATCACGGAGGTGCTATGCCTCGTGGTAAGAGGGAAGCAATTTCGGCAGGGTTACATGTTCCTTTCTTAATTAAATACCCTAAAGAAATGAACAAAACAGGACATGATAACAAATTAATTTCATTTGTTGATTTAGCTCCTTCAATATTAGATTTAGCAGGTATAGAAATCCCAGATTACATACAAGGTGTAAGTATATTTAATGGTAATAGAGAGTATATTTTTGCAGCAAGAGATAGAATGGATGAATTTACAACACGTCGTAGAACTGTAAGTGATGGACGATATTTGTACGTAAAACATCT
>JAGLEB010000084.1 GCA_023145275.1 Flavobacteriales bacterium | reverse complement strand
TGTTTTGATGAAATTGTATTTTGGGAGTATATGTGCAATGTAGATTAGAACTAAGCCTTTACTAGTAATAGTAAGATTAGTCTTAATTGTTGTATGTACATCAATGTCGTTAAGCATTGGTTCAATTGTGTGGAAATTTCATATAATACCAATTGCCTTATGAAAAGGCGAAGGTTTTATAAGTCATCCCATGATGTATTTGAACTCTTCATAAGTTAATTTAGGGTCTGTTTAATTTTGTTTTTGATGATTATGAATAGTGTACTTTTCCGCAGCATTTTTTAAATTTTTTCCCACTTCTACATGGACAAAGGTCATTTCTGCCAATGGAGTGCCTTATTTTATTCATATCTCTCGAAGTCATTTTTTGATCAAAAATCTCCTCTAGGAGCTTGTATAGTTCGGGGTGTTTTTTCTGTAACAGTTTAGGCCTTTCAAAAAAATATTCACTTACCACCGCAAAAAACTCTGCTTTGTTTGTGCCTCCATATGGATTTATCTCTGATTTATTTTTGTAGATATCATCTATTTTCTGGTTGATTAAATCTAACCAAGGTATAGTGTACTGCTTTTCTAATAATAGTTCTGGAATACCATCAATAGCACCATCCATCTTATCTATTAGATGTACAAATTCGTGAATGGCCGTGTTCTTCTTGTCTGATTCATTTGAGAAGCCACGGTGTAAAGCTTGTTTAGATAAAATCATTTTCCCTTCCATGAAACCGTAGCCTACCATACCTAAAATATTCCTTCCTTCACCAGAAGTTTCAAAATTTTTATTAAAACTTGATGGATATATCAAAACCTCATATAGGTTTATATATTTCCAATTGGAGAAATGAAATATTGGTATTACGGCACTGGCAGCAACTAGAATTCTATCTGTATCATCAATCTTAACGTCAATTCCTGTAATTCGTGTGTTTAGTAAAAACTCTTGAACCTTGAACTCAAACCTTGTTTTATCATCATCTGATAAAGCATTGTAAAAAGCTACTTTCTCGCTCAGAATTTGTCTCCATTTTGTATTAAATACCTCATTTGGCATTTTCCATGTGTCTTTACTCCACATTTTTCTTACTGCGAGGAAAATAACTATTAGAATGACTGATGTAATAAGTATATCCATTTTTAGTATAAATGTGTTAAATAATAGGAGTATAGCTTGATATAAACTACTCAGCAGTTGCTAAACAATAAAAGCTTTCTAATTCCATAGGGAACCTCAGCTATAAATATATGTTTTTTTTCGTTGATGTATTGAATTAGTGTTTTTGTCATATTATTCTATTATTTTAATTTAATCTAAATAAAAACATATATATTCGCCGTCAAAATAAATTTAATATAATTATTCAGATGAAGAAAATACTAATTATCTCAAACGTTATTTTTGTTATCACGACTTTGGTTTTGGGATACATACTGCTATTTACTGGAACAGAAATGATCAAGGCAGATAGTGAAGACAATCGAATAACCGTAAAGTATGCGCCTGATCTTCGCGATCTTGTAATGAGCGAGATGAGAGATTATCTCGAGGTGATAAATGAAGTGCATCAAGGCATGGCTGAGAATAATCCTGAGATGATTGTAAAGGCAGCTACACGACAAGGAAAAGCTGCTATAGCTGAAACTCCAGCACGTTTATTGAAGCTTTCTCCTTTAGCTTGTAAGCAAATGGGATTCGCTGGACACGACTTATTTCAAGCAATAGCTGATAGTGCTAGGGTGAATTACAATCCTACAACAACATCAAAACAACTTGCAGCTTTAACAAATAATTGTGTTACATGTCATAAGGTTTACAAGGTTGATTATACAAACTAGTTGCTCTTAGTTCAACGAAGAGCTTGTGCTTTTTGTAGTAAAAGTTCCTAGTTGTGTTAGGAAGGTTATTTAATTACAAAGCTCGGAGTGTTTGATTAACTAACGCTCCGATGTTTATATGTTTTATAAGTATGTTGGTTTAGAAACTTTAGTTGTTGAGAAATTATTCATGACTGTATTAAAATCGATTATCGAACTTAGATTATTATATTTGTTCGATGAGGTTTTTATATAATTTCTAAATTTCAATATGTAAATGGCATCGGAAAAAATCAACTTGTTATTAAAAACTATACCTAAGAGTCCTGGTGTTTATCAGTATTTTAATAAGGAGGGTGTAATAATTTATGTGGGTAAGGCTAAAAATCTAAAAAATAGAGTTTTGTCATACTTTAATAAAGAGCATGACGACGCTAAGACTAGAATCCTTGTTCGAAAGATTGAAAACATAGAGTATATTGTTGTTGAGACTGAGATGGATGCACTACTTCTCGAGAACAATTTGATAAAGAAATATCAGCCAAAATACAATATATTACTAAAGGACGACAAAACATACCCTTGGATTTGCATTAAAAAAGAGCGCTTCCCGAGAGTATTTCTTACGCGAAATATGATTAAGGATGGTTCGGAATATTTTGGTCCTTATGCCTCTGTTCGTATGGCTAATTACCTTTTGTCATTGATAAAAGAGTTATACCCTTTGCGGACTTGTAAGCATGATTTGAGTGAACAAAATATCATGAATGGCAAATATAAAGTCTGTTTGGATTATCATATAGGAAAATGCAAGGGAGCTTGTGAAAATGAGCAGAGTCATGAAGAATATATGTCAGATATTTCTTCGATTAGAAATATTGTAAGAGGTAATTTTAATGAAGCAATTAAACCGCTGAATTCATTAATGCTTTCTTTTGCTGAAAATATGGAATTCGAAGAAGCTCAAGCAATAAAAGTGAAACTTGAATCACTTAAAAACTATCAGGCTAAATCTACAATTGTCAATCCTAAAATAAACAATGTTGATGTATTCTCAATCATTAGCGATGAGCAGTATGCCTATGTGAATTTCTTGAAGATTATGAATGGCTCAATAATACAGAGTCATACAATGGAAATTAAGAAAAAACTTAATGAGAGTGACAAGGAAATAATAGAGTTAGCAATTGTAGAAGTTAGACAGAGATTTGAGTCTTTATCGCGCGAGTTATTTGTGCCTTTTAATGTTGATTTACACAATCCTAATCTCAAGATAACTATCCCGAAGATTGGAGATAAGCTTAAAATTATTGAATTGTCTGAGCGTAATGCTAAGTATTTGCGATTAGAAAAGTTAAAACAAGTAAAAATTACTGATCCCGATAGACACACAAATAGGCTGATGTCGCAGATGAAAAAAGATCTCAGGTTAAGTGAGGAGCCACGGCATATTGAGTGCTTCGATAATTCAAATATTCAGGGGACAAATCCTGTAGCAGCTTGCGTTGTTTTCAGAAATGGGAAACCTGCAAAAAGGGACTACCGCCATTTTAATATTAAAACTGTTGAAGGTCCTGACGATTATGCTTCAATGACTGAAGTAGTTTATAGGCGTTACAAAAGGATGATTGATGAAGGGGAGAGCCTCCCACAATTTGTGGTTATAGATGGGGGAAAAGGCCAGTTAAATGCAGCATTGAAAAGTTTTGATGATTTAGGAATAAGGGGAAAAGTTGCAATAGTTGGTATTGCGAAAAGATTAGAAGAATTGTTTTATCCGGATGATCCCATACCTCTGTATTTAGATAAAAAGTCGGAAACATTAAAAGTTATCCAGCGTGCTAGAGACGAGGCCCACAGGTTTGGAATTACTCACCATAGAAATAAAAGGAGCAAGAGCAGTTTAACCTCCGAATTAGAAGCTATTTCTGGTATTGGCGAAAAGACAATTGCCGATTTAATGAGAAAGTTTAAATCGGTGAAAAGGATGAAAGAAGCTACAAGAGATGAGCTAGCTGAGGTAGTTGGACTAAGCAGGGCTTCAAAAATTGTTATTTTCTTTAAAGAAGAATAGACAAATTTATGAATAATTCAAGCTAGGTCAATTGAAATATTTTTCCTGGTAAAGGGCGCACTAGACCTTTTAACTCTAGTTCGAGTAAGCTAGAAGCTAGTTTGTAAACTGGCAAACTTGTTTTCAATGCTAGATCGTCTAATGTAATTTTTTCGCTATTAAATGCAAGAAGTATAGCATCTTCTTCAGTGTTTGTTTCAACAAATAAACATTTCTGTTGAATAGGTGTATTTTTAATATTCCAGCCTAAGTATTCAATAATTTCGCTAGGAGAATTTAGCAATAATGCCTTGTTGTTTTTTATCAGATTATTACAGCCTTCAGAAAACATATCGCCAATCCTACCAGGAAGGGCAAATACATCCCTGTTGTAATCATTTGCTAATTCGGCAGTAATTAGTGCTCCTCCTTTTTTTGCGGCTTCAATTACAATCGTTGTTTTTGATAAACCAGCTATTATTCTGTTCCTTTGGGGGAAGTTTTCCCTATCGGGAATTGTTGTAGAATCGAATTCACTTAGCAATGCTCCATTATTTTGAATCTGGCTAGCAATTTGATAGTGGCTTTTCGGGTAAACTTGATTTAGTCCATGAGCTACGACCGCGATATTTTGCAGATTATATTTAATTGCCATTTTGTGTGCTGTAATATCAACTCCATATGCCAACCCACTTACTATAGTTGGTTCGTAGGGTGCAATTTCTTCGATTAAATTTTCGCAGAATTCTTTACCGTAAACAGTCATATTCCTTGTTCCTACTACGCTAATGAATCTGGTGGAATTTAAATTTACATTTCCTTTTAACATTATGTATAGTGGACAATCATACACTTGTTTTAGTAAATAGGGATAATCTGTAGAATCGAAACGCAAGAAAGTAATATTGTTTTTCTTTATAAAGTTTAGCTCTGTTTCAGCAGCTTCTATGGAGGCCTTGCTTGGGAAGTTTTTCAATATATTTGAAGCGAGTTTACTCACCCTTAGAATATCGAAGTTTCTAGCTTCGAAGATGGCACTAGCACTGCCAAAAATTGATATTAGTTTTTTGGCACTTTGTAGGCCAATTCCTTTTGTTAAATAGAGTGCAATTGTGAGTTTTGTTTCGTTATCTGTCATGGCTTTTGGTATTATAGACTAAATAATATTGGGTGCTCGTTGTTTACAAGAACATTTGTGTTAAAAATCATACAATTTTCAACACTAACATGGTAGTTGTTATATATCTTAAAATTACTGCTATTTTGTTGATTTTCAAACCATTTGAAGAAAAAAGCTGTATTGAGGAGCGAAACCGTATATATTGTTGATAACTCAATGCTAGATGTTTATAAAATTGTAGCAGCAAACTCAGTTAAAAGCATTTTTTTTATACTTTTGAAGATAATAATTGGAATGGTCTGTTTATATGATTTTAGACAAATACATAAGTGATTTATTATACAGGTACGACTGTGTAATAGTTCCTGGTTTTGGAGGCTTTATTGCGAATAAAGTTTCTGCAGAAAACATTTCTTCTCAGCATAAATTTCTTCCGCCAAGTAAAGAGATTGCATTCAATAAGAATCTCGATCAGAGCGATGGATTATTGGCTAATTATATTATGAAAGCTAAGAAGATATCGTATTCGCATGCAATAGAAATAATTGATAAGGCTGTTGAAAAATGGAATATTGATTTAGAAGAGGATAATACTTTCGAAATCAAGAATGTTGGTTCATTCAGGTTAAATGGAGAGCGAAATATTGTTTTTTCATCGGATAATAGTGTGAATTACTTAACAGATTCATATGGCCTTTCTAAATTCACATCTATTGCTGTAAAAAGAGATAGTTTCATTTCGCCAAATGTGAAGAAATTACAATTAGATAATGATTTCTCGAGTGTTAATATTGGAAGGAAAATTGTTAGATATGCGGCGGTATTGATTCCGCTAATTGCTCTAGGTGCTTTGTCATATTATCACAACGATGATATATCTATATACAGCGAGGCTAGTATTAATCCAATTATAACGCAGCCTGTTTTAGTGCAGCCAAAAGTAGCTGAGGAAATAGTTGAGAAAAAAGAAGAGACTAAGGTTATAGTTCCTGTTGAAGTTAAAGATTTAGCTCCTGTGCCCGAAGTGACGAAAATTCTAAAATATCACGTTATATCTGGTGCTTTTAGTAAAGAAAGTAATGCAAATAAGATAATAAAAAGGCTAAGTGATAAAGGTGTTGATTCTGAAGTAATAGGACGTACTAGAGGTGGTTTGTACCTCGTGTCATATGATAGCTTTGAAAAATTAAGCGAAGCGCGAAAGTTTCTTACTAAGATAAAAAGTAATGAGAATTTGGAGGGCTGGATACTGAAGAAGTATTTCAAATAATTTTGAGATTAATAAAAGGAGCATTCATTTTGCTCCTTTTTTTTTGCTTAAATTGCATTAATATAAATATTCTGGATTATGCAAAAGATTAATTTTCTAGTTATTGTTTTAAGTTTGCTTATCAGCTCTTGTTCTAAAGATGATGAGCCTGATAAAATTGAAGTTTCTTTTCATAAGAGTGAGTATTTTCTTGAGTTCTCTGAAAATACTCAGGAGGTAGAGGTAGTTTTGGCGCTTAGCAAGGCTATACCCTCAAATATAAATATTGGTGTAAACTATAGCGGTAGTGCAAGCGAACCTTTCGATTTTTCTGGATTAGATGAGCTAAAATTGCCTGAGAATTCTGTTACCGTTAGCTTTGTAGTGTTTGTGAAATACAATGTAGACAACACTAAAGATAAGGATATAAAGATTGATTTAGAGCTCCCATCAGGATATAAGTTTGGTGAAAAATCTAGTTCTTCAATTTATATCTCGGGTAAATAGGTACTACTTATAAAAGTTCTGTTGATCAATAAAGTCCCAAATACCTTCAGGCAACAATGGTCTTACATTTTTCCCCGCTTTAATAGCATTTCTAATGTCCGTGGCTGCAATCTCCATTAGTGGAGCATTTACTATCGAAACATTTTTGTGATTTGAATATTGCGACTCATTTGTATTTGGTCTTGGGTAAACAAATATTTTATGCTTCTCTATAATCACCTCGTGATTTTTCCATTTGTGTAGGTTCTCAAGATTATCCTGTCCCATGATTAGAGCAAATTCATGAGAAGGAAACTTTTCCTCTAGAGCAATTAGTGTTTTAGTCGTGTAATTTGGTTGTGCAAGATTAAACTCGATGTCACTTGCTCTTAAATGTACATAATTTGTTATTGCTCTCTGTACTATGTCGAGCCTGTGATAGTCGTTTAAAAGACTGCTTTTTTTCTTAAAAGGGTTGTGTGGAGTAACAATAAACCACACCTCGTCTAAATCGCTAAATTCGGCCATATGGTTAGCAATAATCATATGGCCAATATGTATAGGATTAAATGTACCGAAATATAGCCCTACTTTCATATGTCTTTCTACTTAGCTATTAATAAATTTGCTGACAACTTTTTCTGCTTCGTCTTGGGCTTCTTCTAATACATCGTTGTATAAAATGTAATCGAATTTTGGCGCATATTCTATTTCCGTTTCGGCTTTAGCAACACGCATAGCGATCTTTTCTGGAGTTTCCGTATCTCTACCTTCAAGTCTGCGCTTAAGCTCTTCTATACTCGGAGGTTGAACAAAAATAGCTAAAGTATCTTCGGGAAATTGCTTTTTAATATTTAGGCCGCCAATTACATCTATATCGAATATAACATGCTTCCCTTTGTCCCAAATACGCTGAACTTCACTTTTTAAAGTGCCATAATGATTATTGGCATAAACTTCTTCCCATTCTAGAAACTCGTCATTTCCAATTTTTGATTTAAAATCGTCTAAAGAGATAAAATGATAATCCTTTCCGTGAATTTCGTTTGTTCTAGGTTCTCTAGATGCTGCCGAAATAGAGAATTCTAATCCTAAGTCTCTATTTAAAAGATTTCGTACTATGGTAGTCTTTCCAGATCCTGATGGAGCCGAAAAAACAATGAGTTTACCTTGCTTTGACATTTACCTTCTTGTTTTACCCCCCTGAAAAACATAATGGAGAGCTGTGTTTTCAATTAATAATATCTAAACTATATTAACACAATGCTATAGCGCATTTAATACCTGCTCCTTTATCTTCTCTAACTCATCTTTCATTTGCACTACTATTCTCTGCATTTGAGAATGATTAGATTTAGATCCTAAAGTGTTTACTTCTCTTCCTATTTCCTGAGAGATAAATCCGAGTTTCTTACCCATAGATTCACTTCCATCAAGCTCTTCCTTAAAATATTTTAGATGATGATCGAGTCTTACCTTTTCCTCTGTTACATCTAGCTTTTCGATGTAGAAAATCATTTCTTGTTCAAATCGATTATTATCAATGTTAATTTTTAAATCATCAATATTTTTCGAAATTCGTTCTCTTACAGTTTTTATTCGCTCTTCTTCATACTGAGGTATTTCTGTAAGAAGCTCAGCAATATTGTCGATACGTAGATTTAGTTCAGTATAAAGAGACTGCCCTTCAACTTTTCTATAATCTAACAAGTTGTCTACAGCTTCTTTTACTAGAATCGATACCTCTTCCCATTCTTCATCGCTCAGCTCCTCACGTACTGTCTTTACAGCATCAGGAAATTTCACTGCCATTGCTAGGTAGTCCTGTTCTGGTAGAAAGTCGTAAACTTTCTTTAGCCCATTTATGTATCCTGTCACTACTTGAGTGTTCACAGTATACGGCGAATCACTTCCTGTAACTTCTGCAAATAAATTAAACTCTACTTTTCCTCGTTTAATTGACTTTGCGAGAATAGACCTGATATCTAATTCCTTGGCTCTGTAAAAAGAAGGAACCCTAACATTTAGATCTAATTGTTTACTATTTAGTGTTTTTATCTCAATTGTTAACTTCTTGTTTGGAATTTGCTTAACAGCTCTACCAAAACCAGTCATGGAAAGTATCATATATTTTCTTTTATTAAGTGTACAAATTTAGTCATATCAAATTAATTCTAGTATTTATATATCAATAATTATGATGAGTTTTTAATATGTCGAACTTATTTAATGAGTGGATTGTTTGAAAAAAGCTTGGCTTTGTTGTCAACCTTTTTTTGAATAATACTTTGGAAATATTATCTTTCGCAGATTGAGAAATATATACTTGAGTTTTTTTACTTAAATTTGCTTTTGAATTATGGGAAAAATTAGATTGACTAAAGAGTTTGGCTTCGAAATGGCTCATGCTCTATTCGGGCACGATGGACTTTGCAAAAATATTCATGGGCATTCATATAAATTGTTTGTTACAGTTATTGGAGAAGCTATTTCTGATGAGAATAGCCCAAAACAGGGCATGCTTATTGATTTTTCGGACTTAAAGAAAATCGTTAAAGGGGAAATTGTTGATCGCTTAGATCACTCTTTGATGATAAATACCAGTACTAAGCACAAGAATATAAAAGAAGCTCTATCGGGAATTGTATCGATGAGAATCGTAGAAGTTGAATATCAGACAACATGCGAAAATATGGTAATGGACTTTTCAGATAGATTAAAAAGTATATTACCGAATAATATTGCTTTGCATTCCTTAAAACTTTACGAAACTGCTACTTCTTTTGCCGAGTGGTATGCTTCGGATAATGAATAATCATTTTTAAGTATATTACCACTTCTGAAATACCTAAGTAATTTGAGCGAAAAGAAAATATATTTTTCATCCGACCAGCATTTTGGAGTGCCAAATGTTGAGGAAAGTCACGAGCGAGAAAAAGTGTTTGTGAAATGGTTAGAGATGGCAGAGAAGGACGCTGAACACATCTTCTTACTTGGAGATCTTTTTGATTTTTGGTTTGAATATAATTCCGTTGTACCACGAGGATATACTAGGGTGCTAGGCAAAATCGCTCAAATTACAGATAAGGGTATTCCCGTTACTTTTTTTGTGGGTAATCACGATTTATGGATGTGGGATTATTTTAAAGAGGAATTAGGGGTTACGGTGCTTCACAAAACTAAATTGTTTGAATTTTATGGCAAGAAGTTTTTCCTTGGTCATGGTGATGGATTGGGGCCGAATGATAAAGGGTATAAGAGAATGAAAAAAGTTTTTATTAATCCTTTGGCGAAATGGCTTTTTGCAAGATTCCATCCAAATTTTGCAGTAGGAATTGCAAATTATTTTTCTCGAAAAAGTAGATTGGCAAATGGCGATTCAGATATGGTTTTTATGGGCGAAGACAAAGAATGGCTCATACAATATGCCGAGAGGAAATTGGAAACAGTATATGCTGATTACTTTTTGTTTGGCCACAGACATTTAGCCATGGATATTACCCTGAGTAATGGTTCTAGATATATTAACACTGGCGAATGGGTAAAGGGCAGGAGCTATGCTGTCTTTGAGAATGGCGAATTGTACTTAA
>JAGLEB010000083.1 GCA_023145275.1 Flavobacteriales bacterium | reverse complement strand
GTTGTAGCTCTAGAGAATAAGAAAAGAGATGATGCTTTAGCTAAGATTAAAACTATTGAGGAGAGTTTGGCTAGTTTGAAATAGCTGGAAGCTCGAAAGGTGAAAGTAAATAAGCTTGAAGTTGGAAGGTGAAAGCTCGAAGGGTTCAGTAATATGCAATTAGTCACGGGGTCACTATCACGTTTGTTAATATTAGTGACCCCGTGACTTTTGTAATTCTTTTTGTACTTTTACAGTCAAAGTGTATTAAAATAAAATGTAATGAAACAATATATAGTTGTAGATGATAGGTTTAAAGTTGGACAGTATCTTTTGGGTATTGTAAAAAGTCTTATGCCTACAAATAAATCTGTTTTAATAATAAGCGAAGAAGAACTTGCGGATAGAGAATTACTTATGAAAATGAATGAATCCAAAAAAACTGGATTTGCTGATAAAAAAGAAGTATTATCTGAATTAGGTTTGTAATGGAATATGAATTCTACAAAGCTTTCCTACGAGATATTAAGAAAATAAAAGACAAAAATCTTAAAAAATATATTGCCGATACTGTGATTGATGTATCTAAAGCTGAAACAATAAATGACATTTCTAATTGTAAAAAAATGAAGGGTCATAAAACAGCATACCGCATTAAAACTGGGAATTATCGTATTGGATTTTATCTATCTAAAAATGTAGTTGAATTTGCATCTTTTGAACATAGGAAAGATATTTACAAAAAGTTTCCATAGAGCACTGTTTTATTTGTAAAATATAAAAGTCCGTATCAATTGATTTTGATACGGACTTTTTAGTTTTTTGGAAAAAACACACAAATTACTTACCTTTGACGTTAGTAACGCAATAAGTTATTATGATTAAATCATTTGGCAATAAGGAAACTAAAAAAATATGGGATGGAATACGTTCTAAAAAACTACCAAATGATATTCAGAATATTGCTAGGAGGAAGTTGAGAATGCTTAATAACTCACAGAGTATAATTGATTTGAGAATCCCACCATCAAATAGATTAGAGAAACTTGATGGGAGTTTAAAGGAGTTTTATAGCGTAAGAGTTAATAAACAATGGCGAATTATTTTTATTTGGGAAGAAGGAAATGCATTTGAGGTAGAAATAATTGATTACCATTAAAAAACATACAAATGGAAAAGCTAAAAAATATACATCCAGGTGAAGTTCTCTTAGAAGAATTTCTAAAACCACTTAAAGTTTCGGCATACAGACTTTCTAAAGAAACACTAATTCCGCAAACAAGAGTAAGTGAAATAATTAAAGGAAGAAGAAGAATCACCGCTGATACTGCTCTTAGATTCTCTAAATTCTTTGGTAACTCAACAAGATTTTGGTTAGGACTTCAGGATGATTATGACATTGAAGAAGTTGAGAGTAATAAAGGAGATGAGTTTAATCGTATCCAACGATTAGAGCTTGTTCAAAGCTAACGATTATATTGAGTCACGGGGTCACTATCACGTTTGTGAAGATTAGTTACCCTGTGACTTTTCGTAAAAAGTAAAAGTCCGTAACAATTGGTTTTGATACGGAGTTTTTTAATGAAATTAGAGTATAGTCCCTTTTTCAAAAGAACTCTTCAATTGTGTCTCGTTAATTTCTGTTCATTTCGTATCTTTATTTGATTATTAACATTAATACTTTTGCTATGAATAATGCGTTTAAATTAGTTCAGAAAGTGTCATTTTTTGCTTTCGTATTATCTGTTTTAATTGTCACAGGTTCATGTTGCGATAATAAGAATACTCCTTCAAACGAGAATGTGGAGGAAACTATTCTCAATCTTGAGCGTGAAGCTCTTAATCATTGGTCTCAGGGCGACCCGGTTGGCTTTCTATTGCATTTTGCCGATGATGCTACATATTTCGACGACATCGCGGCGTTTTCGAGACTTGACGGACTTGAGGAAATAAAGAATTACACTAAATCTCTCGAAGGTAAACTTCCTGCACACAAATATGACTTAATGGATACAAAGGTACAAGTGTACGGCAATGCTGCAATTCTTACTCTATGGTATCAGGCTACTTTGGAGGATGGAACTAAGGGTACTCCGTGGAAAGCAACTTCAGTATATAATTTGGAAGATGGAAATTGGAAGGTAGTACATGCTAACTGGTCTTCGGTTAAAGATAATCAACCAGAAAAAGAATAATTTGTAAAAACAAAACCCTGATAACTTAAAATTATCAGGGTTTTGGTTTATTATGAAAATATACCTCGTAGATATTATAGTACTTATATAACTAGGCACTTTCTTATCCTTATTCCACAAAAAGAAGCAGACTCATTATTCAACTATATTAATATGGCAAGAATTAAAAATGTAGAAGATTATCTAGCTTCGAAAGATTCAATAATTTACATTATAAAAAATAACTTTATTGATGAATCGATTTCAGGTAATAGACCTTATTTCGATTTAAAATATACTTTTGATGAGTAGTTAAACTCTTGATTTTTCAACGTACTGACAGGTGTTTATTTAATCAATAAATAAACACTTTTTTATAAATGTAAAAAGCTAAAAGGTTAAAAATGTAAAAGTCCGTATCAATTGGTTTTGATACAGCCTTTATAAATAGTGCTTTGTATAAAAAATCTATTTTATTACGATGGAGTATAAAAGCATCAAGCTCAACGAAGAGATCGGTGTTTTTCTTATGGAGACTAAATAATGTAACATTATGATTTAACTTGCAATCACCTTAGTCCTTGATTTTTGTCAAAATCAATATTTAATATAAAATACATGATACAGGTCATAAAAACTATCTTTAATCACTGTAAATACTGAGATAATGCGCTTTTAGGTCTATATTTCTTGATGATTTGAAAAAAAAAGTTTACACTTGTAATGTAAAGAAGATTATCTGCGATGTTTATCGAAAGAAAGCCTTTAACTACTAACCCCACAAAATTAAGCCCTAGATAACTCTAGGGCTTTTTTTATTGATATATTTTATGATTAGTGCCATAGAAAATTTAGATAATAGAGGCTACAATTAAAGGATAAAAACACTTATTTTTGATAAAAATAATATAAAACAACATTATGATTTCAAATTTTAGTAAAGTAATATCTCTATTAGCGATTGTACTAGTAATGATTTCTTGTAACTCTGGAGAATCTAAGAAAAAAGAGATAGAGAAAGCTGATAGCAAAAATACTTCTGAACTTTCTAATAACTCAGGAAGTACAAGTTTAGAGTGGAGGGCATTTAAAACAAGTGAAAAAATAGCAGTAAAAGGTACCTTTAACGATATTGTTGTAGAAAGTGGAAAGGGCGAAACTGTTGAGGATGTAATTACATCTACTAGTTTTAAAATTTCGACAAAATCTGTATTTACAGCTAATGAAGGAAGAGATCTTCTACTTAGGAAGTTTTTCTTTGGCGCAATGATCAATGCCGAATCAATAAGCGGAAATTTTATTTCTGCTAAAGATGGAAAAGGAATTGTAGCAATTAAGATGAATGATGTTGAATATAATAATGACTTTAGCTACACCTTAGTAAATGATAGTTTGAAAATTTCTACAGTTATTTTGCTAGATAATTGGAATGGAGCTAGCGCTATAGAATCTCTTCACGAGAAATGTGCAGATAAGCATACAGGCTCAGATGGAATAAGTAAAACTTGGTCGGATGTTGAGGTAGATATTACCACTTTAATAAAATAATTTAACAACTTTCAGGAATGAAGATTCATGTTCTACAACATGCAGAGTGGGAGACAATTGGGAAAATAGATGAATGGATCATTTCTAATGGGTACTCATACTCCCTTAGTAAATTATATCTGGGTGAGGAGTTGCCTAGTTTCGATGTTGATTTTCTGATTGTTATGGGTGGCCCTATGGGGATTTATGATGATAGCGATTTTCCTTGGTTAAAAAAGGAGAGAGAGTTTCTTAAGGAAATAGTGAAGACAGAAGCTAAGATACTTGGGATATGCTTAGGTGCTCAGTTTATTGTAGATGCTCTTGGTGCAAAAGTTTATCCTGGACCGGAAAAAGAGATTGGATTTTTTGAAGTCTTTAACGAAAGTGATAATTACTTGACTAAAAGTATAGATAAAACTTTTGAGGCATTCCATTGGCATGGCGATACTTTTGAAATCCCTGAAGGTGCTGAAAGATTGTTTAGTACTGAATTGACCGAAAATCAAGGTTTTGTATATGCTGGGAGAGTTTTAGCATTGCAATTTCATTTAGAAGTTGGACACAAAGAGATTGAAGGTTTTGTAGAATATGGTTCTGATGAAATAATTCCTTCAAAATATATTCAAAGAGAATCTGAAATTATGAGTATAAAATTCGATTTTGATAAATCAAATCTTTATCTTTTCGAAATGTTAGATAAACTCCTCATCGGATAATAATAGTTTGGCAAGAGTTTTGTATTACTGGATAATAATATATTTTAAGGATAACAGGGTTGAGAAATAGGGTTAAAAGGTTTTTATGCAAAATTAAAGGTGTTCACGTGATGGCCTTTTTTATTATTGCAGTTTTATTGACCTCTTGTTTTGCAAATCAGACTAGAGTACAGCGTTACAGTAAAGTTGAAAAATCTTTGATGCAAGGTGATCTGGAAGCTTCCTTGAGTATTGTTAGCGATCAGAAGGCTTATTCGAAAAAAGATTTGCTTTTGTTTCTGATGGATAATGGTATTCTGAACTTTTATGGAGGGAATACAAAGGATGCTTTTCGTTTTCTAGATCAAGCCGATAGATATCAAGAAGATTTGTACACTCAAAGTATTACAGCAAATGTTAGTACATATCTAATAAATGATAATCAACGACCTTATGCTGGTGAAGATTTTGAGGTATTATATCTGAATACCTTAAAAGCACTTTCCTTTATACAAGAAAAAGACCCTGAAGGGGCAATGGTGGAGGTTAGACAAGGGATTAATAAATTGAGTGTTTTTGAAATTAGATATCAAAAGCAATTAGATAAATTAAAAGGAAATACTCCACCAGAGTTTAAGAATCCAAATGATAATTCGCTTAGCTATAGTTCAAATTTGGGGAAATACGATTTGGCTGATTCTGCCCTTCTAAGATTGATGAGTCTTATTTTAAATAGAGACGATGGCAAAGATGATGTAGCAGAAATTGACAAGAAAAAGATAAAAGAAATTTGGAGGCTATATCCTGATATTTACAATTTTGAAAAGATAGATTTAGATAAGATAAACTATATAAAACCAAAGGATAAAGTAGTTTTAGATGTATTTGCTTTTTCTGGTATGACAGCCAAAAAGCTTCCTTGGAATCTTGATGTAGTTACAACAAATGGAGTTATGAGTATAACCTCAAATACTCCTGGCAGGTCTTTTTCAACATTTATTCCTTTTTATGGTAGAGTAGGTTCGTTCAGTATATCTATACCGTATATGGTTCGCAGAAATAATAGAATAAGAAAGGCTGAATTATTCATAAATGACAAAAAGTACTCTAGCTTAAATATAGTTGAAAATACTAGTAATATTGCCCTCAATCAATTTAATAAACAGAAGAATTTCATAATAATGAAATCGCTGATTAGGGCTACAGCAAAAGCTGTTGCTACATATAAATTGCAAGACGAAGCTCGAAAAAAACGAGAGAAAGGAGAGGATAATACGGCTCTTGCAGTGGCAGGAGTGTTTAGCTCTGTGTTTGCTAGCGCTACCGAAGTTGCTGATATCAGATCGTGGAATACACTTCCTGATAATTGTTATTTTGGAGAAGTTGTTCTTCCTGAAGGCGAGTATAAATTAGATATACATTACTTAGATTCAGGCAATAGAATTGTACGTACTTATAGTGAGAATGTGAGTTTGAAGAAAAAAAATAAGAATAATTTAATAGTTAGTTATGCTTTATAAAATAAAACCAATTTATTTGTTTCTAACTTTTAGTCTGCTGATGATATCTTGTGGGTCATCAAAGAAAACGCAGAAAACAAGTGTAGCCGATAAAGAATCAGAAATGCCATCGTGGATTAATAATTATAAGAATGATTATCCCGATTTGTTGTATTTGTCAAGCCTTGGAGTTTCTGAGTATAAGGGGATTGCTGAGAAACAAGCTTACGAAGGAATTGCTGCAGCGTTTGAAGTGCAAATAAAATCATCTCAGAGTTCAAAAGAAGTGACTCTTGAAGATGATAATTCTTTTTCGCAAACATACAGCGAGGTGTTTGATATAAATACTAGTACTGATCAAGACCTAATAAATGTTAATACTTCAGAAAGCTATTTTGATGCTAAAACTGGAAAATATTATGTGCTTGCTACTTTAAACAAGTCTCAAACATCGGTAATGTATCAGAGGGATAGAAGTAAACTTTTAGATACTTCAAAATCTATTTATATTTCGTCAAAACAAGAGTCCGATCCACTAACGAAAGTTGCCTTGATAAGTAATTCGATTTCTATGTTGTTGGAGGTGAATACTATTGAGTCTAAGCTTAGGATATTAGACAATAGCTCGATGCCTGCTGATAAATTTAAGTCAATTCACAGTTTAGTATTAGAGAGAGAAAAGATATTAGAGAATGTAAAAGTATATATCGACAATAGCGACGATAAAGTTTACAGTATTTTAAAAAAGGAGTTTACAAGCCTTGGTTTTAAAGTGAGTTTAGATAAAAGTAAAGCACTTTTGTTGGCAGATTATAGTTTAGTTATGAATAATTCTGAGGTTGTTAGTCAGGATGCTAAATTTGTAATGTGGAGTTTAGATGTGAGCTTAAATCACATTCTGAAAAATCATTCGTTTGGCACTTACTCGGCTAAAGGAAGATCATCTCAGCTTAGTTATGGCGCAGCAAGAGAGCGAGCTTACTTCGACCTAGAGAAGAAATTAGATAATGAATTTAAGGGGTTTTTGATTAGTAAAATTTTAAGAACAGAAGGTAATTAATAAATAGAATAGTTATGAAGAAAATATTGTTTTCAATAGCAATTGTTACATCCATATTGTTTACGTCTTGTGGAAAAAAAATTGAAGTTCAACGTGTTGAAACTGATACAGTAGCCGACATTAGTGGTCGTTGGAATGATGTAGATGCCCAAATGGTGTCAAAAGAAATGGTAAACCAAATGTTTGAAGCAAACTGGTTGAATAATTTTAAACAAGAGAATGGCAGAGATCCTGTATTGATTGTTGGAAGAGTGAAGAATAAGACTAGCGAACATATAAACACTGAGGTATTTACCAAAGAGATTGAGAAAGCATGTATCAACTCTGGATTAGTAGAGTTTGTTGCGTCTAGCGAAGAGAGAGACGAGATTAGACAAGAGAGAATTGAGCAGCAGAGTAATGCTAGTATGGAAACAACAAAACAAATTGGTAACGAGACTGGAGCCGATTTTATGTTGAAGGGCGTTATAAGCTCTATTGAGGATGCTGTTGATGGTAAAAAGGTAGTTTTTTACCAAACAAATATGGAACTTGTTAATATAGAAACAAACAAGAAGGTTTGGGTTGGAGACAAGAAAATAAAGAAATTTGTTTCGAAAGGAAAGTGGAAGCCATAA
>JAGLEB010000082.1 GCA_023145275.1 Flavobacteriales bacterium | reverse complement strand
ATGGAATTTTCATCAAAACTATTAGAAAATGCTGTTTACGAAATTTCTCAATTACCTGGGATAGGAAAGAAAACAGCTTTGAGATTAGCCTTGCATTTATTGAGGCAACCAGTAGAACAGACAAATAATTTGTCTTCTTCCTTGTTGAAACTTAGGGGGGAGATAAGGTATTGCAAAAGTTGTCATAATATTTCGGACTCAGACATGTGCGAAATATGTTCGAGTTCTAGGCGAGATCAATCTTTGGTATGCGTTGTAGAAGATATTAGAGATGTTATGGCAATTGAAAACACTTCGCAGTTCAATGGTGTTTATCACGTATTAGGAGGTAAAATTTCTCCAATGGATGGGATCGGTCCTCAGAATTTAAATATAAGTTCTCTTGTTGAAAAAGTAAAAAACGGTGATGTAACAGAAGTAATATTCGCTTTAAGCAGTACAATGGAAGGCGATACTACAAACTTCTACATTTTTAGACAAATTCAAGCTTATAATATTTCTACATCTACAATAGCTAGAGGTATTTCAATCGGCGATGAGTTAGAGTATGCAGACGAAATCACCTTGGGTAGGTCTATTATAAACAGGATTCCATATGAGAAAACACTAAAAAAGTAATCTTGTCAATGAAAGTATTGAAGGTGAAGATAATTGTGTAAATTTGTAGTAGAGGAGATTAGCATTAATTTTGCTTATTCAATCGGTAGAGTATTAGTATAACAATGGTAAAAATATTTAAGGCATGAAAGTTCCAGAAAATTCAAATGAAATAGCAATCATTCAAGATGATAAGTGGTTAGAGCCATTCAAAGAAACTATAAAAAATAGGATGACTTGGCTTAGTGATCACGAGGATTATCTAAAAAGTAATTTTGGGGGACTGAATAAATTTGCAAGAGCTCACGAGTACTATGGCTTTAATTACGATAAGAAATTAAAAGGCTTATGGTATAGAGAGTGGGCACCAAATGCTCACAGATTAAGTCTTGTAGGTGATTTTAATAACTGGAATACCGAAGCTAATATTTTAGAAAAGAAAGATTATGGGGTTTGGGAAGTTTTCTTGCCAGATTCTGAATATTCAGGAAAAATTAAAAATTATTCTTTAGTAAAAGTTAATATACAATCTGATGGCGGTAGTCATAATAGAATTCCTGCATATATAAAACGTGTAATACAAGATCCTACTGATCATAGTTTCTGTGGACAGGTAATACTTGATTCGGATTATAAATGGACGGATAAGAATTTTAAATTCTCAAAAAAAGTAGCTCCTATTATCTACGAATGCCATGTGGGAATGGCCACAGAAGAAGGTAAAGTAGGTACTTACAATGATTTTAAGAATGATGTTTTACCACGTATTTCTAAACTAGGCTACAATACAATACAAATGATGGCGGTTCAGGAGCATCCTTATTACGGATCTTTTGGATATCATGTTTCAAGCTTTTTCGCTCCGACATCTCGTTTCGGTACTCCCGACGACTTAAGAGACCTTATTGATGAGGCTCATAAATTAGGGATTCAGGTGATTATGGATGTTGTACATTCGCATTCAGTAAAGAATTTTGCAGAAGGATTACACGAGTTCGACGGTTCAAATGATGCGTACTTTATCTCCGGAGAAGCTGGATGGCACCCAGATTGGGATTCTAGATTATTCGATTATGGCAATGTTGAAGTTGAAAGATTTCTTCTTTCTAACTTGACATATTGGTTAGAGGAATTCCATTTTGATGGCTTTAGATTTGATGGTGTAACATCAATGCTATACCACCATCATGGGAGCACGTCATTCGGAGATTACAACGAATATTTTGGTGATTCGGTAAATAATTCGGCGATTATGTATTTGCAATTGGCTAATAATTTAGTGCACTCTATTAATAAAAATGCACTTACAATTGCCGAAGATATGAGTGGAATGCCCGGAGCTTGTAGAACTGTTGTTGATGGTGGATTAGGTTTCGATTATAGATTAGCAATGGGAGTTCCAGATTATTGGATAAAGCTTCTGAAGCACAAACAAGATCAAGATTGGAGTGTTGGAGATATTTGGTGGGAGCTTACTAATAGAAGGTTTAAAGAGAAGACAATCGCCTATGCCGAAAGCCACGATCAAGCTTTAGTTGGAGATAAAACTCTTGCTTTTTGGTTGATGGATAAGGCTATGTATACTGATATGAGTATACACTCTGAAAGCTTAGTTGTAGATAGAGGAATTGCATTGCACAAGTTGATTAGATTTGTAACAATGACTCTTGGAGGTGAAGGATACCTTACCTTTATGGGTAATGAATTTGGTCACCCAGAGTGGGTAGATTTCCCAAGAGAAGGAAATGATTGGAGTTACCATTATGCAAGACGTCAGTGGAGTTTAGCTAGTGAAGATCACCTGAAATATAAATTTCTAGATCTTTTCGATAGAGATATGGTGAGTCTTATATCTGAAAATAATACTCTTAATGCAAAGAAAGTTGATAAGCTTCATGAAGATGAGGTGAATAATGTTTTGATTTTCAAGAAGAAGAAATTGATTTTTGTATTTAATTTCCACCCTGAAAACTCTATTGAAGATTATACTTTTTACGTTCCTAAGAAGGGTAAATATAAAGTTATTTTTACTTCTGACGATGAGCAATATGGAGGATATAACCGTGTCGATAAAAACTATGTTTACAGTACTCAAAAAATTGACGACGTAAACAAGTTGAGATTGTTTATCCCAAACAGAACAGCTTTTGTATTAGAAAAGATTGACTAATTTTAGTGTATGGATTTCTCAGTAACTAATACTAGCATTATTGAAGGTGTTGTACGGTGAAATTATTTAGATTAGGGTAATTCATTTCAAATATTTGCAATTTGTAACAAATTGTAAATTAAGTTGATTATTCTTTTTGTTAAATTATTTAGTTAATATTAAAAGAATCATAGTAAAGATATAAAATGGCACAAATTGAATTATTAATGCCCAAAATGGGAGAGAGTGTTGCAGAGGCAACAGTAATCAATTGGCTCAAGGAAGTTGGAGATAAGATCGAAGCAGAGGAAGCAATTGTTGAAATTGCAACAGATAAAGTTGATTCTGAAATTCCTTCCGAATTTGATGGTATTTTGATAAAAAAACTTTTCGATGTAGACGAAGTAGTTAAAGTTGGTCAAGCTATTGCTATTATAGAAACTAAAGGAAGTGTAGATTCTGATGATTTGTCCTTAGAAAGCGAGTTCTCTGAGGCTGTTTCGGCAACTGATTCGTTGATGGATAAGGCAAAAGAGACAGTGTCAGCTGATGTGAATTCTGAAACTAGCGATAGGTTTTATTCTCCTTTAGTTAAGAGTATGGCTAAAAAAGAGGGTGTTTCTATTTCGGAACTCGACTCTATTAGCGGTACGGGGAGTGAAGGTAGAGTTACAAAAGCAGATATGCTTAGTTATCTAGAGAATAGATCAAAACAGGTGGCCAAGACTGCTCCTGCTCCTCAAGCAGCGAAAACTATTGCAGTTGTTGCACCAGTGAGTAAGTCTCCAACTGTTTCATGGACAGGCGATGACGAAATAATAGTGATGGATCGTATGCGTAAGCTAATTGCAGACCATATGGTGATGTCTAAGCAAGTTTCTCCACATGTTACTTCATTTGTAGAAGCCGATGTAACTCGAATTGTTAATTGGAGAAATAAGGTTAAAGATCAATTCTTAGCTAGAGAAGGTACAAAAATCACTTATACTCCTATTTTTATAGAAGCTATAGTAAAGGCGATTAAAGATTTTCCGATGATAAATATTTCGGTTGATGGTGATAAAATTATCAGACGAAAAGATATTAATATTGGTATGGCTACAGCCTTGCCTAGTGGTAATTTAATTGTTCCAGTAATTAAAAATGCAGATTCAAAAAATCTTATTGGACTTACCAAAGAAGTAAATGGTTTAGCTGGAAAAGCTAGAACTAATAAGCTTTCTCCCGATGATATTAGTGGAGGGACGTATACAGTTACCAATGTTGGTACCTTCGGAAATATTAGCGGTACTCCGATAATCAATCAACCTCAAGTCGCAATTATGGCACTTGGAGCGATTCGTAAAATGCCAGCAGTTATTGAAACTCCCGAGGGAGATGTAATTGCTATACGACATAAAATGATACTTTCTCATGCCTATGATCACCGTGTAGTTGATGGTGCCCTAGGAGGTATGTTCGTGAAAAGAGTAGCAGAGTATTTAGAAGCTTTTGATAGTGATAGAGAATTTTAGTAGGCTGGCTTAACGGGCTATTCGCTATAGTTTTGGGATATAAAATGTTTTCAGAATAAAAACAAAAAAAGGAGCTTCCGTTGGTCGCTCTTTTTTTGTTGCTAAAAATATATTTTCTATCACAAAAGCTGCCGCTGCTATCCCTGCCAGTAGGCTGCTTCATATATTAAACATCTTTCATATTTTTCAATATTTAGTTAAAACGATATGTTTGAAAAGATATGATGTTGGCTGTACCCACAAATGAGTGTCTTTTATATGCTAAAGTGGTGTGATATTTTGTTGTTTTTTTGTTAAGTATGACATTTTTTTTAATATTTTCGCGTATCACTTTTAGATGCTTGCCTAAGACATCAATTAACGTTTTATTAGTAGAGAATGGATTTGAAATTAACAAAACCTGTTTGTTTTTTTGATTTAGAAACAACCGGATTAAAAGTTGCAGAAGATAGAATTGTTGAGATTTCTATATTGAAAATATTCCCAAATGGGACTAAGGAGAGTAAAACATGGCTGGTGAATCCAGAGATGAAGATTCCCGAAGAAACAATTGCAATACATCACATTACTAATGAAAAAGTTGAGAATGAACCAACGTTTAATGAGCTAGCTCCACTTGTTTACGAAATGGTTAAAGACTGTGATCTTGCAGGTTTTAACTCAAACAAATTTGATGTACCACTTCTTGCCGAGGAATTTTTGAGAGCTGGAATAGATTTAGATCTCGATAATAATGTTCTGATCGACATACAGAATATTTTTCATAAAATGGAGCAACGTACACTTGTGGCAGCATACAAGTTTTATTGCGAAAAAGATCTGACAAATGCTCATTCAGCAGCTGCTGATACAGAAGCTACTTACGAAATTCTATTAGCACAGTTAGATAGATATCCCGAAGATTTAAAAAATGATATGGGCTTTTTAAGTGAGTTTTCTTCTCGCGGTAAAAATGTCGATTTTGTTGGTCATATTGTTTACAATGATAAAAATGAGGAAGTAATTAATTTTGGCAAGCACAGAGGTAAATTGTTAGTTGATGTTTTCGATAAAGAACCAGGTTATTACGGTTGGATGATGGGAGCGCAGTTTCCATTATATACGAAGAAAACATTAGAGAAGTTGTTCGAAAAATATAAGGCAGATAAAGAAGCAGCCAATAAGAGGAGCGAGCAGGAGAAACTTTCTGATTTGATGAGTAAATTTAATAAAAAGATATAATGCTTAGTTTAGTTGGTAAGAAATTCTATTTTTTCTGGGCAGTTTTATTATTAATATTTCCGATAATAATTCACCTGTTCTGGCTAAATGCATTATTTTCTTCAGAGAATAATACTGATGCTATCTCTACTTTTGTGGGCTATTTCCCAATGTTGTTTCAATACACTTCCTTTATAGCCTTTTCAAGTATGTTTTTCTCAGCTCTTTCATTTATGTTTTCTTTAAGGCTTGTGAAAGGGATGGACTATTATGCAATACCCGGAGTTGTTCTTTTACTTGTGTCAGCCTATATAATGGCGTTTAATATGTGGAATTTGATGTAGTGTTGAAATATGAAAATAATCTGTATTGGTAGAAATTATGTCGATCATATCGATGAACTTGGTAATGAAATACCAAAAGATCCAGTAGTGTTTTTAAAACCCGACACTGCTATTTTGCCTAAAAAAATGCCGTTTTTTATCCCAGAATATTCTGATAATTTGCAATATGAGGTAGAGCTTATTGTGAAAATAAATAGAGTAGGGAAGTATATAGATAAAAAGTTTGCTCATAAATATTATGACGAAATAGGATTGGGTATTGATTTTACTGCAAGGGATTTACAACAGAAATTGAAAGAAAAAGGTCTGCCTTGGGAGAAAGCAAAAGCTTTTGATGGGTCGGCAGTAGTCGGTAAATTCTTTCATAAAAGTAAATTTAATGATATTTCAAACATTGAATTCAGCCTCGAAAAGAATGGAGAAGTAGTTCAGAAAGGAAATTCTTCCTTGATGATTAATTCAATCGACGAATTGATTTCTCATGTTTCAGAATTTTTCACACTAAAAATAGGTGATTTAATCTTTACAGGAACCCCTTCGGGTGTCTCTAAAGTGGTCGAAAATGATGAACTTAGAGGCGTTGTGCAGGGTGAAGAAGCATTTAAAGTAAGAATAAAGTAATTTCTTCAATATAAAATTGTCGTTTTTCTATTTAGAAATCTGAGCATAATTCTCATAATTTATATTATCTTTAAGAATCTAACTGCATTAATTGTAACTCAATTTTGAATGAGTTTACGAAAAAGGAGACCTTGTACGTATATTGCATGTAATGGCAATTATAGTTTACAAAATAGATTATTGGACTTCTTGAAATGTGATTGGTATTAAAGTTCTTTAATAGTTATAGTATATCTTTTTAATAAATATATAATGATTATTAAACTTCTTTTGCTTAGAGTGTCTGTTCTTTTAAAAGATGAAAGGAATAGAACTCTTATTTGAGCATCTAACTTTATTTATTAAGATATTTACTATGGAACAAATAAAAATTTTTATTGTTGAGGACGACAAAGCTTATGCAAAACTTCTTGAAAACAAATTTAAGGAAGATAAAACTCACCTTGTTGAAGTTTTTTCTACAGGTGGGGAGTTGTTGAAAAACTTATATAAAAAACCATCGATAATAACTATAGCTTATAGACTTCCTGATATTTCTGCTGAGGAGTTATTGGATAGTGTATTAAAAAGAAATATTAATACTCCTGTTGTTGTAATATCTGGGCAAGAAGATATAAAAATTGCTGTGTCTCTTTTGAAAGAAGGGATTTACGATTATGTTGTAAAAGACAGTGAGACAATTGGGAGATTAGATAATATGATTAGTAATATTAAAGATGAAATTTTCCATAAAATTGAGGTTGACAGATTGCAGAAAGAACTAATTGAAAAATATTTGTTTGAGAATCTGATTGGTCAAAGTGGATCTATGAAAAAAGTTCATAGAACTATTGTGAAGGCTGCAAATGCTAATATTAATGTTTCTCTTCATGGCGAAGTTGGAACTGGAAAAGGATTGATTGCAAAAACGATTCACTATAACTCATCGAGAAAGGAGCATCCTTTTATTTCGATTGATTTAAGAGCGATTAGCCCTGGGAATATAGATACGGAGCTTTTGGGTGTTGATAAAAGTTTAAGTGCTGATGGATTTGTGAAAGTAGGCCTTCTGGAAAGAGCTAATCAAGGAACAGTTTATATTGAAGGCTTTGAGTATGTAAATCAGCAATTGCAGTATTATATTCAAAGAATTCTTCAACATAATGAGATTGTTCGTGTTGGTGGAGTAGAACCATCACCTTTAGATATTAAGGTAATTGTTTCTTACGATGGACCTTTGACTGAGTTAGTGGCTAGGGGCAAGATTAAGGAGCAACATTATTATAGGACAATGGGAATACCTATTGATGTTCCACCATTGAGAGATAGGGAGAATGATACAATAATATTAGCAAATAAGTTTATCCAAACCTTTGTAAAGGATAACAATATGGAAGTTAAGGCACTGTCGCCTGACGCAGTTGAAAAGTTGTTGAGCAATTCGTTTTTAGGTAATGTTCAAGAGTTAAAAGCTATTATAGAACTTGCTGCGGTAATGTCGGTAGGTAATCTAATTGATGCGGATGATTTAAGTCTTAAATCGGCTAATAATTTGTCTGATTTTCTTTCCGAAGAGAAAACACTTAAGGATTATACGTACGGTATTATTAAGTTCTACTTAGATAAATATGATAATAATATTTTAAAAGTAGCTGGTAAATTAGATATTGGAAAATCTACAATCTACCGAATGCTTCAACATGGAGATGTCTAATTAGTATTTCTTAGATTTTTACTTATGTTTTATTTAGGCGTATAAGAAAACTTCAAGTTCAACGAAAAGATTTGGATTTTCTTATAGCCGCTAATCGTTTATATTATGGATAGGTTTTACGAATTAACTGAGCTAGAGAAGCTTGCTGAAGGGGATGCAGCTTTTATTAAAGATATAGTATTGACCTTTGTCGAGCATGTTCCTATGCAGGTAATAGAAATTGAAAAAGCTTTTGAAAATTCAGATTACAATAAATTAGCCGCAAAAGCGCATAAGATAAAACCATCTATCGATATTATGGGGATTTCAGCGTTAAAGCAGGTGGTGAGAGATGTAGAAAATATTTGTAATAATCAAACAGATATTGATAAATTAGATGGACTAGTTTCTCAATTAGTTATTGTTATAAAAAATGTAATTAACGAATTGAAAAGTGATTTTCATATTGAACCATAAATCCGCAAATGGATTTCTATTA
>JAGLEB010000081.1 GCA_023145275.1 Flavobacteriales bacterium | reverse complement strand
CGCTAAACCAATACTAGCATACTTTACAGCTTTTCATAACGAAACCACCTGCGGATTTAAGGTTGAATAATATTTTCAAAGCTACGAGGCTAAAGAAGTTTCAGTAGGTTGTTGTATAACTTGTCGACAGGTAGTCCAACAACATTAAAATAAGAACCTTCAATCTTATTTATTCCTATTAGGCCAATCCATTCCTGTATGCCGTAAGCTCCTGCTTTGTCATAAGGTTTGTAATGGTCTATATAATATCCAATTTCTTCTTCAGTAAGAGTTTTAAAATACACTTTTGTAATACCAAAGTTACTAATTGTAGCATTTTTTGTTTTTAGAGTAAAAGCTGTTATAACTTCATGGCTTTTACCTGATAGCTTAACTAGCATCGAAAATGCCTCATCTCTGTTTGATGGCTTGCCAAGGGCTTCATCCTCAATCCATACAACAGTATCAGATGTAACAATTATTTCATCTTCATGAATGTTGTCAAATGCTTTAGCTTTTTTTTCTGAAATATAAATTGCTATTTCTTCCCTCTTTAAATTTGAGGGGTAGCTCTCTTCTATTTCTTTTAATCTAATCTCAAAATCTAAATTTAAATCTTTGAAAAACTGTTGTCGTCTAGGAGATCCCGACGCAAGAATAATTTTTTTCTTATCAGCGTTGTTATTAGATAACATAATTAAATTTTAAGATTAATGTGAATATGAGAATAGATGTTATTCCAGTAAACATTATTATTTTTAAGAGGCTGCTAAGCTTAGAGAAATCGGTTTTATTCTTCGCCATATTTACCTTAATTATAAAGTATAGAAGTGGAATTTCTATAAAAACCATTACATAAGTGATGGATAATGTTTGTTGATTTAAGAAATTTAGGGAGTAGTAGAATATTGTCAATAAAGGTAAAACAGCTAGGGTAGAAGCAATCTTTTTTGTAGTATCAACACCTAAAACAATTGCTAAGCTTTTTACTCCAAACCTTCTGTCACCATCAATATCTTCAATGTCTTTTATTATTTCTCTTAAAAAAGTAATGATAAAAGCAAATCCCGAATAACTGCCTATAACCTTAAATGACTGAGCGATTACTTCAACATTGTCGTCGTTAATCGCCGGTAGTAAATCATATAATGCAATTGTGAATACGCTTAAAGCTGCTAATCCAGAGATTAACAAATTTCCAATCAGTATGCTTTTTTTTAGATTCGAAGCATATTGATATAATAGTAATGAAGATGCAACATAGATAAAAGCAAAATTAATATGATTGATTAAATATGATAGGTAGAAGCCTAAAGCTAGGCCAGTAAGGTTTAATGCAAAGTATATATTATAAGCTTTATCTTTAGTGATATGTTTGTCGACAATGACTTTGTTTTCTTTGTTGATTTTGTCTATCCCTACATCGTGAATATCATTTATGACGTATCCCGCAGCACTTATTAAAAGTATACTTAATACGAATAGTGCAAAATTAAAATTGTTGAGAAACGATGGAATATTTAATGACTCCAGAAAGAAAAATTTAATTAATATAAAGATGTAAGCAATCATTAATAGATTCTTCCATCTTGTTAATTTAAGGTATTTCATACTTGTGTTTAACTGCTAAATTGTTGAACTATTTGATTGTTCTTAGTTCTTATAGGCTCTAATTAAAATGTTAGGGATATAAGTACGACTATACCGATCTAACCTTAATTTTAGAAGTATCATTCCATTTCTTTTGTACTTTCATAGTCTGCTCAATAATATCTCTTACACATCCATACCCACCATTGAAAGGCGAAATATAATCAGATATTGATCTTATATCAGAACAAGCATCTTTAGGGCAGGTAGCAAGGCCAATTTCTTGCATTATTTCATAGTCTGGCATATCGTCGCCCATATAGATGATTTCGTCTCTCGTTAGGTCGTTCTCAATTAGAATATCTTCTAGTTTGTCAACCTTATCACTCACTCCCAAGTAAATCATCTTCAAGCCCAAGCCTTCTAACCTTGTTCTTACTTGCTCATTTTTTCCACCCGAAATAATTATGATGTTAAATCCTTTCTTTACTGCTAATTGAAGAGCGTAACCATCTCTAGTGCTCATTTTTCTGATTTGAGAACCATCTGGCAATAGTGTTACAGATCCATCAGTTAGTACCCCGTCAACATCAAAAATAAATGTTGAAATATTTGGAAGTATTTCCTTGTAGCTTTTTCCTAGTTTCATTGCTATATGTATTGAAAAAGTGTTTTGTGTAATTTCATTAATCTGTTCAAAATTACGTCAAAAATATTGTTTCAAGAAATACAGATGAAGAATTTCATAATAATTAGTGTCTCTTGTAATACTAGATGTACTTTATCATTTCTCATAAATTAGTTCTAGGAATAGTTTAGTAAGAATGAAGTTGATTTTCACCTGTATTCCAGTGGGGTAAGTAAATGTGAAGTGCAATTGATCTAGTCTATGACTTAATTTAGTTCAGCGAAGAGATTGGTGTTTTTATTATACCTTAAATCCGCAGGTGGTTTTGTAATAGAAATCCATTTGCGGATTTAAGGTTATAGATGATTAAGGGTAAGCTGCTAATAAATTCAGTTAATAAAAAAGAATAATAATTTAGAACATATAATGCACTAATTTAAGGGTGCCTCTAAGAACTACTTAGAGCTTCCCTAAATATCTTAAAAAATAAATATGATTACATGGTTTTCAGTAAGATAAGCAAGAATTAACTAGCGTCTAATTTAACTTTTCTAATTCCACAAGCCTGAAAAAAGTTACTCAAATTACTAGGGCTATCTGCATTTACTTGTTTAAAAATATTTTTCTTTTTTGAAATCTTATTTTTTATTTTATCTAGTTGGTTTTTCATATGGTAAATGTGATTTTTAATTGTGAAACTATCATTTCAGTTTCACTGTGATAAGTGTTTTAGTTGTTGACGCAAGTTAATGAATTTACTCCGATCATTGAGTGCTAAAAAGATCATTTTATTATAATTTATATTTAATTTCGCACATGATTCTTATTCAATGCTTATTGTTGGATATTGTTAAATTATCATGCGAAAAAATAATGAAATAATAAAAATAGGTAAAATGTCTGAACTAAATAAACAAGAGCTTCATAATTTGGGAATGAATATTGTTGGTAAAGATCTAAAAAAGTTGAGATATGAATTTCTTGCAGTTAATAGTGAATTGAAGAAAAACCCGCAGTTTATTGTCAAGAAATTGAAAGGAGAAGAACTAGTTTTTGTAGTTGTTAAAGTTGGTGTTTTTCCTGAAGAACCTGAAAAGTATGACAGAATGTGGATGGAAACATTTAAGAATCATGCTGTTTCAAAAAATGCAAAGCTACTTTTTGCTGGGGTGGGACTTGCCAATTCTGAAGATATGACTTTACCATTGAGTAAGGATAGTGGTTATATTGTGAAATATAATGGATTAATAGAAATATAAGATGAGAATTAAATTTAGAATTATTGCATTATTATTTTTGGGAGTGTTCGTTACATCTTGTAGCGAAGATAAAGACTTAGTTGTTCATTCGCTTTCTGGTTTTACCTTGGGGACAACATATCATATAAAATACTTGTCAGATTCTGATAAGAATCTGCAGCCAGAGATAGATAGTGTTTATATGGCAATTATAAAGTCGATGTCAACCTATGTACCAAGTTCTGATATTTCAAGAATTAATAAAGGAGATACTACAGTAGTTGTAGATCATATGTTTGTTGATGTATATAATACCTCTATAAAGGTTTGGGAAGAGTCCGATGGAATGTTCGATCCTACGATTGGTTTACTTGTTAATGCATGGGGCTTTGGACCTAAGGGGCAATTAAATGACTTAACTAAAAGTAAAGTTGCTGAATTGATGAGAACTGTTGGGCTTGACAAGACTAGGGTTTTGTCAGATGGAAGATTTCATATGGACTTAAAAGGAACTCAAATAGATTTTAATGCTATAGCTAAAGGATATACACTAGATAGGGTGGCAGTCTTTTTTGACGGGATTGGAGTTAATAACTACTTAATCGAGATAGGAGGGGAGATTGTTGCAAAAGGACATAAACTTAATGGCGCAGTTTGGAGAATTGGAATTGATGATCCGAAACCTGATGATGTAGATGAAAGACCTCTAACGGCGATAATAGATATCACTGATAAAGCTATGGCAACATCTGGTAATTATAGACGATTCAGAATTGATTCGCTTACTGGAGAGAAGTTTGTACACACAGTCAACGCTAAAACTGGTTTCACGAGTAGAAGTAATATGTTGAGTGCTTCCGTAATTGCAGAGAACTGTACTCTTGCTGATGCTTATGCCACTACCTTTATGGCTATGGGATTAAACGAAACAAAAGAATTTTTGAAGAAACACCCTGAATTAGATGCATATTTAATTTATGTTGATGAAGATGGAAATTGGAAAAAATATTATACTAAAGCCTTTGCCGAAAGCTTAGAAAAATAATTATTGTGACTAGTTAGCCTGTATGTATAGGATAAAAAAAAGCGGATAATTTGATTATCCGCTTTTTTTATGAAATTATTTATTTTCTTTTAAGTGCTTTTCCCATTTCCATGCTGAAAGAGTCATCTCGTCTAGAGTTTTATCTGCTCTCCATCCCAATATTTCGTTGGCCTTTTCTGTTGAAGCGTATATTTGTTCAACATCGCCAATACGTCTTGGAGCAATAGAATAGTTTAGATTAACACCAGTAGTCTTTTCGAATGATTCTATTACTTGCTTTACCGAAAATCCTTTACCTGTACCAAGGTTGAACACTTCGAACTGAGATTCTGTTTTTCCATCAATCATTCTTTCTACTGCCTTTATATGAGCTTTTGCAATATCAACTACGTGGATGTAGTCTCTTACAGCTGTGCCGTCAGGAGTATTGTAATCATCTCCAAAAATTTTAAGCTCATCTCTAAGGCCAATAGCTGTTTGTGTTATAAATGGCATTAAATTGTTAGGCGTGCCCATTGGCAATTCACCATTTTCGCCACTTTCATGAGCTCCAATAGGATTAAAATATCTTAATGCAATAGCAGTAAAAGTATCGCTTGCTTTTGTTTGGTCTAACAGCATTTCTTCTCCAATCTGTTTTGTGTTTCCGTAAGGAGACTCTGCAGGTAATATTGGAGTTTCTTCTGTAGCTGGAAGTTTGTCAGGTTGTCCATAAACAGTTGCAGAAGAAGAGAAAACAATATTTTTCACATTATTAACCGACATAGCATCTACAACGTTAGCCAGAGAAACTAAATTGTTTTTATAATATTTCATTGGGAATGCAACTGATTCGCCAACGGCTTTTGAAGCTGCAAAATGTATAACAGCATCAATATCATATTCCTCAAAAAAGTCGTCTACCTTTGCACTATCTCTCAGTTTAAATTGTTCGAAAACAGGTCGTTTGCCTGAAAGTTTTTCAATAATATCAAGTGCTTCTATTTTAGAATTAGAAAGATCGTCGATAATTAAAACTTCATGTCCAGATTTGATTAACTCAATTGCTGTATGTGATCCTATATATCCAGTTCCACCTGTTACAAGTATTTTGCTCATTGTGTATTGTTTTTTTTGCAGTGCAAAATTAAACTTTTTTTTTAGAAAATAGTATGATAAAATTATCTAGCTAGAGCAAAAGTTAGTCCACCTCCAAAATAACCTTGCATTGTTGCAGAACCAGCACTTACACCTGAGCCTCCTGTGCCTAAGTAAAGTCCACCGTACGAAATTGGTGCCATCATTCTAGCTTCAAGTTTAATACCTATTGCATCGGTTAAATAGTATTTTAATCCACCCCCTAATGTAATTGCAAACTTCCATTCGTCAGAGTATCTATCATTTTCCGAGTCAATTTGTACAGCCCCCATCGAAATAGTACCATAAGGAATTATCTTTCCATTAGGCATTTCTTTAATAACACCTATTTGATAGTATCTTATAGACACTCCTTCTCTCCAATCACTAGTACCATTTCCGTACATACTAGTTTCTTGCCAGCTAAAAGCAAGCTCTACTCGTGTATTCCATTTAGATGCAATACTTGCAGTAATACCGTACGATGTACCATCTGAAATTCGTATTTCTTCAACGAAATTATTTGTGTAAGCATAAAATTTACCCCCAAATTGATAAGAAGCAATTAAGCCCACTTCAAGCAGTCTTTCTTTTGTTTCAAACTGTTTTGATAATGGTTCTTGTTTCTTTCCTGATTCTTTGAAATTTACTTGCGAGCCTCTTCTGTGTTGAGAATACGACGTAATAGAGAGTGATAATAGTATTAATAATCCGAGTAATTTTTTTAACATGATAATTTTTTATTCGTTAATTTCCAGCAATTATGCCTTATTTCGACAAATATATCAATATTTTCCACTTTTGAAAGATAGTCAATCACAAAAATGTCTGCTTTGTGAAGGTTTGTTTTATTATCGGGGATTTTTTCATCTTCACTAGCTTTTAGAACTATAAATACTGAGGATTTTATATAAGATCGCAGACTAGCAGATTCACAAATTATTAGGGAATTATTGTCAAAATATTTCTCGAGAAAAGAATATGCCTCGCCTATAAATTCATCCTTACTTTGAATGAAATATACTTCATTAGCACCTAAGCCAAGCATCCTCGCACTATCTTTCCCCGTATTTGTAACGGTTTCCTTAACTATTACAAATTTATCGTTGTTGGCAATCACGATATCAGTATCGAGAATACCGTGAAAATGACAGGATGTTTTTATTGCAATTATTTTATTATTTGGAGAATATGCTTTAATTACATCACAAGTAAAAGTAGTCTTTCCAATGTTTTGTTTCGTGCCACCAATAAGCAATAAGTTTTTCTTTGTCTCCATTATATACTTAAAGACTTCTTATTAAAGCTTCTGCACATCTTTCTCCATCAATAGCTGCAGACACAATACCACCAGCATATCCAGCACCCTCGCCCGAAGGGAATAAGCCTTTTATTTGTGGGTGTTCAAGCGTTTCTTTATTTCGAGGAATTCTTACGGGCGATGAAGTTCTTGATTCTACTCCTAAAATTTGGGCTTCATTTGTTAGAAATCCATTCATCTTCTTTCCAAAATCTTTAAAGCCATTTTGCAATTGTTTTCCTATCACCGAAGGTAGTAATTCGTGTAATGGAGCTGAATTTAGACCAGGTACGTATGAAGTGCCGTTGAGTTTTGTAGATAGTCGCCCATTTACAAAATCAACCATTTTTTGAGCTGGAGCGGCTTGAGTCTTTCCTCCAGCAATAAAAGCCATTTGCTCTAGTGCCTTTTGATAGTACATTCCTGCTAATGGACCGTATTTTTGATAATCTTTTAGGTCTTCCTGTTCTATAGAAACTACCATCCCAGAATTTGCAAACTCGTTGTGCCTTGTAGATGGAGACATTCCGTTTACAACAACTTCATCTGGCGCAGTAGCCGATGGGACAATGAATCCACCCGGACACATGCAGAACGAATATACACCTCGATTGTTTGACTGTGATACTAATTTGTATGCAGCAGCTGGCAAGTAAGGTCCTCTCAAATCGCAGTGGTATTGTATAGAGTCAATTAATTCTTGAGGGTGTTCTATACGCACTCCCATTGCAAATGATTTGGACTCTAACAATATTCCTTTTTGATGTAAGGTTTCGTAGATGTCTCTTGCAGAGTGGCCCGTAGCTAATACAACTCCTTCGCCATAGAATTTATCTCCACTTGTAGTTTCTACTCCTTTTATTCGATTACCATCAATAATAAAATCACTAACTTTTTGGTCGAATAGATACTCTCCTCCTGCATTGACGATGCTTTCTCTAATAGCTTTTACAATGTGAGGTAATTTATTGGTGCCGATATGCGGCTGTGCGTTTACTTTAATGTCTTCAATGGCTCCGTGGGCGATAAGAATATCGAGAATACGGCTAATGTTACCCCGTTTTTTTGAACGTGTATATAGCTTGCCATCAGAATAAGTTCCAGCACCACCCTCGCCAAAGCAGTAGTTAGACTCAGGATTTACAATATGGTCTTGGTTTATTTTTTTTAGATCTTTTCTACGAGTTTGAACGTCCTTTCCTCTCTCGAGTACAATTGGTTTATACCCTAATTCTATTAAGCGCAGAGCTGCAAACATTCCTGCAGGGCCACTACCAACAACAATTACCTGCTTTTTTGATGAAACATTAGGGTAGTTTATTGTGAAACTATCATCAGCCTTCGGTTCTTCACCATCGAGGTAAACCTCGATAAGCATATTTATTTTTATCGTGCGCTTTCTAGCATCAATAGATCTCCTAATTTGTCGGATGTGGTTTATTCGCTCAAATGACACTCCAAGCTTTTTTGCAGCTTCTTTTTTTATCAACCACTCATCGGCAGCAGATTTTGGGCTCAGTGTTAATTGGAGTTCTTTTTGCATTATTGTCGAATATTAAATTTCGACAAAGTTAAGGCATTTTTACTCAAATTTTAAAACGAAAAATACAGCTCTAGATTGTAGCTTGTCTATTGGGTCTGTTAGGTCGTTAGATTTTGATCCGCCTAAAATATCATTTATGCCAAAGGCACCTCTTATCTCAGTTGATAACTTGAACATTGGTAAATACCAATCTATACCACCACCGGCTTCCCAAAACAATTCTGTTTTAGTAGATTTAAATTCACTTTCTTTATCAGATCCGTCTCCATTTTGAATACTTGAGAATGCAAAGTTCAAACTTCCACCACCGATAAAGTATGGTCTAATGTTGATTCTTCTTTTACCGGCAACCTTAACTAATACTGGTAAAGAAGCATAAGTAGAATGTATATTAAGAGTTCTTTCTTCCTCACTAAGATCACCATATAGTTCCTCATCATAAATAATAGACCTTCCGGTAATGCTTAGTCCCGGCTCAAACCTAAGGTTTATATAATCGTTAAGACGCATATCTCCAATAAGACCTACTGTGAAACCTAGTCCAGGTTCAGTAGTGACAGCAGTTGTGTGTGTGTCGGTCATTCCAAATTCTTCATTCGGTGTTAACTTAAAATCGAAAGTATTCAATCCTAAATAAAAGCCCCAATGAAATTTGTTCTTATCGAAATTTTGTATGTTTTTAAATTTCTTCTGCTGGCCATAAGAAGTACTAACAAAAAAAACAGGTAGTACAATTAGTGCAATAAGTATTTTTTTAATCATAGGTAAGTTTGTTCAATGTTTTACTTTACTGAGCTGTATATTGTAGAGATTCCAAAAGTTAATTCTTTTGCTTTTTCTCCAATGAAGCCTGTTTTTTTAATAATACGCAATAATTTTTTTCCATAAGGAAAAGCTTCTACAGACTCCGGTAAATACGTATATGCAGAACTGTCGTTAGAAATCATTTTCCCGAAAGTGGGCAAAATGTGTTTCGAGTAGAAACTATACAGTTGTTTCATAGGAAACTTCTGTGGTTGAGAAAATTCAAGAATAATAAAAGTTCCACCAGGTTTCAGTACCCTGTGAATCTCTTTAAGTCCTTTCTCTAGATTTTCAAAATTCCTTACACCAAATGAAACGGTGATAGCATCGAAAGTATTGTCTTCGAAAGGAAGATTTTCAGAATCTCCTTGAATCATATCGATAAGAGAATCTAAATTTTTAGCTTTAATTTTTTCTCGACCAACTTTCAGCATTCCTTCAGATAAATCGAGACCAATAATTTTATCAGGATTTAAGCCACTCATAGCAATTGCTAGATCTCCTGTACCAGTGGCAATGTCTAAAATGTATTTAGCTTCAGTTTTAGCTATCATTTTAACAACCTTTTTTCTCCACTGAATATCTATTCCCATAGATAAAAAATGATTTAGGAAGTCGTATTTTGGCGAAATGTTGTCGAACATTTTAGCTACTTGCTCTTTCTTTCCTAATTCAGACTTTTTATATGGCTTAACCGGTGTCCCCATTATTGATGATAAAAAATTATTGCGGCAAATGTAACTATCAAAAGTTGAAAGTAAAAAGTTTTTTTTGTAAAAATATAACTTAATTTATTTGTTGAACACAACAGTCTCAGTTAGCCTGTATAATTAATGAATCAAGTTTTGTACAGAAGTGATGTTAAGGCTTAAAGGCTTATTTTAACAGGTGAGTTACACCTATCATCACATTTATACGTCATATCGACTGTAGCTTTTGCGAAATGGAGATATCTTGACTAGGCTAAGTCTTCGCTCGATATGACAACCCTTATATATAGAGGTCTTACATGTCTTTAATGCATATGGCTATTATTATAATTTAGCCATTTAAAATTGGTCAATGCAACTCCGTGACGTAATATAATGTTGCTTATGGTAATGCGTTGAAAGTGCAGGTTAGATTCTGACAAGCATTAATCCCTGTTGTAAGTTGCCACTCTTGGAGAAATCCATTTGCGGATTTAAGGTAATACAAAATAATGTTTAAAGTAATTAACTAAAGTTTCGCA
>JAGLEB010000080.1 GCA_023145275.1 Flavobacteriales bacterium | reverse complement strand
TATTCTACAAACTATTTTTTTTTACATTCCTCTAAATTAAAACAATATAACCGTTTTACCAATTGATTTCCCAGATTCCAATAAGCTGTGTGCTTCTTTAAAACTCTCCACTGAAAAACCATTAATAGTATTTTTATGAGTAGAAATTATTTTTCCTTCATCCATTAATGTAGAAATAGAATTTAAGATATGATGTTGCTCAACCATATCCTCTGTCTCAAACATTGATTTTGTAAACATTAATTCCCAAGCATAACTTGCACTTTTAAGCTTAAGCACATCCATATTTAACTCTTTTGTATTTTCAACAATACCACAAATTTGTCCTTGAGGCTTTATCAGCTCACAAATTGCCTCCCAATGAAAATCGATATCTGCAAGATTAAGTATATAATCAACATTTTTATAAGCTAAATTTCTAACAGACTCTACCAAATTATAGTGATTTACAACTACATCAGCACCCATTTCTATACACCAATCAATTGTTTCCTTTCTTGATGCAGTTGCTATAACTTCTAGATTAGCAATTTTTTTTGCCAACTGTATTGCTATAGAGCCTACTCCACCAGCACCACCTATAATTAATATAGACTTATTATCGTTTTCTCCAATATTCAACTTTAACCTTTCAAACAATGCTTCCCAAGCCGTTAAAGTTGTTAAGGGCATAGCAGCAGCCTTCTCACTAGAAATACTCTTAGGACTCATCCCTACAATTCTTTCATCTATGATGTGAAACTCAGAGTCTGATCCTGGCTTAGTGATATCTCCAGCATAAAATACCTTATCTCCTTTTTTAAATAATACAACTTCATCTCCAACTTCATCTACTACACCAACAGCATCCCAACCGATAATTTTAGGCCTTTCTAAAACTGTATTTTTTGCACTATTTGCTCTTACTTTAAAATCTACAGGATTTACTGATACAGCTTCTACTTTTACTAATATATTTCTACCATGAGGCTTGGGCTTATCTATTTCAATCTCAATAAAACTATCCTTCTCATCAATATTTAAAGAAGTCATAAATCCAATTGCTTTCATAATCTTTCTCTTTTACAAATATTTCTATCTCTTGATTTTAACTTATATCAATTACATTTCAATTTTAAAAGCCTCCTTCAAAATGATGAAATAACTTCATTAATTCTCGTAACCAACACTATCAATTATTACATTAAAGACTCGGATAATCATTAAAACCAATCTCATTTCCGCCAAACCAACCTTCAGCTCTTAACTTATTATAAGGACCATCATTTTTGAAACGCTCCACTAAATCAGGGTTTGCAATGTACAAACGACCAAAACCAATCATATCTACCCAATCAGTTGCCAACATATATTGTGCTCTTTTAAGATTATAGCGACCCGTTGCAATTATAGTATTTCTAAAAGCTTTCCTTAAATCAATTCTAAAAGAATCTGGAATCTCAGGAGCATCATCAAAGTCAGCTTCGCTAAGATGTAGATAAACAGTTCCAATATCATTTAATCCTTTAGCTGCAAGAGTTATAGCAGAAAGTATTTCAGGGTCACCCATATCTTTTGCAGTAATAAACGGCGCCAGTCTCACTCCAGTTTTATCAGCTCCTACTGCCGCCACAACAGCTTTTGTTACTTCTAAAACAAAACGAACTCTATTACTAATATTACCACCATACTCATCAGTCCTTTTATTTGAATTACTCCTTAAAAACTGGTCTATCAAATATCCATTTCCACCGTGAATCTCAACTCCATCAAATCCTGCTTTAATAGCGTTCTTTGCCGCAGAGACATAATCTTTAACAATTTCATGAATCTCTTCTACTGAAAGTTCACGTGGAGTTTCTGTTGCTAAAAACTTAGCTTCTCCATTTTTCATCACATACACATTAGTATCTTTTGCAGAGATTGCACTTGGAGCAACTGGCTGCATACCATTTACATGATGATTACTAACTCTACCAACATGCCATAATTGCAAAAATATCTTTCCACCTTTTGCATGTACGGCATCAGTAACTATTTTCCAACCTTTAACCTGTTCATCTGTATAAATTCCTGGCGTTAAAGAATATCCTTGCCCCTGTAACGAAATTTGTGTAGCCTCAGCGATTATCAAACCAGCACTAGCGCGTTCAGAATAATATTTTGCATTTACATCTGAAGGAACATCTCCCTCAATGGTCCTACTTCTAGTCATTGGCGGCATTACTACTCTATTTTGCAATTCTAAGTTTCCAAGCTTTACAGTTTCAAACAAGTTATTATTCATCGTATTTTGTGTTTATATTAATATCTCTATTATTTACAATGCAAATTTATTATTAAAAACATATTTCAATACTGTACAAATCCATCATTAGTCTGTACTTTTACTTTATGAATCGCTTTAAACAATATATTCCATTCGAAATCTTAGAAATCAATACGGATGTTTGGACATATCCCCTTCATAATCATAATTATTTTGAGATAATTTTTATAAAAAAAGGAATAGGAACACACATTATCAACAATATAGAATATAACTACGGCGAAAAAGATATTTTTTTAATTTCCCCTGAACAGTTTCATATTTTTGATATAAAAGAACACTCAAGTTTTGTCTACCTAAAGTTTACGGAGTTACTATTTAGCAAAAATGGAGATTTTAACAATAATCCTAAATGGATAGAAAAGATGGAATATATTATTTTCAGTCCCATCATTACACATTCTCAAATAAAATATGACGAGACCGATAGAAATAATTTATTTAATTTAGTAGATATAATATTAAAAGAACACCACAACTACGATAGTTACAACGAAGATATTACTTTAGATGCGCTTAGTTTAATTCTGAATTTAATAGGGAGAAATATCAATAACAGTTCGACAATTGATACTCCAATAAAAGTTTCAGAAAATAGTAGAGTGAAAGATATTCTCTCATATATAAGGCTTAATGTTTACAACAGTGAAAACATGAAAATTGAAAATTTGGCTAAAATTTTCAATATGTCTAAAAACTACATTAGTATATTTTTTAAAAGACACACGGGTGAATCTTTA
>JAGLEB010000008.1 GCA_023145275.1 Flavobacteriales bacterium | reverse complement strand
TTACTTTTTAATGTAACTGATATTGCAGGGCATTATTTCAATCCTAAATTGTTGGCCTTAGTTCATCTTACAACACTTGGGTGGATTTCTATGATAATTTTTGGAGCCTTATATCAGTTAGTCCCTGTAGTTTTGGACGTGAAATTACATAATGAGAGCTTGGCAAAAGTCAATTTTTTCATTTATGGCCTTTCGATAATAATTTTCGTATTCGCTTTTTGGGATTTATATAATCAGATGTTATTGTTCCAAATTGGGGGATCATTGATGTTTATCTCTATTTCTTTGTTCTCATACAATATTATGATGAGTGCTTTTAATGCTAAAAGAAAGTTGATTGCGGCAAAGTTTATTATTTCTGCAATATTTTGGTTCTTTACTACTGCAGTTTTTGGTTTGTTGCTAGTATTTCAGCTAACGGATTCATTTATGGACGTTAATCACCTTGATTTCTTGAAAGCTCATGCACATTTTGGAATGGTAGGCTGGTTTTTACTATTGATAATAGGTGTTTCTAGTAGGTTAATCCCAATGTTTTTGGTTACCCATAATCTTAATGAAAAGAAGCTGTCTTTCTCATTATATTCTATAAATATAGGACTTGTAGCTCTTGCGACAGTTTTTTTTATGGGACTTGATAAATTTTATATAATTGCTACGGCATTGATTATTATAGCTGGTATTGCAAGCTATGTAAGTTTTTTAGTTGATGCCTACAGAAATAGAATTAAGAAGGTTTTAGATATAGGTATGCAACATTCAGCATTATCTATAATAACTTTAATCTTCCCGATAGCATTTGCAATGATTGCACCTTTTACAATAGGAGATGATTTTGATTTTTCGCAACGTTCCGTACTAGTTTATGGTTTAAGTATTTTGCTAGGATTTATCACGTCACTTTTACTTGGACAAACATATAAAACACTGCCTTTTATTGTGTGGTTGTTTGAATATAGAGGGAAGATGGGAAAAGGAGAAACTCCTATGCCAAAAGATTTGTACAGCGAAAAGGTAGCCGAAATTCACTATTTCACTTTTGCAATTGGTTTCTTAGGTTTGATATCTGGGGTATTGCTAGGATTTAAGCCAGCTATGTACATTGGATCGTTCTTCTTTTTTGTAACGGCGATACTGTATAATTATAATGTGATAAAAATAATAAGACACAAAGCTAAATTTTAATTTATTGTCGAATCTTTTTAAATGTGTTTTTAGAAACATACATGCAAAAGAGAATATATAAAAGCTAAATAGAATAATATGGAAGATAAAATTTATGAACTGTTAAAAACAGTTATGGACCCTGAGGTTGATGTTAATATTGTTGATCTTGGATTGATATATGATATTAAAGTTGATGGAAATGATGTAGTGGTTGTAATGACTCTTTCTACACCAGGATGTCCACTTGGAGATACCATTATGGAAAATGCCGCTCAAGTAATTACTGCAAATATTGCTGATGTAAAGGTTGATGTTCAGCTTGTTTGGGAACCAGCTTGGACTCCAGATCTTATTTCACCTGAAGGAAAGGCTGTACTGGGAATGTAGTAGTGTTTTTAGAGAAGAATACTTAGTGTTTAAAATGTTCATTCTAAAGACAAAAAAGTCTTATATTTGAATGTAACTGAATAGATAGATTGTATGTTTTCAAAGAGTTGTGAATATGGTATTAGAGCTGTTATATATTTAGCAGCTAATAGTACTGAAACTAAGCGTTGTGGGATAAAACCTATTGCAGCTAAGTTGGAGATTCCTAGTCATTTTTTGGGTAAGATTCTTCAAAAGCTTGCTCGAGAAAATGTAATACATTCAATAAAAGGACCTAATGGAGGTTTTTTTGCTACAGAGGAAGATGCGAGTAAAGCAATGATTACTGTTGTGAATGTACTTGATGGACCTAGTGTATTTAGCTCCTGTGCGGTGGGATTAAAAGAGTGCTCTGATGAGAAACCTTGTCCTTTGCATAACGATATAAAGCCATTCAGAAATGCTTTGATGCACTCTCTAAGCAGTAAGTCTATAAAAACTTTTGCTGATACTCTTGGTGAAGATGGTACTTATTTGGTAGTATAGCTTCTAGACAAAATTGGATATAAAAAAAACACCTTTTCATTATTTAGAAAAGGTGTTTTTTTTGTTATAATTAACTACTTTTACCTATTAATTCTGTAATTTAATTTGAAGTATTTCTTAGATATAATAGTTCCCGTTCCTCTAGAGCAAAACTATACCTACCAATGTACGGAAAGCGAATTTTTGTTAATTTCTGTTGGTAGTAGAGTTGTTGTGCAGTTTGGTAAAACAAAATATTACACAGGGATTGTATTGAATAAGCATCACAACGAACCACTAATCCACAAAGCTAAATTTATTGAGCAAGTATTGGACGAAAATCCTATTGTAAACTCTATACAATTAAGGTTTTGGAAGTGGATAGCTAATTACTACTTGTCTAATATGGGCGAAGTTTACAGAAATGTTGTGCCCTCGTCATTAAAGTTAGAGAGTGAAACTAAACTTCTTAGAAATCCTGATTTTGAAGATGAAAAATCTGAAGTCCTCGGGGATGATGAATTTTTAATATATGAGGCTTTGAGTGTTCAGGATGCTCTCACAATAAAGGAAGTAGCAGAAATAATTTCTAAAAAAAATCCATTACCAACCATAAAATCTTTAATAGAAAACGGTGTTATCTCACCTGTTGAAGAAATAAAGGAAAGGTACAAGCCTAAGATGGTTAAATATTTAAGGTTGACTGGTGAAATGGAAGCTGAGGGGAATTTGCAAAAAGTATTTTCTTCATTGGGTAGAGCGAAAAAACAGTACGAATTGCTGATGAAATTCTTGAGTGTAAAAGCTCAAACACAAAAGCCAGTTGTAGCAATAGATTTATTGAAATCGATAGATTCTAGTCATGCAATTTTAAAAGGCTTGATAGAAAAGAATATTCTTGAGATTTATAGTTCTGAAGTTTCTAGATTGAGCAAGTCTGATGAAAATCTTGAAAAACAAAAAATATTGACAGAGGCTCAAGAGAAAGCTTTTGTAGAAATAAAGGAAGGGTTTGAGAATAAAAGTACAGTTCTACTAAAAGGAGTTACATCGAGTGGAAAGACCGAAATTTATGTTAAACTTATTCAAGAACAGTTAGACTTAGGAAAACAAGTACTTTTTCTAGTTCCTGAAATTGCTCTTACAACACAGTTGATCAATAGGCTTGTTAAGTTCTTTGGAGACAAAGTGGGGGTATATCACTCTAAGTTTAATGCTAACGAAAGAGTAGAAGTTTGGAATACTGTCAATGAGAATATTGGAAAACATCAGGTGGTTTTAGGGCCACGATCATCCTTGTTTTTACCTTTTTCTAATTTAGGATTAGTAGTTGTTGACGAGGAACACGAAAGTTCTTATAAACAACACGATCCTTCGCCGAGGTATAATGCTAGAGATATGTCTATTGTTTTAGCTCATTTTCACAAAGCAAAGGTACTGTTAGCATCAGCCACTCCATCATTAGAATCGGTATATAATGTACAGCTGGGAAAGTATGCATATGTGAGTCTTAATTCTAGATATGGAGGTATTCAAATGCCTCTTATCGAAATAGCAGATATAAAAGAAGACCATAAGAAGAAAAGAATGAGAAAGCATTTTGGTGAACGTCTTTTTCTTGAAATGGAAGAAGTTTTAAGGGCTAAGAAGCAAATTATTCTTTTTCAGAATCGCAGAGGCTATTCGCCAGTTGTAGAATGCGAAACTTGTGGTACTACGGTAGAGTGTCCTAATTGTGATGTTACTCTTACCTTTCATAATCACTCTAATCAATTGCGCTGCCATTATTGTGGATATTCAATGCCTATGATTCGATCGTGCAAATCATGTGGTAGCCCGAGGCTAAATACGAAGGGACTAGGAACTGAGCAGATAGAGAAAGAGGTAGAAGAATTATTTGAAGGTGCCAATGTGGCTCGTTTAGATTTAGATACCACTAGAAAAAAATATGCTTACCAAGATATTATTCAGAAATTTGAAAATAATGAGATTGATATACTAATTGGTACGCAGATGATTACTAAAGGACTAGATTTTGATGATGTAGCTTTGGTAGGAGTACTGAATGCCGATAATATGTTGAATTTTCCAGATTTTAGAGCACACGAAAGAGCTTATCAGCTAATGGAACAGGTGGCAGGGCGCTCAGGACGTAAAGGAGACAGAGGAAAAGTTATTATTCAAACTTTCAATCCATACCACCAGATTATTCAGCAGGTTTCGGCAAATAAGTTTGATGATATGGTAAAAGATCAGCTTTTTGAACGCAGAAGCTATTATTATCCACCATATTTCAGGTTGATTAAATTAACCTTACGCCACAGAGATAAAGAAAAAGTAGATAGTGTATCATTGCATGTTGCTGAAAGTTTACGCACACTAAAGGGGGCAATTGTTTTAGGGCCTGAATATCCATCTATTGCAAGAGTAAGAAATCAATACAACAAAAATATACTGATAAAAATAAAGAATAACCAAGATTTAGAACCTAGTAAAAAGTTTATAAAACAAGTATTTATGCATTTTCAGGAGATAAAATCATTTAGATCTGTGCGATTTGTTATAGACGTTGACCCAATGTAGTGTACTGCTATATTTAGCCAGAAAAGGCTGAGTTCTAATCTATATTGTATAGGAACACCCAAAATGCAATTTCGCCATAACAATAAAGAATACTATTTTCAGAGCAAAGCATGAATAGTAGTATATTCATATACCTATATTTCTTGGCTGCCTATCGCTAGATAAGT
>JAGLEB010000079.1 GCA_023145275.1 Flavobacteriales bacterium | reverse complement strand
TAGTTTTTACAAGATTATTGTTTTTCTATTATACATGCTAATCAAAAGATGATTTTAAAACTGAATTGGTCAATGGTAAGGCCTTGACGCAATAAACACTTGTATCTTATATCGTTTGAAAGGGCAGCTTAAAGCCTGAGAAACAAATAACTTATGTAGCAGATTGCTACTTTGTGGCGAAAACCCATCATCATATATATGAACTTACATACTGAATTCAATAAAATAAACGAGGGCTTAAGTTAATAACTTAAGCCCTCGTTTTATGTCCAGACAGTATACACTGTCATATATCAACTCTTAAAATTCCTCTTCTTCAATATTTACTTCAAGCTTCTTTTCCTTTTTAGATTTCTCACAATCAAGGTTTACACTTACACCTGTTTCTGGCACTTCAAAATTGCCATCACTAATATCTAAATCTTCATCAGCATAAACTTTCTTCATATACATAGCCCATATTGGCAAAGCTGTTGTTGCTCCTTGTCCGTATGTAATTGTTTTAAAGTGTACAGATCTATCTTCATTTCCTACCCATACACCTGTAACCAAATTCGGAACAATACCCATAAACCACCCATCAGAATGGTTCTGCGAAGTACCCGTTTTACCAGCAATAGGGTTTGTAAATCCGTAAGGGTATCCTGTAACAGCATTATTAGGATATCTAGCTCCATGAGTCCTCAGTCGAATACCTGTACCATATTTTGTAACTCCCTGCATCAAACTTAGCATAACATAGGCAGTTTCAGCACTCATAACCTCTTTAGTTTCTGGAACATATTCATCTATTACCACACCATTCTTATCTTCTATTCTAAGAATCATTGTAGGTCTAGTGTATATACCTTTATTAGCAAAACTACCATAAGCACCCACCATCTCAAAGACTGACAGATCGGCTGTACCTAATGCTATAGAAGGCACTGCTGGGATATTGGCACTTACTCCCATATCTTTAACTAGTTCAACTACTGGCCTTGGCCCTATCTGCTTCATCAAGTAAGCAGTAACATTATTCATCGATTTGGCCAATCCGTATTTTAGCGAAACCATTCCTCCATATTCATCCCCAGCATTTTCTGGAGTCCAATCGTCTTCTAAACCAAATTTTTCCTTTTCAAAAGTAACCCTAGTATTTGGTATTTCGTAACAAGGAGAATAGTGATTTTGACTAATAGCAGAAGCATATACAAATGGCTTAAATGTAGAACCAACCTGTCTTTTTCCTTGTTTTACGTGATCGTATTTGAAATACTTATAATCAAGCCCTCCAACCCAAGCTTTAACAAAACCAGTTTCAGGATCCATAGACATCATTCCTGGCTCTAGGAAAAACTTATAATACCTCAATGAGTCCATTGGAGACATTATAGTATCTATATCACCTTGCCAAGAAAAGACTTTCATCTTTCTAGGAGTAGAAAACGCAATATCAATAGAATCAGCCGATGTACCATTCTTTTTCATCTGACGATAACGCACAGAACGACGCATAGAAGTATTCATAATCTTATCGAGTTCTTCCTCAGAAATACCATTAAAAGGTCTCGTCTTATTCTTCTTCTGAAGTTTAAAGAATACTCTCTGCAAATTAGTTAGGTGGTCTGTTACTGCTTCCTCAGCATATTTCTGCATACGTGAATCTATTGTTGTATAAACCTTCAATCCATCACGGTATAAATTGTACTTTTTCCCATCAGCTTTAGGGTTATCCTTCACCCATTGCTTCAAATAACTTCTGAGATATTCTCTAAAATACGTAGCAATACCTTTGTCATGACTTTCAGGACTAAAATCCAATTCAATAGGAAGAGTTGAGAGAGAATCGAGAGTAGTTTGATCCATATACCCATTTCTTTCCATCTGCGCAAAAACAGTGTTTCTACGGTTCCTGGTCATTTCTTCTCTTCTCCTTGGATTAAACAATGACGGATTCTTAGCCATTCCTACAAGCATGGCTGCCTCTTCAATTTTTAAATCCGCAGGCGTAGTATTAAAATAAATCTTCGATGCAGAGTTAATTCCAACAGCTAGATAATTAAAATCAAACTTATTGAAATACATCATTATTATTTCATCCTTGGTATACTGACGCTCAAGCTCTACAGCTATTACCCACTCTTTAATCTTTTGTTTTACTCTATCAACCGAACTTCTTGATGCAGTACCTGTGAACAACATTTTAGCAAGCTGCTGTGTTATAGTACTACCTCCTCCACCTTTTCCAAGCAAAACAATGGCTCTAGCTAAAGATCTAAAATCTATACCTGAATGCTCTCTGAAACGCTCGTCTTCTGTAGAGATAAGAGCATTTACCAAGTATGGCGATAATTCGTCATATTTTACTGGCGATCTATTTTCGTCATAATACTTACCTATAACAACCCCATCTGAAGAATATATCTCAGAGGCAAAGTTACTTTCTGGGTTTTCTATTTGTTCAAATGTTGGAAGTTCACCTAACCAACCATTAGATGCACCATAAAAGACTGCGTAAATAGATAAAAGCCCTAATCCAAAAACAATCCAAAAATAAATAGTAAAACGGAGTATTACACTATTGGCAAGTCCACTTTTCTTCTTAACTTTAGTCATTATATTAATTTTTATTCTCTTTCAATTCGTAATCCTACATCTTTAATGCCCTCAAGTTTATCGGTTCTCATACCATGTTGCACACTCAAGATATATTCGCCTTTCTCATAGAACACAACATTCTTCTTATAAAAAAGTAAGTTACTTTTTACTCCCGACATCCCTTCTCCTAACCATTTACCTTCGTCTGATGTCATTTCATATTCAAGAGTATCTCTTAAAACACGACCATCAGGAAACGTAATTACAGTAAAAAGGTACAAGTTGCTAAACTCATAATCAACAGTATTTCGAACTTTCAAAAACACATTATTCTTTGCCAAGGTATCGTCTAAATTGATTTTGAATGAAATTATACTATCCTTATCCCAAGTAGAGTCAGAAACATGAATATAGTTATCATAAACACCATTCTCATCACAAGAACTCAATACAAGCAGCAACAAAATAAATTTAAATATTATTTTCATAAAATACTGCTCAATTATTAACTATCTGTTTTTTTACTAGAACTATCAGGCTTAGGACTCTCAGGCTTAGATTTTTTTTCATCTGTCTTTTTGTTAAAACCAGCCTTCCTATTTCTATTAAACTTAGGTTTAGGTTTCTCTCCAGCAGCACTATCAGATTTTTGACGTTTATCAACACCTTCATCTTTGTGCGCATTTAACCTTCTTGGCTTTTCAGAACTAGCTCTTTGCTGCTTGTTAGCTCTTGGCGAAGGTCTAGGAGTCTTAGGTTGTCTAGTATTCGTTTCTTTACCTTCCGTTTTTAAACCTGCTTCATTTTGTCCTTGCTTAGGTGACTTATTAGGTCTAGCAGGTCTATTCTGAGCAGTATCCTTCGATACATCTTTCTGATCTTTTCTACTTCGAAGAGTAACACCACGTCTCTTATTCCTCTGATTAGGCTTTCTCTTATTCTTTTCTTTTTTATTATCGAATCGATTAAGATCGTCTTGCCCAACAACTTTATGAAAATCTATCTTCTTTGCCGTTACAATTTCTTCACTATACTCCTCTAAAGATGCAACCTTCTCTCCAGTTTTATTTATAGCAATAATCTCATTAACACTTAATGCGGGTATTGGATGCCAATTCATTGGTTCTTCTTGATACGAATACCATAATACTCCCTTAAAAATATCCATTTTCTGAAAAAATGCTCTCCCTTTTTCAGTTCTTAGCATAATCTCTGGTGACGGGAGCACCTTTAAAGCATCTAAATATGAATCAAGCTCAAAATTAAGACAACATTTAAGTTTTCCACACTGTCCGGCAAGTTTTTGTGGATTTAGCGAAAGTTGCTGATATCTAGCGGCACTAGTAGTTACCGACCTAAAATCTGTCAACCACGTAGAACAACAAAGCTCTCTTCCACACGACCCAATTCCTCCGAGTCTTGCAGCTTCTTGACGTAGGCCAATCTGCTTCATTTCGATACGGATCGAAAATGTAGAGGCTAACTCTTTTATTAGAATTCTAAAATCAACCCTCTCCTCGGCCGTATAATAAAATATGGCCTTTGAGTTATCTCCTTGATACTCAATATCAGAAATCTTCATTCTCAAGCCAACTCTTTGGGCTATTTTCCTAGAGGTAAGCATGGTTTCCCATTCTCTATCACGAGAAATCTTCCAAACATCTAAATCGCGTTGAGTAGCTTTTCGATAAACCTTTAAAATGGAAACATCATCTTGTTTTATGTGTCGTTCTTTCAGCTGAACTTTCATTAGTTCGCCGGTCAAAGAAACCACACCAATATCATGCCCAGGCGATGCTTCTACAGCAATAGCCTCCCCAACATTAAGTTTTATATTATTAACATTTCTATAAAAACCCTTCCTCGAATTTTTAAATCTTACTTCTACTACATCAAAAGTTTCCTGATCAGTCGGTAGTTTCATTGCCGACAACCAATTGAATATGGTGAGCTTATTACCTCCATCGGTACTGCATACACCATTACTCCTACAACCTTCGGGTAGCCCATTTACTCCTTGAGTACAACCGTTGCAACCCATTACTTATATATTTATATTGTCTATTTATGTATGAATTAACAACATATAAGACTAATACTGTTCATAAAAAAATTACTATATCAATTTGTAAAGATAGCATATATTTTAAGGTATCAAAATGCATGTTTTTCAAAAAACAGCATTGTACAATAGGGATAAAGTGGTATATAGATTAGGTCAACAAAAAAAAATTATATCTCAAGTACTTAACAAAAATAGCTAACTTGCGCAATTCTTAAAAAATACATTAATTAAACAAATATATATTCCACAATGGCTAAAAGTGAAGACAAGTTTAAAAAGGTGCTTTCGCACGCAAAAGAATACGGATACGTTTTTCAATCTAGTGAGATATATGACGGGCTAGGTGCTGTTTATGACTACGGGCAGAATGGTGCTGAGCTCAAAAAAAACATTAAAGAATACTGGTGGAAAGCTATGGTTCAGATGCACGAAAATATTGTAGGTATAGATACTGCTATTTTCATGCATCCAAAGGTTTGGAAGGCTTCAGGTCACGTTGATGCATTTAACGATCCATTGATAGACAATAAAGATTCAAATAAAAGATACAGAGCAGATGTACTTATCGAGGATTATGCTGAAAAACTTAATTTAAAAGCTCAGAAGGAAATCAAGAAAGCGGCTAAGCGTTTTGGCGATGCTTTTGATCAGGCTGAATTTGAAGCTACTAATCCACGAGTATTAAAATATAAGCAGCAGCAAAAAGAAATTCTTGAGCGCATGGGATCTTCTTTAGAGAAGGAAGATTTAGAGGATGTAAAAATCTTAATTGAGGAATTAGGTATTGCTGACCCCGAAACAGGATCAAAAAACTGGACAAATGTAAAGCAATTCAACTTAATGTTCGGAACAAAGTTAGGTGCTTCTGCAGAGTCGGCAATGGATTTGTATTTAAGACCCGAAACTGCACAGGGGATTTTTGTAAACTTCCTAAACGTTCAAAAATCTGGGCGTATGAAAATTCCTTTTGGAATTGCTCAAATAGGGAAAGCCTTCCGAAACGAAATAGTTGCACGTCAATTTATTTTCCGTATGCGCGAATTTGAGCAGATGGAAATGCAATATTTTGTACGTCCGGGTGATGATATGAAATACTATGAGCAATGGAAAGAGAGTAGAATGAAATGGCACCTATCTTTAGGTCTAGGACAGGACAACTATCGTTTTCACGATCACGACAAATTAGCACATTATGCTAACGCCGCTGCAGACATTGAGTTTAACTTCCCATTCGGCTTTAAAGAATTAGAAGGAATACATTCACGTACTGATTTTGATTTGTCGCAGCACGAAAAATTTTCAGGTAAGAAACTTCAGTTTTTCGATCCTGAATTAAACAAAAACTACATACCATATGTGATTGAAACTTCTATTGGTGTGGACAGAATGTTCTTGGCAGTTTTCTCAAATTCCTTGATCGAAGAAAAGCTTGCTGATGGTAGCGAAAGAACTGTTCTAAAACTTCCAGCAGTATTAGCTCCTTATAAGGCTGCTATTCTTCCATTAGTTAAGAAAGATGGACTACCAGAGGTTGCTAGAAAAATAATCAACGATTTGAAATTTGATTTCAACGTTACATATGACGAGAAAGATGCTATTGGTCGTAGATATAGAAGGCAAGATGCTAATGGAACACCTTTTTGTATCACTGTCGATCACGACACATTGACGGACAATATGGTAACAATTCGTCATCGCGATACTATGGAACAAAAACGAGTGGCAATAGGCGAACTACGTAACATTATCGATTCAGAAGTAAATGTTAGAAACTGGCTTTCTAAACTTTAATTCAACATATATTATTGTTATAATAAACATCAAGAGGCTGTACTAAAATTTGTACAGCCTCTTTTTTATACTTCTCAACAAACACAGCAACTGAGTTCTAATTTACATTGTATTTATACACCCAAAATGCCAGTTTTGTAATCTCGAGGAATAAGTTTGTTTAAACAAAAACTCCAATGATGGGATGACAAAACTCCGAGCGTTGAAAACCTCAAAGTGTTATATTAACCAACACTCCTAGGACCTGCGGACACTCGAAGGTTTATATGTTGGGCTGAGTTATAATCTACATTGTATATACACCCAAAATGCAATTTCGCCAAAACAATAAAGAATACTATTTTCAGAGCAAAGCATGAATAGTAATATGTTCATATATCTATATTCTTTACCCGCCTATCGATAGATAAATTTGATGTTAGAAAAAAGAATAATGAACAAGGAACACCGATTAACGATTTTTCAACAAAGTTTGAAGAGTAATAAACTCACATATCTATATTCATTACCACCTATCGATAGATAAATTTGATGTTATAAAAAAGAATAATGAACAAGGAACACCGATTAACGATTTTTTAACAAAGTTTGAAGAGTAGTAAACTCACATATCTATATTCCTTACCGCCTATCGATAGATAAATTTGATGTTAGAAAAAAGAATAATGAACAAGGAACACCGATTAACGATTTTTTAACAAAGGTTGAAGAGTAATAAACTCACATATCTATATTCATTACCACCTATCGATAGATAAATTTGATGTTAGAAAAAAGAATAATGAACAAGGAACATCGATTAACGATTTTTTAACAAAGTTTGAAGAGTAATAAACTCACATATCTATATTCATTACCACCTATCGATAGATAAATTTGATGTTAAAAAAGAATAATGAACAAGGAACACCGATTAACGATTTTTTAACAAAGTTTGAAGAGTAATAAACTCACATATCTATATTCCTTACCACCTATCAATAGATAAATTTGAGATTTAAAAAGTCTGGATTCTAATAATATACACATATTTCAAACGCATGTAACACCTGTAATATAAGGGTTTATAATATCGAGGAATAAGTTTGTTTATACAAAAACTCCAATGGAGGGATGACAAAAATCCGAGCTTTGAAAACCTCTGAGTGTTATATTAACCAACGCTCCGAGGGCCTGCGGACATTCGGAGGTTTATATGTTGTAATATAGAGCGAAGCCTTTGCGTAGTCGAGATATCTCCATTTCGCAAAAGCTACAGTCGATATGATGTAAAAATGTGATGATAGCTATCAATCAGGCCTTCTTCTCTAAAATCTCAGAATCAACAGTACGCAGATGTAGATCTTGCTGAGGAAAAGGTATCTCGATTCCCGCTTCTGAAAGAGCTTCAAAAACACTGAAAGTAATATCACTCTTTATCCTAATCCAATCATCAAAATTTAAAGTCCAAAACAACATTCTAAAGTCTAGAGAACTCGAGTTCATCTCATTAAAAAACACGTAAGGTAATGGGTAAGAAACAATATCAGGATGGGTCTTAATAACTTTCATAAGAATATCGCTTACCTGTTTAGGGTCTGAGCTATATGACACTCCTACTATTAATTCTATCCTACGTCTCTGATCAGAAAGAGTCCAGTTTATAACCTCCCTAGAAATAAGACTCCCATTAGGCACAATAATTTCGGCTCCATCGAAGGTTCTAATATTACTAGATCTTATACCTATAGATTTAACTTCTCCGAGCAATGTTCCCACCTCGATTGTATCGCCAATTTTTATAGGCCGTTCAAATAACAAAATCATTCCAGAAACAAGGTTATTGATAATGTTTTGTAAACCAAAACCAATACCAACACCAAAAGCAGAAAAGATCATTGCAAACTCACTAAAAGGCAAGCCCAACGATGTCATCGCAATAATTACTCCAATAGTAACAATTGAATACTTCACCATCACCGAAATGGTATGAGGAAGTCCCTTTTCTAATTTCATCTTAACTAAAACATCTTCCTCTAATATTATCCTTGCAATATTAGATATAACTGTAGACAGCCATATTACAACAAAGAACAAGATAAAACCTCCAGTGGTATAAGTAAGAGAACCAATTGTTCTCTTCATTTCAAGCCAATCAATTATTCCATTTAACACAAATTTATTCACCCCTATCATACGCAATACGTAATGGATAATTGCCAACAAAGTCACTAAATTTATAAGCCTTGTAACTCGAGAAATAATAATATCCCTATTCTTTTTTACAGCATTAATCTTTTCAGAATATCTTCCCCTAACCATTAAAAATAAAAAGCCATTGAATACAATAACTGTTACAACTAACAAAGCTATGGTAGACACCGTTAGATACACCATAAACAAAACTGTTTCTGCAATTTTCGCATAGCCTATTACATTACTCAAAAAGCCAATAACAACCATTCCTAAAGCAAGCATGCTAACAAAGTACACACCATTTCGAAGTATTATAGACTGAATAAACTCTCTTTTTTGAATTCTAATGAAGTCAATAATTACGATAAACTCAACTATAGAAACAACAATCAATATCAACCTCGACGTAAGCTTACCGGCGGGAAAAAGTATATATACTAGATGTAAAATAATTAATGAAATAAGTACGTAAATATATTTGTGATAACGTTTATTTAGCAGACCTTGAAGAGTGAACAACAAAGGTACAAATATTAACAACCTAAAGATATCCTTTAGCAAAAGTGGCATATTAGAATATATCAATACCGATGAAAATATACCTAAGGAGAAAGCCAAACTTATAGGCCGTTTAAGCAAAATAATGAAATATTTTTTATAAATCGAGGTCTTATATCCCTCTACAGCATTATAGTTATTATTAATAAAAGAAAAACCAGTTACAAAACCAATAATCACCAAAATATTTAAGAAAAAGGAACCATAGTTCAAGAAAACATATGATTTAAGGCTTACTAATTCACTCTTAAAAAACTCTTTTACAGTATATTCTGAATTCCAATTTTCCTCATCTAGATAATCTATTGTAAATAAATTATCTAATCTGTAAACAAAGAGTTTCTCCTCCTGATCGGCGATTGATATATCTGTTATAGCAATTCTTTCAGTAATCTCAGATGAGATATCTAATATTGAATTTAGCAAAAAAAGTATATCGTCTTTATTTTCAATAGCAAGATTTTTGGAGTTTCTTATAATTTTCAGATCATCTTTTACACCTTTAACTATTGCAGTAGAATAACCTTCACTAACAATAAGTTCTTTTATTATTTTTACATTTTTCTCGTCATCCTCTAATTCAGATATTCTATCTTCGGCTTCCTTTACTAGGATTGACAACTCCGAAATTTTCTCTTCAATCAATATTAAATGCTGCTTCCAAAACAAAAGGTCATTTGTTAACCTTCTTCTACTATCACCCTTTCTACTTGCAGGATGCTCGGTTAAATCAACACTTAAAGCACTAATTAATTTATCATTTCTTATCTCAATTATTTTAATATCTGCTCCACTTACTAGTCCTTCGATAACCTCGAGCGAATTAACTTTAATTTTTGATAACAGTGTTGAGATCTGACTTATATCAAGTTCTTTATAACTTTCTTTAAGTATACTATCTCTCTGAAATTGTGCATTATCCTGAGCGATAGATGAAAAAGAAAATAGCGCCAAGCAGAAAAACAAGCCTAAAGTCTTCAATGTTTTATATTTTGATATTTTCATAATATTTATATAATAAAATCATCTCCTAAGAGAAACATAATCTACAAAATTAATATTATTTAATTACTAAAGTTTCGCACCTATTGTAATCACCTAAAATTTAATACATGACAGGTTTATATCTTCCATTATTATGTGCTGATTCAATACTTTGCAATATTCTCCAAAGGATGTTTTTATTGACCTTATTGGTTGTGTCGTGAAAATTCAACCGGAATTGGCGTTAAAAAGGAAAAGTTGTTTACTCA
>JAGLEB010000078.1 GCA_023145275.1 Flavobacteriales bacterium | reverse complement strand
TGGGAGTATGATGCTGTTGGGGAAGCATATTACAATGATAACACTTCTGTTTATATAGATGGAGAGGATATTGTGCTCCCTATTAATAGCGTCTTTGATGATAAAACAGATGTTAAGCTCGAAGATATTCATTTTCTAACAATAGAATTGTCTGAGAAGCCTGATTCTTTGACTTCCACGAGTGATTTTAGTTATAATGTGTATTGGGCTAAAAGTCGTAAAGGTTGGATGCCAACTATCCGAATAAAAGGATTAGTTCTTAAGGGGAGTGATCATAAATTGTTATCATCTTTCTCTATAGTATATAACTATGCTTTGAGTAAAACTAATGAAGAGATAATTGAGAAGGAAAAGTTTGAGTTTGTTGATAATAGTGTTTTGGCTGATGGTGATTGGGTGAAAATATCTATAGATAAGAGTGGTGTTTACAAAATTGATCAAAATTTATTGGGTCAAATTTCATCTGAACTAGGCGTAAGTATTGCTAGCATTGATCCTCGTAATATTGCGATTTTTGGTGCAAAGGGGGGAATGCTTCAAGAATTGAATTCAGATTATGATTCTGATGACTTAGTTGAATTTGCAATTGATGTAATAGGCCAAGATGACGGTAAATTCGATACTGATGACTATATTTTGTTTTATGCCCAAGGACCTGTTACATGGACTACTAATACATCTACTGGTTTGTCAAGGCACAATACGAATATATATTCTGACAATACATTTGTTTATTTCACAATAAAGGAGAAACGTGCGAAGAGAATTGAGTTTAAGGATGATGTTAATGATGATAGTGATGTTGTAATAGAAACGTTTAATAGCTACGATTTTCATGAAGTTGATGAGGTTAATTTTATGCAATCGGGGCAAATGTGGTTTGGCGAAAGATTTGAAAGAAATACAGAGCAGACATTTTTATTTGATTTTCCCAATAGAAATTTAACTAAAGATATTAATGTTTATACGAGTATTGGAAGTAAACCACTTGGTTCTACAACTCTATCAGTAAGAGTAAATGGTAATCACATATATAATTTTAACGAGAACAGCGATGGTAAGAAATATTATGTAAGATCGAAAAAAGCTACGGTAAACTCTTTGCAGAACCTTATTGATGTAAGTTTTAGTTATTCTAGTGGTGGAGGTTCAGAGTGCTTGTTGAATTATATAGAGGTTAATGCTGAGAGCTTTTTAATAGCCGATAATTTACAATATTCATTTAGGAGTATTCATGCAATGGACACTGATGTGTCTGAGTATAGGCTGAGTAAAGTATCTGGAAATCACGAAATTTGGAATATTACTAATCCATTAAGCCCTAAGAGAATTACATTAAAATCATTTAGCTCCTATTCTTCTTTCAAGGAAAAATCTTCTTCTCTTGAGGAGTATCAACTGCTATCGAACAAAGATTTTTATATTCCGGAGATTATTTCAAAAATTAGCAATCAAAATTTACACGGTGTGGCATCTATAGATTATTTGATAGTCACTCATGAATCTTTGAACAATTCGGCAAATAAATTAGCTGATATTCATCGAGCTAGAGGCTTAAGCGTAATTGTTGTAGATGTTGAAGATATTTATAACGAGTTTAGCTCCGGACGTCAGGACCTAGTCGCTATTAGACAGATTGCTAGAATGATTTACCAAAAAGGAAGTAAAAAATCAAGATTAAAATATCTTCTTTTATTTGGAGATACAAGTTATGATTTTAAGGAGAGAATAAAGGATAACAATAATCTTGTACCATCATATCAATCATATCAAAGTACTTCTAAATCTTCATCATTTGTAAGTGATGATTATTTTGGGTTTATGGACGATCACGAAGGAGGGAATATATCTGGGGGAGATTTGATTGATATTGCTATTGGGCGTATTCCTGTAAGATCAGATGAGGAAGGTCTTAATGTTGTAGAAAAAATTGAAGACTATTATTCTATTGGTTCAACTGGTGATTGGAGAAATAAAGTTCAATTTGTTTCGGATGATTATGCTACAAAAAATGGTAGTAACTGGGAGATTGAACTTATGAAAAGTACCGAAAATTTATCTAATTGGTTAAGCGATGTAAGTCCTAATTACAACCATCAAAAGGTTCACTTAGACTCATATGAGATTGAGAGAACTTCGGGCGGTAATTTTTATAGGCAAGCACATATAGATTTTATGCAGAATGTTCAAAAGGGTAATCTAGTAACCAATTTTTTCGGGCATGGTAGTGAAGTATCTTGGACTGGTGAGGGATTATTCCATATAGATGATATTGATAAGTTTACAAATCTTTTTAATTTACCTTTATTTATTACTATCACTTGTGAATTTTCGCGATTTGATAATCCTGAGTTGTATTCTGGTGGAGAAAAGTTATTGTCTCATTATGATGGGGGAGCGATAGGTTTAATATCAACTACCAGAGAAATTACAATAGGTGCTGGGGGAGATATTAATAGGAAGTTATTTGAGTTTTTATTTCCTGAAAATCCTGATGATTATTTGACATTAGGAGAAGTGTTAATGGAAACTAAGAACAGTTATAGATCTGGTATATCTAAGAGAATTGTTTCACTGTTAGGCGATCCAGCATTGATGTTGGCTTATCCAAAAAAAGAAATAAAAGTCAATACTATTAATTATAATGATCAAAATTCTAACGATACACTTAAGTCTCTGATGAAAGTGCATATTGAAGGCGAAATTGCTTTTCATGGTCAAAAAGACACTAGCTTTAATGGAGTAGTTTATCCATTGATTTACGATAAAAAACAAGAACTAGAATCACTAGACAATAATAGTGTTGGAGAAAAAGTTCCTTATTGGCTCCAGAATAATGTTATTTATAAAGGTAAATCGACTGTTAAAGATGGAGAGTTTGTTATTGAGTTTGTTGTGCCTAAGGATATTAATTTTTCCTTTGGAAATGGTAAAGTTTCCTTGTATGCTATTGCTAACGATGGAAATATTGATGCTGTAGGAAACGATTCTGATATTATTGTTGGGGGTATCGATATTACTTCTGATATTGATGTTGAAGGACCCGAAGTTGCTCTTTTCATGAATAATGAGTTTTTCGACGATGGAGGAATTACAAATTCAAGCCCTATATTCATGGCGAGACTAAATGATGAGTCCGGAATAAATACTGTCGGAAATGGGATAGGACATGATTTAAAAATGACTTTAATTCATGATGACACAAAAGTAGAGATATTGCTAAACGAGTATTATGAGTCAGATATTGACGATTATACTAGCGGGAAAGTTTCATATCCTCTTTTAGGGCTTCAACCTGGAGGATATTCAATAGAGTTTACTTCGTGGGATGTATTTAACAATTCTTCATATTCTTCTTTGAGTTTCAATGTTGAGAGTGATGATGCTGCTTTGAAAATTAATGATAGCTATAATTATCCTAATCCATTTTCTGTAGAAACTATATTTAAATTCTCTCACAATCAGCCTAATAAAACCTTATCTATACATATAGATATTTTTGCTATTACGGGAGAGCTTGTAAAAACTATTGTTGAGCACAATATTACTGATGGTTTTGTAGTTAAAGATATAGTTTGGGCTGGAACTTCTGATTCTGGAGCACTTTTACCTTCTGGGACATATATTTATAAAGTGAATGTGACTTCTGATGATGGAACTTACTCTAATCAGGAGGTAAATAAAATAATGATAATTCGATAAAAATTAACATCTTTGTAAAAAATAATAACTATGCAAAATATTACTAAATTTTTTACTCTTATTGCTATTGCGTTTGTTTCCTTAAACGCGAATGCACAAGAGAATAATCCTATTACAACTGCAGCACCTTTTTTAATGATTACTCCTGATGCTAGGTCTGGAGCAATGGGTGACGTTGGAGCTGCCACAACACCCGATATTAATTCGCAGTATTGGAATCCCGCAAAATATATATTTTCGGAGAGTAGTTCTGGAATTGGAATTTCTTATACTCCTTGGTTAAATGAGTTGGTTTCGGATATTTTTGTCGGATATGTATCAGGATTCTATAAGATAAATGATAGAAGTGCAATGGGGGCTAGTATGAGATATTTTGGACTAGGAGAGATTCAAACCACTGACGAATCTGGAAATCCTACTGGAATAATTAATCCAAACGAATTCTCCTTTGATGTATCTTACTCTCTTAAATTAGACGATAGATTTTCTATGGCTGTTGCTTTGAGGTATATTCAGAGTAACATAAATACTAATTACAATAGTGGAATGGATACTAGTCCGGGTAGATCTGTAGGTGTTGATATTGCAGGTTACTACTTGTCGAAAGAACATAAGTATGAGGATTTTGATGGACAATGGTCTTTAGGATGGAATATATCTAATATTGGACCTAAAATGTCTTATGAACAAAATTCTGCAGATGAGTATTTCTTGCCAACCAATATGAGATTAGGTGTAGGTTATAAATTTCAGTTCGATAAGTACAATGTTTTGAATGTTACAATGGATTTGAACAAGCTACTTGTCCCTACTCCTCCAACATATAATGTTGATGACGAAATGGTAGCTGGTAAAGATCCTAATGTTGGGGTTATTTCTGGAATGTTCCAATCGTTTTATGATGCTCCAGGAGCACCAAAATATGGGGATGATGGTAAGCCAATATATAAGGAGGATGGTACTTATGATATTGAAAGTGGAAGTGTATTTAAAGAAGAGATGAATGAAATAGCTTATGCTTTTGGTGTTGAGTATGTTTACGACAATACTTTTGCTTTGAGAGGTGGATATTTTCATGAGGATATAACAAAAGGAGCTAGGCAATATGCAACTATAGGATTCGGATTTAACTATAATGCTATTGGCTTAGATTTTTCTTACCTGATATCAACAAGTCAAGTAAAGAGTCCATTAGAGAATACCTTGAGATTCTCATTAACTTTAGACCTAGGATCGTTTAGTCTGTTAGGTGATGAAGAGGAGGATTAAATATAAGCTGAGTTCTTAGATGGTAGGAAAGCTGTTATGATGAAAAACACTCTATAAAAGATAGGGTGTTTTTTTTTGGAGTATACTTTTTTTTGGTGCAAAAATGATATTTAGTTATCCTTAATAAAGTTTACTATATTTAAACTTGAGATTTATTGGATAAAGAGTTAAATAAATTATAGCAATGTTGAGTCATTTATTTTTTGAGAACAAATAATTAAATTATGAAAAAGATAGAATTTTCAGCAGAATATATTGAATATGATGATAAGATGGATTTATCATCATCTGATAAAGAACTGATGAGTTTGGCAATTGAAGCTAGAAATAGATCCTACTCACCATATTCTAAATTCAGTGTTGGTGCAGCTGTACTTCTTGATAATGGAAAAATTGTAACAGGCAACAATCAAGAAAATGCTGCTTATCCATCTGGTATGTGTGCAGAGCGGGTTGCTATTTGGACTGCATCAGCAATGTATCCAAATGTAAAAGTTGTAAAGTTGGCTTTGTCGGGTATGTCGAGGTTGAAGTTGGTTAATACTCCAGTCTCACCATGTGGAGCATGTAGGCAGGTTTTAAGCGAGTATGAATCTAAGCAAGAGTCTGAAATAGAAATATTTTTTACTGGTGAAGAAGGAAAGGTGATAAAGACCAATTCGGTAAAGGATCTTCTGCCATTTAGCTTTGATGGTAGTTTAATCTAGTAAGCTCAGTTGTTAATGTTTCGTATCTAAATAAAATACAATGTAAATATTTCAAAAGTAGTTTTTAGAGCTACTCTTAAGGAAATATTAGAAAAATTTCATTATTATAAAGCTCAAACCAGTTATTCCAATCCAAATTTGTGCAAACTGCTTTCCAAAGCTATAGCCATATTCTTTGTGCTGTTTGTAGGCAATAGCTGCAGCTATGATAGTATCTATAAAAAGGAGAATAAATAATCTTCCAAAGTCAATAGAAGGTGTATGATCGTACATCTTGTGTAATTAATTTTGTAAATATGAATAAGGTTTTAAAAATATGAAGAAGAAATTAGAAATGGTTCAATTTTTTCACAAAACCTTCGGAATAGGTATTGGTAATGATTTTAAAGAGAAATTGGATGAAGATAAAGTGTATCTGAGATATAATTTGATGCACGAGGAGAATAAGGAATATCTTGACGCTGCACTAGAAGGCAATTTTGTCGAAGTTGCTGATGCCTTAGGAGATCAGCTTTACGTGTTGTTGGGAACTATTTTAGAACATGGAATGCATGATGTTATTGATGAGGTTTTTGATGAAATACACAAAAGTAATATGTCAAAATTAGGCAATGATGGAAAGCCTATTTATAGAGAGGATGGAAAGGCTCTAAAGGGTGAGAATTATGCTACACCAAAAATAAGTAATATTTTAAAATAAATGTAATATTATTCTTGTAGTCGAGAATTTTTAAGTATCTTTATATCAAACTGATAGATAGCAGTTTTAGTAAGTGAGAATTTGTATGTAAAAGTATTTTGTTATTGGTTTAGTGATTATTGTTTTGGTGGAATTTTTTTTGGATTTTTTATCAAGGTAACAAACAGAATAGGTTTTTCATTTTGATGGTAGCTTTTACATACACTAAGCGGGGAGGGATTATATCTTCCCGCTTTTGTTTTGTTCAATAGTAAAGTGCCGAAAGATAAAGTGCTTCCTCATTTAACCCTTTGGTTAATCAATTAACAGTCTGCCTTCTCCTAAAAAAAGATAACATTTACTTTTGATGCTATCGAACTTACTTGTTACTTGGTTGTCAATAATACCTGAACTGGTAGATGTAGATATTGTTCTTGTTGGTTTGTTAGCAATGTTTTCAATGTCCATTGTGCATATGATTAATAATGATGCAATAGACAGTACTATGGCGTGTTTAATGGTGTTTTTTATCATTGATATTCTCAGGGGATATTTAGCTACAAATATATTATATGTTTGTGTTGTATGAAATACCCCTATGTAGGTATATTTAGTGTCTATAAGAAAACACCAATCTCTTCGCCGACCTTGATTTTGCAATCAGGCATTTATCCACCGACCTACCTACTAGGCAAGGCAGGAATAAGTAAACTCCTGACTACTAAATCTCCGATCATCTCGACCTTGAAGTTTTTTATACGTCACCAAAAAGAATTGACAGTTTTTTAAGAAGCACTATTTAGATTATTATCAATAAATATTGATTCAAATTTTATTATTATTCTCAATAATAGTTAATATATTTATTAAATGAAAAATTTTGTAAAACATATCACGGTAGTAACTGTGATAACTTTCACTTTTATGATATCGTGTACTGAGTCTAAACCAGAAGTAAAAGCAGAATTGGGGTATGATGACTATCCTGTTTATTCGGCTAGTGATTTAGGTGTGAAATATTCAAGTGATAAAACCGTATTTAAGCTATGGTCACCAGCAGCCGAAAAAGTAGTTTTAAGAATCTACGATAAAGGGCTAGGAGGTGAAGAGGTCAATAAGATTTCTCTAAAGAAGGTAGATAAAGGTGTTTGGGAAGCTGAACTTAATGAGGATATTAAGAATAAATATTATTCATTCCAAGTAAAAGTTGATGGAAAATGGAACTCGGAGGAGGTTGACCCTTATGCAAAAGTTGTTGGGGTTAACGGAAAGCGAGGAATGGTTGTAGATATGTCGGAAACTAATCCTAAGGGATGGGAAGAAGACCTTAAGCCAGAGTTGAAAGGAATCGAAGATATTATTCTGTATGAAATTCAGATAAGAGACATTTCGATATCATCAAACTCGGGTATCAAAAACAAAGGGAAGTTTGTGGGCCTAACAGAATTTGGGACGGTAAATAATGAGGAGTTGAGTACAGGAATTGACCATATCAAAGAAATGGGAGTAACGCATGTTCATATTTTGCCAGCGTTTGATTTTAGATCTATTGACGAAACTAAGCCAGAATTAAATAAATACAATTGGGGCTATGATCCTCAAAATTACAATGTACCCGAAGGATCATATTCTACAGATCCTTACGATGGGAAAGTTAGGGTGCGAGAGTTTAAAGAGATGGTTCAGGCTTTTCACAAGGCTGGCATAAGAGTAGTTCTTGATGTAGTGTATAATCACACAGGATTTACTAATGAATCTAATTTTGATCAACTTGTTCCTGGTTATTATTATCGACAGTGGGATGATGGAAAATATGCAGATGCTTCAGCTTGCGGTAACGAAACTGCATCAGATAGGGAGATGATGCGTAAATTTATCGTTGAGTCTGTTGTTTATTGGGCCAAAGAGTATCATTTAGATGGGTTTAGATTTGATTTGATGGGTATACATGACGTTACTACAATGAACGACTTAGATAAGGCAGTAAAAGAAGTAGATCCAAGTATTTTTGTTTATGGAGAGGGGTGGACAGCAGGAGATTCTCCCTTGCCGATTTCAGAAAGAGCAATAAAGGATAATGGATTTAAACTAAATACTATTGCAATATTCTCAGATGATATTAGAGATGGAATAAAAGGTAGTTGGAGCGCTCATGATAGTAAGGGCTATGTTAGTGGTAATCTAGAAAATAGAGAAGATGTAAAGTTTGGTATAGTTGCTTCAACACAGCATCCAGATTTGGATTATTCTAAAGTTAGCTACTCAAAAAAACCTTGGTCTAAATCTCCACTTCAAACTATTAATTATGTTTCGTGTCATGATAATCATACTTTATACGATAAGTTGAAAATTTCTAATCCCAACACTTCAGATATAGAGCTCTTACAACTTTCTAAGCTGGCAAACACAATTATTCTAACATCGCAGGGTATTCCTTTTTTACATGCTGGAGTTGAGATGGGTAGAACAAAGTATGGCGTTGAAAATTCGTATCAATCACCAGACAGTATTAATGAGATGGATTGGTCTTTGAAAACTAAGAATATTAAGCTTGTAGATTATTATGAAGGGTTGATAAAACTCAGAATGAACCACCCTGCTTTTAAGATGAAAACTGCAAAGCTTTTGCAAGAGAACCTTAAGTTTGATAAAACTGAAGATGATGTTATCTCTTATACCCTAAATGGTGCTGCAGTAGGAGATAAATGGAGTCAGATAAAAGTTATATTTAATGTGTCAAAAGAGAGTAAGGACTTTAAAATCGGAGCAGGATGGAAGGTTGCTTCTGATGGAGAAAAGTTTTATGAAGATGGCTCAAAGAGTAACAAAATTTATTCTAAAGGTGTTGTAAAGGTTCCTAAAGTGTCTGCTGTTATTTTGTTTAAAAATTAAATTATTAATTTAAGATATGAGAATTAAGGAAGTGCTGTATTTATTGCTATCATTGGTTTTTGCCAATAATTTGTTTTCACAAGAAATAACTGTGATGACTTATAATATTAGGTATGATAATCCCAGTGATGGAATTAATGATTGGAACCACAGGAGAGATAAAGTTTCTGAAGTGATTTTGAATAATAAACCAGCAATAGTTGGGATACAAGAAGCTTTGAAAAATCAGGTAGATTATCTGTCTGAAAAGACAAAGTATAAGTTTATTGGAAAAGGAAGAGACGACGGTGAAACAGCTGGAGAGTACTCTCCTATTTTGTATGACGAGTCTAAAGTTGAGCTGTTGAAATACGGTATGTTTTGGTTGTCTGAAACACCTTCTAAGCCTTCTATAGGCTGGGATGCTTGCTGTAAAAGGGTTGTGACATGGGGAAAGTTTAAGTATGAAGGAGAAGTGTTCTTTTATTTCAATACTCATTTTGATCACCAAGGTGATAAAGCTAAAAAAAATAGCAGCAAATTATTGTTAAACAAGGCTCAGGAGATTTCAAAAGGTGCGGCATTGTTTATTGGAGGAGATTTTAATTTTAATCCGGATAATTGTAGTTATCAATACCTTGTTGACCCAGAGCTTAGTGTTTCAGTAAAAGATAGTTATTTCATTGCTAAAAACACATATGAAGTGAGGCCGCTGACACTTAGAAGTTTTGATGTGAAAAGTGATTTTGCGGGAGATATCATTGATTATATTTTTATTAGAAACGGTATTGATATTATAAACTATAGTGTAGATTCATCTAATAATGGAACGGCATATTTCTCAGACCATGTGCCAGTTATTGTAAAAGCAAAATTTGTAAAATGATATAAAATAAAAAATACTTTTTGAGGATAGTTACTATCTTCATATTGTTATTCTACAATTATTACATTCCATAGGTGATATTAAGGCTGAAAGTCTTAATTTAATATTGGTCAACGGCAACGCCTTGACATAATATAGTGTTGCATCAGCTAATGCCATGAAAGGGCAGGTTAATGAGAGATATTAATCCCATTGTAAGTTACACTTGCAGTGGACTCATTTATACAGTCAAAATATGTTGTTTTTTACAAAATTAAGTTACCACTTTGTGGCGAGTATTTATCATTAAATATCTATGAAACTATCTACTAACCTCGGAACACTTTTTTTAAAAAAGATGCATTTTAAAATTATTCTGTAATAATAAAATAGCAATTAATGTTATGAGGATTAAGGAAGTGCTGTATTTGTCTTTAATTTTGGTTTTCTCTAATAATCTGTTTTCTCAAGAGATAACTGTGATGACATATAATATTAGAAATGAAAACTCTAATGATGGGATAAATGTTTGGATCAATAGAAGAGAAAAAGTTTCTGAAGTGATTTTGAATAATAAACCTGCAATAGTTGGATTGCAGGAAGCTTTAAAGGGGCAAGTAGTTTATCTGTCTGGAAAAATAAAGTATAAATTTATTGGAAAAGGAAGAGACGACGGTAAGATGTCTGGGGAATACTCTCCTATTTTGTATGACGAGTCTAGAGTGGAATTATTGAAACACGGTATGTTTTGGTTATCTGAAACTCCTTCTAAGCCTTCTTTAGGTTGGGATGCTTGCTGTAAAAGAGTGGTGACATGGGGGAAGTTTAAAGATAATGGTAAAGAGTTTTATTTCTTTAATACTCATTTTGATAATGAAGGACAAGTTGCTATAAAGGAAAGTAGTAAGCTTCTTCTTTATAAAGTGAAAGAAATCGCTGGTGACAATTCACTAATTATTTTGGGCGATTTTAACTTTGAGCCTAGTGCCTGTAGTTATCAATATCTTGTTGATCCTGAGTTGAACATTTCTGTTCAAGACAGTTATACTCACGCAGATAAAACCAATTTTGATAGGCCGACAACATTTAGAGGTTTTGATGTTAATGATAGAGAAAGGGAAAAGATGATAGATTATATTTTCTATAAAAATGGAATTAGAGTATTAGAGTACTCAATAGACTCTTCAAACAATAATGTAGCGTACTTTTCTGATCATTTGCCTATAATCGTAAAAGCAAAATTTGTAAAATAGTCTTAATAAAAATGGTCATACTCAATAAAGAGTACGACCATTTTTTTTGTTCAATAATTATTCAATATAAATATAGGTGTTCATCTCCTATATATTCTTGTGTAGTACAATGTCTTAACCAAGTGGAATAACTTCTTCTTTGTATTCTTCATTAATAACTTGGCCTAAGGCAGAGTAAATAGCAGATAATCCAGTGAAGATACCTTCAATTCCTGCAATAGTTTTTATAGTAGTACTATGAGTGAAATCGGCTAGAGCTAATAAAATAAATAGCAGAGTAAGACTTCCAAATATTACTTGAGTTGCTTTGTTGTGCTTTAAAGAAGCAATAAACATACCACCAGTGAAGAGTGCCCACATAATTAAATAGAAACCCATTGACTCTTTAGTAGGGCCATTTCCAATACCAAGTGCTGGTAAACTCCAAATTGCAACTAATGAAAGCCAGAAAAATCCATATGATGTGAATGCTGTTAATCCAAAAGTATTATTCTTTTTAGATTCAAGGATACCTGCAATTACTTGTGCTAATCCTCCAACAAATATTCCCATTCCCATAACCGTAGTGTCAAGTGTTGTAACTCCAGCATTGTGGATGTTTAGTAGTACAGTTGTCATTCCAAAACCTATAAGTCCTAGAGGTGCAGGGTTTGCAGTTTTATTCTCCATGTTTTTTCTATTTTTTTAGCGTGCAAAATTAGTAATTTTATTTGAATTTGAACTATGAAAAATATTTTTTTTTAGGATTTCGTAGATGTGTAGTTTAATAGCTTTAATATCAAGGCAAAAAAGAATCCTCTTTAGAATTTATATAAATTCTAAAGAGGATATGTTGTATTTGTATGTTTATACCAAATACGTCATGAAATGACTTATAAAACCTTCTTCTTTTACCTTCTACCTGAATATGAAATTTATCAAAGGTCAGGTAGTGTTCGCATGTGTTTAAATTAACAATTTTCTATGTTGCATGGTACATGCTCGGTTCTGATTTATATGAAATTTCTTCAGTAGCCTAGGCCTGCCTACTGCAGGCAGGTATGCAACAAATTTAACGTTCCCATAAAGAAAAAATACTTTGATTTTATTTAAAGGTCATTTTATAACGCAATTGCTATTAGTCCTTAATTGCCCTCTGTTTTGAAGGCTCTTTTACGAAAATCCATAATACTGCTGAAATAGCTAGTGTAATAGACGTAATAATAAATAGTACATTTTTATCATCAGCATTTTTAACAACTTCACCCATTTTGAAACTTGCTACTAGTTGTGGTAGAACTACAGAAAGATTAAATAGCCCCATAAATAGTCCCATTTTCGCTTGGTCAACTCTTTCAGACATAATAGCAAAAGGTAGTGAAATTGTAGATGCCCATCCTATACCAACCACAGCCATAAACACATATAAAATATACTTATCCCCATCACCAAAGAACAAGATTCCTGCGTAACCCGCTGCCATTATTGCAATTGAAGTCATATGAACTTTTACTCTGCCTACTTTTTCAGAAAGTGGGCCTAAAATTGTAGCAGGTAAAATTGCTCCTACAAGATTTAGTACTAAGAAAGATATAGCTATAATTGCCCCAATTTGATTGTTATCTGTTTCAGTTAATTTGTTGTCTATATCAAATCCCATGATATTACTTTTCACATAGGCAAACATATAAACAAACATACTCTGAACTCCCAACCAAGTAAACGCATGTGCTAGAAGTATTTTTTGAAATTCAGTCTTATCGGTGTTAGAGTTCATTCCGCTAATGATAACTTTTGCTCCAAGGAAAATGGTTATTCCAATTGCTGTGTATTCAACAATGTTTCCTGGAACTTCGGAATGTGTAAATTGAGTAATGATAACATATAACCCATATAAAAGAAAACCAGACAATGGCAAAACTGAGTCAAATGCTTCTTTATAATTTACTTTTGATTTAACCTTATCATTTGAGTTTTCATTATTCGAACTTTTAATTTCTCTAGGCTCTTCAATGAAAAATGGTGGTATTAACGAGAAAACTAGTACTAATATAACTCCAAAGTAAATCAATGAGTAATTATCGAAATATGCTCCAATAGCATAGGCTAAGACACCAAAAGTACCTGAGATAGTTTGCATCCAAGTATATCCATTTGTTCTCTTAGATCCTTCTGGAGTAACATCTGCAATGATAGATCTAGTGGGATTAAATGAAATATTTATTGAAAGGTCTAGAGTAATTGCAATAGCAATAGCCATACCTAGAGTAGCTCCATCGTGGCCGAACATATTTCCAATTAAATCTATATTAGGTAAGGCTAGTAGCATTAGGGCTGCTAAAAAACCTCCAATTAAAATAAATGGTCTTCTACGTCCATTCATAAACCATACATTGTCAGATATGGCTCCAACAATTGGTTGAGCAATAATTCCTGCTAGTGGACCTGCGGCCCATACAATACCTACTTCATGTATGTCAAACCCATATTTTGTTGATAATATCCAACTCAATGCCGATATTTGAACGGATAGAGCAAACCCCATTGCTGTAGCGGGTAGAGATAGTAGTGCGTAGAACGAGTTAGATAAGTTCTTTTGAGCTTTTAACATTTTCCTTATTTTTTTATAAGTTACAAATATAGTGTAATTACTACATTTCTATGATTATTAGATGTACTTATACAGCTAAAAGTAATTGGCGTATTATTTAATAACTAAAGTTTCGCACCTATTG
>JAGLEB010000077.1 GCA_023145275.1 Flavobacteriales bacterium | reverse complement strand
AACCACCTGCGGATTTAAGGTTATAGCAAAAAAAAGAGCCTGTTAAAAAAACGGGCTCTTTGTATTAATATATATTGAGTTTTATACTCCTAACTCTTTCACTACTCGCTGAATTTTTTCGCTTTGAACTTTCTCTAACTCATCAAATTCGCTAACACTTCCAAGCTTTGTTCTCACACTGATATAGAATTTAATTTTTGGCTCAGTCCCAGAAGGACGAGCCGCAATTTTAGTTCCATCTTCAGTATAAAGAATAATTACATTACTCTTAGGTATAGAAATATCAGTTTTTTCGCCAGTTGTTAAGTTTGTAGAGATTGATGAACCGTAGTCCTCAACTCTTACAACTTTAGAACCATCAATAGTTGCAGGTGGATTCTCGCGGAAATCAACCATCATCTGTGCTATCTCATCAGCTCCAGAAATTCCTTTTTTAACAAGGGCAATTAGGTGCTCTTTGAAATAACCAGTTTTAGTGTAAACTTTCAATAATTCTTCGTAGTAGCTACTTCCATTAGCTTTTGCCCAAGCACCAACTTCGGCAGCTAAAAGAGTTGATGTAACAGAATCTTTATCTCTTACAAAATCTCCTACCATAAATCCAAAACTCTCTTCTCCTCCACCAATAAAGGCTTGTTTTCCTTCAGCTACACGAATCATATCAGCGATCCACTTAAATCCAGTAAGACCAACTTTACACTCAATTCCGTAAACTTTAGCTAACTCAAAGAAGATATCTGAAGTAACAATTGTTGATCCAATAAACTCAGTCCCTGTTAGTTTTCCAGCTTCTTTCCAACGTTCCAAAAGATACATTGTAAGAACAGTATTAGCCTGATTACCGTTAAGAAGAACCATTTCTCCTTTAAGGTTTCTAACAGCTATGCCAATTCTATCACCATCAGGATCGGTACCAATAACCATATCAGCATCTATTTCCTCAGCTAGTTTAGTAGCCATAGCTAATGCTTCTGGCTCTTCAGGGTTTGGCGATTTTACAGTTGAAAACATTGGATCCGGTACCATCTGCTCTTCTACTGTGAATACATTTTTAAATCCAGCCTTCTCTAAAGTAGGTATTACACCCACAAATGATGTTCCGTGAATTGGTGTAAATACAAGTTTATAATCATCATACCCTACATTAGAATATTGTCCATTCTCAACACAAGCATCAACAAATGCATTATCGATTTCTTCGCCAATAATCTCAATTAAATCTTCATTTTCAGGATCAAATTTTATCTCCTCTACCTTTACATTCTTAACCTCAGAAATAATTCCATTGTCATGTGGTGGCACTACCTGAGATCCATCTTCCCAATAAACTTTATATCCATTATATTCAGGAGGGTTATGCGAAGCTGTTAAAACAATTCCACTCTGACATCCTAGATGACGCACAGCAAAAGACAATTCTGGTGTAGGTCTGAAAGTATCAAAAAGATAAACCTTAATACCATTAGCAGCTAAAACTCTTGCTACAATCTTAGAAAACACATCACTGTTGTTTCTAACATCATAAGCAATAGCCACTTTAATTTCGCCAGTAAATTGTTTTAATAAGTAATTTGCAAGTCCTTGAGTTGCGGCACCCAGAGTGTATTTATTCATGCGATTTGTTCCCGCACCCATAATTCCTCTCATTCCACCAGTTCCAAATTCAAGATCTTTGTAAAATGACTCTATCAAAACCTCAGGATTGTTATCAATCATATCCTGAACCTCGGCTCTTGTATTGTTATCGTAACTTTCGGAAAGCCATGATTTTGCGCTATCTAAAATTTTTTGATCTACAGAATTACTCATATTATATAAATGTTTGTTTTTTTTCAAGCGCAAATTTACTACTATTAATAAAAATAGAGTTACTCTATAATGAAAAAAAAATGATTTTTTTTTGTGAAGTGTTTTTTAATTTGCTCCTGAGTATTTTGTAATATTTGAACTCCCCATAGATTCTTCAAGTATGGTAGGATTGCCCTTATATATAACACTTCCACCATCATCTAATTTCACCTTAAGAAAAAACTTTGCAAAAACCTCTGCTGCTATAACGCCTGAAACATCTAAGTACACATTATTGCAATACAATTGTAATGACTTAAAACTACCTAAACCTCTTAAATTGGCATTTAGCGATCGTATATGTCCTTTCAAATCAATCGTATTGTTTCCTTCTGCAGTTAAATAAAGATTGTTTAAATGTAGGTTTAAGTCTAAATTACTCTTTCCATCACAACTAACAATAAGATATTCTCTAGTGATTAGTCTTGATAACTTAAAATTAATATTTCCAAAGAGTTTAATATCTTCAATACCCTTTACGGTTATATAAATCTTGTGTTCTTTAAAAAGCTTCACTTTATTAGAACTACTAATATAAAGTATGTTATCTTTAATTTCAGTTATAGTATTATCCAATAAGTTGTCATCCATTTTCAAAAACAGACTAAACTTATTTCCTTGTTTTAACTCAATATCAAAATTACCTCCTATATTCAAACCACTAAACTCAGTTATTGGCCTAGTTTCTGTATTAACAAATCCATCACCAATAATACCATCACTTTTGCACGAGTCAAAAGTAAAAGTCACTATTAATAAAAATAGTACATTAAAGAAATATGTCAATAATGGTTTTTTCATTTAAGGTATTTAAATCTTATATCAACCGAATTTAAGTACGAATGATGGTTATACCATTTACATACCAAAATGACGTATAAAATTTTCATCTTTTCCCTTTCTAATTCATCTAAAATTATTTCTGTAACTATGGCTATGCAAAGAATTTTATATTCTTATAAAGAAAAAATATTTTAAATTTATTTTATGTCATTTGGAAATACAAATGGTATTAGTCCTATATTCATTGGCTATAAGATTACAAAGTAGTGAAAATACTTATATATACTCTCATAATTTATTGTTATTTTTTTAATGTAATACTTTAATTAACTTCAAAAGTTAAATAATTACAGATTCTCACTTAGTTTTATTAAGATTCAATAAAAATTACAATATTAATCACCAAATTATCCTCGAGTATTAAAAATTGTAAATAATTTAGCAATCTTGAAATATAGATTATAATAATAACAATTTAATTACTTTTGAGTTATGGCTCTATTTATTAACGAAGATTGTATAGCATGTGATGCATGTGTTTCGGAATGTCCTAACACTGCAATATACTCTCCAGACGAAGAGTGGTCTTATGCTGATGGAACTAGCCTTAGTGGTGAAGTTACTTTGGTAGATGGTAAAACTGTTGATGCTGACGAGATGAACGAAACTTTATCTGACGAGTTTACTTTTATCGTTGCTGACAAATGTACTGAGTGTAAAGGTTTCAATGATGAACCAGCTTGTGTTGACGTATGTCCAACAGATTCTATTCACGTAATTGAAGACCTTGACGAAGATGAGGCTACATTGCTAAAGAAAAAAGAGATCTTACACGGATAATCATTTCCGTAAAAGAAATAAAGAGCCCATCACATTTTTGTGGTGGGTTTTTTTATGTTCCAAAATCAGTTATAACACCACGACGCAATAAACTATTTTTTTTTGTAATTTCGCCCTTGATTCTGTGAGTAAACAGTTAGACTAGAAAAATGAAGAAAAACGTTAACAAGGGAGCACTAAGTCCCGAGAAATATATTAGAACAAAAGCTCGAGATTTAGAGTTAAAATCGTGCTATATTAGTGATAATTGGAAGAGCTCAGGATATGTTACCATAATCGTTTCAAGGCAGCACAAAAACTCCAATGTTACTCATGCAATTTACCAAGTCGACCTACTTGCTCAAGGCATAATAAATACGTTTTTTGAATTCAATTTAGAAGGATCAAAATATGAGGGTGTGATAAATTACTACATCAAAGAACAGAACTTAAAAACTTGTTCTTACGATTTAGTCCATAGTATTATTTATGGAGCCGAAGATTTTTCATTACAGTTCAAAATGAAAGCTCATAAAGATTTTGCCCTGACAAAATTTATTCTAGAGCCTAAAGATTTTGTTTTAAAAGAAAATATAGAAATTAGTTTTGGTGAGAATGAAAAACCTCTTGTAATTATTTCTGCACTTGATAACAAGGCAGAATTGATTAAACAACTTAAGAGAGATATTGGATCTGAAAACTTTAAAGTCATAAATATTGAAGATTTAGAGAGTGATGATCACAGTCACAGTCATACTGAAGAAGAACATCACCACCACGATGAAAAAAGCTTCGATTTACCTGACTTTATTGATCCAATGAATGTTTTAGACAAGGAAAATATTGATAATTGGACAGAATCTGATTGGGAAGCATTCGAAAATGGAGAACTTGAAGTTTCTGCAAAAACAACTCTTCAGATAATTGATTTCATGTACGATTCTCATTTCTCTAATGATGAAATAAATGATTTAATAAAGCTTGAAAATTTAGGACTTAATAATTTAAACATATCAAAAAATCCTATTTCTGAGAATAATTTTTTCGCAACTGAAGAAGACGAAAAGAGAATTAGAATGATCTTTTTAGAACTTTTGGAAAAACCTGAAGCATCTCATCTTAAACTTTTAGAAGAAGAGCTTAATAGAACACCTAACAACCCGCACCTATACAGTTATATTGCAAATGCCAACATTAAATTAGGTAATATTAACAAGGCCGAAGAATGGTCGGAACTCGCATATAAGAACTTTCCAAATTATTTATTTGGAAAAATATCATATGCACAAACTCTACTTCAAAAAGGTAAATCGGAAGAAGTTCCACTTTTATTCAATAACATATTTGATTTAGAAAATTTATTACCTGAAAGAAAAGAATTTCACATCTTAGAAGTTGTAAATTTCTACGCAATTATGACATTATACTTTACTACTCTTGGAGATGTTGCATCTGCAAATGTTTATTGGAGACTACTAAAGGAATTAGACGAACGCGAAGAAGAATTAGTACTGCTAGCTGAAAATGAACTTATGGTTGAAAAAGCTAGAATTTTAAAACAAGGATAATATTGTTTGATGCTAGAATATATCAAACAAAATCATCATCCTAAAACGAATAATATAATGGCAAGAAGAAGAGATAAAAACCTGATATTAGAGAATATTACACTTACTGATGCTGGTGCAAAGGGTAAAGCAATAGGCCACGCCGAAGATGGACGAGTAATTTTTGTTACAGGTGCAATACCTGGCGATGTAATAGATGCTAGAGTTACAAAAAAACGCAAAGCTTATTACGAAGCAACTCCTTCAGCTATTCATACATACTCCGAAAAAAGAACAGAGCCAAAGTGTGAGCATTTCGGAACTTGTGGAGGGTGTAAATGGCAAAACATGGATTACAAATATCAGCTAGAGTTTAAACAGAACGAAGTTGTAAATAATCTAACGCGAATTGGTCATATTGAGTTACCTGAAATCACTCCTATTTCTGGATCTTCGGAACAGTATTTTTACAGAAATAAAATGGAATTTTCTTTTTCTGATACTCGATGGATGACTATCGATGAGATTCAAGGAGGAGAGGATATTCAAGATAGAAATGCATGTGGTTTTCATATTCCTGGGCGTTGGGATAAAATTCTAGATGTAAAAAATTGCTATCTTCAAGAAGAACCTTCAAATGATATAAGACTTGAAGCAAAGAAATTTGCTGAAGAGAATAATTACGATTTTTTCAATCCTTATCAACAGACTGGTTTTTTAAGAACAATGATGGTTCGTACTTCCTCTACTGGTGATATTATGGTTGTAATTCAGTTTGCTAGAGAAGATATTGAAAAAAGAGAGGCAATATTGAATCACCTTGCTGAAAAATTCCCAAGCATAACATCGTTGATGTATACTATAAACTCGAAGGGTAATGACTCAATGTACGATCTTGATATAATTGCTTATAAAGGACTAGATCATATCTTCGAAGAAATGGAAGGTTTGAAATTTAAAATTGGTCCAAAATCATTCTATCAAACAAATTCTAAACAAGCCTACGAACTGTATAAAATAGCAAGAGATTTTGCAGATTTAAAAGGAGATGAACTTGTTTACGATTTATATACAGGCACGGGTACAATTGCACAATTTGTTGCAAAAATGGCTAAAAAAGTAATTGGTGTTGAAGCTGTTCCAGATGCAATTGCCGATGCTAAACTAAATGCTAAAGTAAACGGGATAGATAATACTGTTTTTTACGCTGGAGATATGAAAGATGTTTTCAACAACGATTTTATTGCTAAAAATGGTACTCCTGATGTTATAATAACTGATCCTCCGAGAGATGGGATGCATAAAAAAGTTGTTGAGAAAATTCTTGAAATCGAGGCAGCAAAAGTAGTTTATGTCAGCTGTAATTCTGCTACACAAGCTAGAGACTTGTCCTTAATGGATGATATGTACAGAGTTACAAGAATTCAATCTGTTGACATGTTCCCTCAGACTCACCATGTTGAGAATGTAGTTTTATTAGAGAAGAGATAAGTATAATCTAAGTCATTTTATTTACATTTGAGCATGATTAAAAAATTAACAGTAGTAGTAATTGCTTTCATAACAATAGTAGGCTCTAGCTCATGCGAGTCTACTGGTATTTGTTTGGATCCTGTTACACCCAAATTGATGCTTGGATTTGTTGATCTTGACGGACTAGGTAATGAAGAAGATATCTCTCCTCCTGATAGCTTGCTTATATATGGTAATAGAGATGGAAAGGATATCATTGGCGAAGAAAACGGTAAACCTATTTACTTATTCCCTAACCAATCTCAAGAAGATCAAAAGACTAATTTAATCGCTCTTATTTTTGATGTAAACCGAGACTCGCTAACTTACTTATTCAAAATAGAAGGAGTTATAGATACAATCAATATAAAATACCATAGAAAACAATCCTTTATAAGTCAAAATTGTGGTTACAAATCTACCTTTTACGACGTTGAAATAAAGAATTTTACAACAAATTTAATTCTTAAGGCTAGTATAGAACAAACTATCGAATATGATACAGAAAGACATCTCAAGATTATTCTTAAATAAAAGATTTCTTGTGGCTGTGCTACTGCTTATATCAGTAGTTTCATTTGCTCAAGAAAAAAATGAAGAAATTAGTAATAATGAGGCAAAACAAAGTAGGGAAGTACAAAGAGATACTTTACATTACAAGTATGGTTTAAGGCTAGGTTTTGATTTATCCGGCCCTATTCAAGCTGCTTTTGGCTCAGATAATTTACTATTGAAAGCTACTGTAGATGCTAGAATTTATAAAAACTATTTTTTAGCAGGAGAATTTGGTGGAGAAAAAAATGTTTACAAATCAGAAAATTTAAACTATAGCACAGCCGGTTACTTTGTGACTATCGGAGGCGACTACAATATCCTTGGTTATACTTTAGGAAGAAATGATGTATTAGCCTTTGGTATAAGATATGGCATTTCTAGGTTTGAGCAAACGGTAGATGAATATAAAATTCAAAATGGATATTGGAACGATGATGCCTTTATTAGTAATATATCTACTCAAATTGGATATGCACATTGGGCTAATTTCAGATTAAGCTTAAAAGTTGAAGTACTGACTAATTTTTATTTGGGTACTTCTGTAGGCGCTAATTTCCTTTTCTACGATACAAGTCTTGATAACTTCGACAACTTATATATTCCAGGGTTTGGGAAAAACAGGAATAATGTATCTTGGGTATTTCACTACACTGTAATGTATTTAATCCCTTTTAATTAAACTACTATGAAAAAACTTATTTACTTATCATTACTAGTCTTTATAAGCTCATCATGTAGCAGAAGTCAAGAAGATGACTGCCCTAATAAGAATAAAGATGAAGGCTTAATCTCGTCGGATGTTTATTTTGGATCTTGCAGCTATAATTTAGATGAGAAGACTTTTGTTGTACAGGATATAGATGAGTACGATGCTCTCACTCAGAAAATTGAAGAAGGAAAAGTTGGCACTTCAAATTGTGATTTTCCAGAAATTGATTTCGAGAAATATACACTTTTAGGTAATTATGGAGAAGCAACAGGATGTGTTATTAACTTCAATAGAAACGTAGTAGCAGATTCTACTTCAAAAAAAATAGATTATATTGTTTCCCCCGAAGGTTGCGGAGACTGTGAAATGCTTGGTTTTAGCTATAATTTTGTTCTTGTTAGTCCTAAAATTAGTGATGATTATGAAATACTATTCAACGGAGAATAAGGCATACAAGTAATAGATTGACAGTATCTTAAACAAAATTTATTTTTATCATTTTTATCGGCAATAATTTAACTATCTTTAACTTCTAATGGTGGTTATTAAACATATATAATTAAAATATAGAGATGCAACATTGATTCATATAATTAAATAATTATATATTCTTTAGGCAATATACTTGTATTTACTTATTGAGATTTATTATAATTTTACTGTGTTAGAGCTATTAAGCTCTACTCGACGATAGATTTATATTCAATTATGAATGTTTTTTTTCATAAGTAATCTGGCTTATGGGCTAGATTGACGAATGCAATGTATTGAGCGAAGTTGAAGTAGATAATAAATAAATCGTGTTCAGCCAAGAGTTTGATATCTTCTTATAGTCACTATTTAGAACATCTAATTTACTATTATCATTAAGAGATTACTCAATACTGTAGTTTCTTTAGTTATTAATAAGAACAAGAACATGTCATTTTTTGCAAAAAATATTAAATTACTTAGAAAGAGAAAGCATTTATCTCAAGGTGCTGTAGCAGAGAAATTAGGTCTTACTAGATCGTCGTTAAGTGGTTATGAGAACTCTACTGCTCAAGCTCCATATATCGTGCTTGAAAACCTTTCTAATTTCTATAATATTTCTATAGATATTATTCTAAAGAAGGATTTGAGTAAACTCCCTGGAAAAAGTTTATCTAAAATGGAAATCAGTGGAAATTATGATATCCAAGGTAATAAGCTGAGAACTTTGGTAACTTCTTCGAGCGATAATACAGAATCGAATGCTGAAATAGTACCAATACAAGCTATGGAGGTATATCCAGTAAATTTCAATGATCCTGATTTCATTAAGGACTTACCACTGATGAAACTTCCATTTCTTTCGGATAACAAAAAGTACAGAGCGTTCCCCATTATCGACGATTCTATGCCTCCTTTAAGTAAAGGATCATATGTTGTAGGAGAGTTTATTACCGATTGGTCTAACCTTAGCGATGGAGAATACTACATAGTAATTAGCGAGGAAAATGGTGTACAGTTCAAACAAGTATTCAATACTAATCACGATAGAAAAAGTTTGCAGTTGTGCTCTAACAATCCAGTTTTTGAACCACTCAATATAAACATCTCACATATTAAGGAGGTGTGGAAATTTGTTAGCTATATTAGTAATAATATTGTTAACGATAGCGACTCACAAGATCATTTAATATATACTGTGAGAGATTTACAGAGAAAAATAAATACTATTGAGAAACTTTTAGACATATAAAAAGGTGCAACAAGTGCACCTTTTTATATAATCTATTTTTTCTGATCTTAGAATTTATACGCAACTCCTAATATAACCTGAGAACCTTGGTTAGTGAAATCCTCAGCTAAACCTTTTATACTCATATCGTGTCCAACACCAAATTCGTATCTTACATCAAGTAGAATCTTCCAAAGCTCTACTCCTACTCCTACTTGTCCTCCAACACTTGATTTGTCATCTATAACTACCTTATAATCTTCGAGATCTATATCACTCCCTAGATTCCATGAGAATACAGGACCTGCATATAATCTAACTAATCCAAGCATTTTGATTCCTGCCAAAACTGGCAAATCAAATCTATTTGTAGATAGTGTTGTAGACTCACTTCCACTTTTAAGTCCAGTATTTAACTTAGTATAAGTTGGCTCAACCTGAGCATACAATCCAATAATAGGAATTTTAACTCTTAAGAAAGCCCCAACATTAAATCCAGCTTTATTCTCAGGACTGTAATCCTCAATTTTTGTACTTACATCAGCCATATTATAATTTAATCCAGCCTTTATTCCATAGGCAATCTGCGCATTAGCTACATTATAACTAACAAACATAATTGCAATAAGTAAAATTTTCTTCATCATCTATTTTTTTAAGTTTATCAGATAAAAATATAACTATATTTCATCATATTCAAAAAAAAAGACAAAAAAAAGACCGAGAATAAACTCGGCCCTTAAATTGTAACTTCAAAATATATTAAATACTAAGCTATTTTTTCTTGTTTGCTTGTTGCTTTTGAGCTTCAGCCATCATATTTCCCATCTTCTGGCTCCACTTAGATTTTTTCACAGGTTTCTTCTTATTCTCCTGCATCTGAGCGTGAATCTTATCCTCATCAATTATATATTTTTTAATAATAAATATCTGAATAATAGAAATAAAATTAGACAAGAAGTAATAGTAACTCAAACCTGAAGCGTAACTGTTAAACCAAAAAATCATCATTACAGGCATCAAGTACATCATATACTTCATATTTGGCATACCTGGCTGAGTTGGTTGATTCATTCCAGCTCCAGACATCATAGTATAAACCATCAATGCTGCGGCCATTAATAGAGTAAACAACGAAATATGATCACCATAGAAAGGTACATAGAAAGGCAATTGCATTATTGAATCAAATGATGACAAATCATCTGCCCAAAGAAACGACTCTTGCCTCAACTCGATAGCCGATGGGAAGAAACGGAACATTGCAAACAAAATTGGCATTTGTAACAATGCTGGTAGACAACCAGCCATAGGATTCACTCCAGCTTGCTTGTATAATTCCATAGTTGCCTGTTGCTTTTTAGTAGCATCAGAATCCTTATGTTTTTCATTTAGTGCATCAACTTCTGGACGAATAACTCGCATTTTTGCACTCGACAAGAAGTTTTTATATGTTACTGGCGAAAGAATCAACTTAACTATTAAAGTAATAACAAGTATTATAATTCCATAGCTTAACCCAAATCCTTCTAACCAATTAAATATAGGAATAACAAAGAAACGGTTTACCCATCCAAATATTCCCCAACCTAAAGGTATCAGCTCATCTAAATTTCTTTTATAAGAATCTAAAATACTGTACTTATTTGGTCCTATATACATATTCATGTCATAGTTAAAAGAACCATTCGAAACTTTTAATGGAAGTTTAACTTGAAAAGTTTTTGTGAATTTATTTTGAATATGATTTACCTCATCTGTAAACTCCTCAAATGTATTTGACGCTAAATCTGCAGTTTCAAAATTCTTATCCGTTAAAAGTACCATTGAGAAAAATTGCTGCTTAAACGCAACCCACGAAACATCTTTTTCAATATCATCACTACTTCCTCCAGCACTTAGATAATCGGTTTTTCCTCCCTCATATTCATAATCAAGAGTAGTGTACATGTTCTCGTTCTTAAAACTCTTCTCAGTACGGTTCGCTTTCAGTTTCCAATCTATTTTAACTGGTTTGTTAGCGTTAATAACGTTTTCAAGACCAACAGTTTTAATGCTAAAATCAAGCATATAATCATCAGGCTTCAGTGTATATACATATTCAATGTATTGGTTTTCTGAAACCTTAGCTTTCATAGATAAAATCTGATTTTCACCTTCTTTTTTCAACGAAGGAGTGAAAAATAAATCAGCAGTATTAAAAACTCTATTATTATTGGTACTAAATTCTATTCCAAAACTACCATTATTGTTATTAATAAGGTATAAATCTTCTTTCTCCGAAGTTTTATAATCGTTTAGTCTAGCTTCAACAATCTGACCCCCTTTATTAGAAAAGGTAAGATTCAATACTCCGTTATCAACTACAGTAACGGCGTCGTCTTTTGCACTTTGCAAAGATGCTGAGTAATAAAACTCACCGTACTTCAATTTCAGACTCTCATCTAGGTGAGTTGAATCTATAACTACAGCCATCGGCTGATCCTGATTGCTAGTATTGTTTTCTTCCGGAGCAACAGGTTTCTCAACTTGCTCGGTATTAGTCGTTTGTTCCTCTCCTTCTTTTGGCTGTTCTATGTACATAAAGTACACAAGAATCAATCCCATAAGAACAAATCCTATCAAGGAATTAACATCAAATTTCTTTTCTTGCTGCATTTAATTTTTAATCTACGTTAATGAATGTTTTAAACTTGCTTTCACAAAGTTTATAAATAATGGATGTGGATTCAACACTGTGCTTTTATATTCTGGATGAAATTGAACTCCAACAAACCAAGGATGTTCAGTAATTTCAACAATTTCCACTAATCCAGTATCTGGGTTAAATCCTGATGCCTTCATACCAGCATCTTCATATTCTTTTTTGTAATCGTTATTAAACTCGTAACGGTGACGGTGACGTTCAGAAATAAGTTTATCCTTATAAACTTCTGAAGCTATAGTACCATCAACTAGCTCACACTTCCATGCTCCTAGTCTCATAGTTCCACCCATATTAGTGATATTCTTCTGCTCGTCCATCAAGTTAATTACTGGACATGAAGTAGCTTCCTCAATCTCAGTAGTTTGGGCATCTTCATAACCAAGCACGTTTCTTCCGTATTCGATTACAGCCATCTGCATACCTAAACAAATTCCAAAGAATGGAACTTTATTTACACGTGCATATTCTACTGCAATAATCTTACCCTCTATTCCTCTTTCTCCAAATCCCGGAGCAACAAGTATTCCGTCTAAACCTCCAAGCTTTTTCTCAACATTACCTTCTTCAAGACTTCCAGAGTGAATCCATCTAATGTTTACTTTAGTTTCATTTGTAGCACCTGCATGAATAAACGACTCAGTAATAGACTTATATGAATCGTGTAGCTCAACATATTTTCCTATCAATCCAATTTCAACTTCATGCTTTGGATTTTTAAAATTGTTAACAAAAATATTCCATTCACTAAGATCGGGCGCTATGCTTTTATCTAAATTAAAATGATCTAAAACCACTTCATCTAGCTTTTCAGAAAGCATCAAGTTAGGAACATCGTAAATTGTAGAAGCATCTAATGATTCTATAACAGCTTCTTTTCGAACGTTACAAAACAGAGCTAACTTATCTTTTACAGACTGTGGTATTTTGTACTCAGACCGACAAACTAATACATCTGGCTGAACTCCACTAGTCATTAAAGTTTTCACTGAGTGCTGAGTTGGTTTAGTTTTTAACTCTCCCGTTGTTGCCAAATAAGGCAATAATGTTAGGTGAATCACCATAGCATTATCTTTCCCTTCATCCCACAGCAATTGGCGTACAGCCTCTACGTAAGGTAAAGACTCAATATCTCCTACAGTACCACCTATTTCAGTTATAACAATATCCCAATCTCCAGTATTTCCTAAAATACGAACTCTATCCTTTATCTCATTTGTTATATGAGGAATTACTTGAACAGTTTTACCTAAGAACTCTCCCTTCCTTTCTTTGTCTATAACAGACTGATATATCCTACCAGTAGTAACATTATTTGCCTGAGAAGTAGGGTGATTTAAAAAACGTTCGTAATGCCCCAAATCTAAATCAGTTTCAGCTCCATCATCAGTAACATAACACTCTCCATGCTCGTAAGGGTTTAATGTACCTGGATCGATATTTAAATAAGGATCTAGTTTTTGGATAGTAACTCTGTAACCTCGAGCTTGCAGTAAATTAGCTAAAGAGGCTGATATAATACCCTTCCCAAGAGAAGAAGTAACACCTCCAGTTACAAAAACATATTTAGTTTTAGACATAAGTATCTTCTTTAATTCCTATAAAATCAACGCGCAAAATTACGAACTATATATTTAAATTCTTATATTTTACGCTACTATTATTTTTGGAAATTCTGGTTCTATAAATCTAAAAATAATTATATTGCATTACCATCAAAATTAACATTATGTCTAAAAAGTTAATATTCCTTTTCAGTATTATTATCATTGCTATATCGCTGTACTTCACAGATGCATATATTGAAAAAGAATTTATTAAATCTCTAGATTCAATGTCTAGTGAATTTAGCACTTTTAAATACAAATCAGCATCCCTAGACTTACTATCTAATAAAGCAGTCATAAATGGTTTATATATTGCTGATAGTACAGATGAGAATATGTTTAAGACTCATGTTGAGTTAAAGATAAAGGAGCTTACTATTGATGGCTTTAACTTAAAAAGTTATATTATCAATGACTCCATAACACTAGACAACATAATAATTGACAGCCTAGAATTAAATTTCAAGGATTTTGATAAGTTAATTGGAGAAAAAGTAGATGATGACCCCGACCAATCTTCAGTACCGGGCTTCGCAACAAAAAATATAGAAGTAAACAATCTTCATTTCAAAGCTAAAAATCCAAATATAAAATTCAATAAAGGTGTAGACCTTGAGATTATAGGTTCAGCACAATTCAAAGATTCTTATTTTGATATCAACAGACACACAAAAACTAGATTTAGATCGAATGGAATAAACTTGAATATTTCAATGCTAAAGAAGCACTTACCTGAATCAATAGTAAATCTTTCTCTAGAAAACTTTAAGTACAATTCTACTAGTAGCGACTTACTTATCGATAAAGTAACATTTAAACCACTAATTAATAAGAAAGAATATGATTCATATTTCAAAAATCAAGATATCTGGTTTGATTTAGAGCTAGATAAGGTGAAAATGAAAAATGCGAACATAGAAGATCTAATAGATGAGAAAATTATTCAGTCATCTCATGTTGATGTGAAATTCATTAACATAAATCTTTTTAGCAGTACAAAATATGACGAATCTAAAGATTCCGTTGACTTCCCTATGGATATGATTAGAAACCTTAGCATGAAAACAATTATTGACACTATAAGAATTCATAACGGAAAAATAAAATATGAGGAATGGCAAGGAGATGAAAGTAAAATTGGAACCCTTAATATTGACAAGTTTAAGGTAGACCTCTACAATGTCACAAATGACTCTACTACATTAAATAAGAATCATTATACAGGTTTGCATTTTTCTGCTAGGATCGAAAACGAGATCTCTTTTTCGATGAATGTAAATACTAATATAAAAAGTAAGAGGTACCTATATAAAGCTCATGGTGAGATAGGTCGCGGAGAACTGAGTATCCTAAATAGCCTAATTATTGAAACTTCAGGAGCAAAAGTTGAAAGTGGGACAATAACTAAGGGTAAATTTAATTTTTCGGGAGATTATAATTATGCAAAAGGAGAAATGGAACTTGAATATATAGATCTAAAAACTTCTCTTTCGAAAGAAGGACCTACTGTAAACTTTTTCGACAAAATGATGATAAAATCTGCGAATCTTATATTAAGAGACAATAATCCCCAAAGAAATGTTTTAAAAACTGGTGAAATTTATTACACTCGACCAAGGAACAAAGGTTTTATGGATTTATATATGGGAGCTATGTTAAATGGAATAATAGATATTGTTACTCCAAAACAGCTTTATAAAAGTGTAAAGAAACACAATAAGAAAGCTTTAGAAGCCAAAGGTTACGACACTTCCAAAGATTAAACATCTATTCTTTGCATATATAAACAACCATCTCTTAGCTGACCTTGATTTACTTTTCAATCATGATAAAACATTTCTAGTTTTCTAAGAGATACAATTTATCAAACTATTTAATTCTTTCTAGGGTAAACACTCCACACACATTATCTGCGTCGTAAGTAGAGCCTACAAGCTTATCATTAGAAACTAAATGCAACTCGAAAGTATTTGGGATATAGTCTACTTCCCTACCACTTTCTTTTGCAACAACCTCAGTGCTTTCTAAAAGAACTTTCCCTTCAGATATTTTTCCTTTAACCTTTTCGAAGACAACAATCTCATAATCATCCTCAACCTTCTCTATAAAATCAAACTCTCCGTATAACGAATTTTCTATTTGTACAAGTCTAACTTCTCCTTCAGAATATCCAAATTCAAAATCTTCTTTGTATCTCCACTTACCAGTTACATTCATACCCATAATAATAATAATAATATCATTTACAAACTAGACAAAAAGTCACTAAAACACTGTTAATCAATGACTATATGTCACTTTTCCTTAATCAATCATGATAATCTGTCATAAAAACACTCGATATACCTTTTGGTTTAGAATTTGCAAATTGGGTGTTAGACAAAATGTAGATATTTAAAACTACAACGAGTACAAATAAACGATAAATAATTAAAAACATACAATATGAACTTTAATGAATATACAGTAAAATCGCAAGAAGCTGTTCAGAAAGCTCAGCAGATTGCACAAGGGTATCAACACCCACAAATTGAGATCACCCACATTTTGAAAGGAATTTTAGAAGTTGACGAAAATGTACTTCCTTTTCTTTTAAAAAAACTAGATGTAAATACAAATGTCTTCAGTCAAACGGTTGAGAGCATGTTAAACTCTTTTCCTAAAGTTTCGGGTTCAGATATTAGATTATCTGGTGAGGCTAGTAAAATGCTTAACAATGCAATGAATATTGCTAAGAAAATGGAAGATGAATTTGTTTCATTAGAACATTTAATATTAGCTATTTTCGAATCTAAAGATCAGGCTGGACAATTATTTAAAGATAATGGTGTCACAAAAAAAGAGTTGAAGACTGCTATTGAAAACTTACGTCAAGGAAATAAAGTTACATCACAATCGGCAGAAGAAACGTATCAATCTTTAGATAAATTTGCTATCAATCTGAACAAACTTGCTTCAGAAGGAAAGCTAGATCCAGTTATTGGACGTAACGACGAGATAAGACGAGTTTTACAAATTTTATCGAGACGAAGCAAAAACAATCCAATTCTAATCGGCGAACCAGGGGTTGGTAAAACTGCTATTGCTGAAGGCTTAGCTCATAGAATTATCAATGGTGATATACCAGATAATCTTAAAGGTAAGATCATTTACTCTTTAGATATGGGTGCTTTATTAGCTGGAGCTAAATATAAAGGAGAATTCGAGGAAAGGTTGAAGTCAGTAGTGAAAGAAGTAACAAACTCTGATGGTAACATAGTTTTATTCATTGACGAAATCCATACTCTTGTTGGAGCTGGAGGTGGTCAGGGAGCAATGGATGCAGCGAATATCTTAAAACCTGCATTAGCACGTGGAGAACTTAGAGCCATAGGTGCTACTACTCTCGCGGAGTATCAAAAACACTTTGAAAAGGATAAGGCACTTGAACGTCGTTTCCAAAAAGTAGTTATTGACGAACCCGATACTGAATCGGCTATTTCTATACTCCGCGGTATAAAAGAGAAGTATGAAACACACCATAAGGTTATAATTAAAGATGAGGCAATAATTGCTTCTGTTGAATTATCGCAGAGATATATTTCTGATAGATTTTTACCAGACAAGGCTATTGACTTGATTGATGAGGC
>JAGLEB010000076.1 GCA_023145275.1 Flavobacteriales bacterium | reverse complement strand
AAACAATATATGTTTCTCAAAGCGGGTGCAAATGTAAGCCTCTTTTTTGAACCTGCAAGACTTATTTATTATTATTTGAATGACCATTCATCAAGGCACTGTACTTCGGACACTTACCCTGTAAAGTTTATTATTTAGATTGATTTTTTGAAATGGAATGATCTGATTTTTTGGCCGCAGATGCACAAACATATAGCTAAAGGTTAACGTTGTTTAGTGCAATGCCTGCAAAAAGCAGGATTGTGGGTTATTGTGACTACGGCACTTGTTTGTCGTGCTTCGCACTTCTTATTTAAACATGTTGTTATTTCATTTGGGGAAACTGAGTAATGTTGATCGCAGGTTTTTAACCTCACTACCGTGGGGTTTGCTGATGTGCTGACTTATCTCCTATTATATAAGTGTATTTATCTGTGTATTGTTTCTTTGCCACAGATGCACTAATATGTGGATAAAGATGAACGTTGTTTAGTGCAATGCCTGCAAAAAGCAGGATTGCGGGTTATTGTGCCTACGGCACTTGTTTGTCGTGCTTCGCACTTCTTGTTTAAACGTGTTGTTGTTTCCTTGGGGGAAACTGAGTAATGTTGATCCCAGATCCTTAAAACCACTACCGTGGAGTTTGTTGATGTGCTGACTTATCCCCTATTATATACGTGGATTTATCTGTACAATTTTTCTTTGGCGCGAATGCACAGATATTAAACTCACAACCGTGGTGTATAATATGCGTGTTCTAAACTTAACTCCTAAATAATTAAAATTTCTATTCTACAGGTCATATATAAATCATGCTATAATATTTATATCAAGAGTCTTCATTAGACGAATGTTATTATTTACTTTTGCAATATCAAAATAGATAACTATGCTTGTAATCGGTATTGCTGGAGGAACAGGATCTGGAAAAACTACTGTTGTTAGAAAAATAATTGAAAGTCTTAATAAGAACGAGGTTGCTATACTATCACAAGATGCCTATTACAGAGACAGTAGCCATCTTGCCATTGAAGATAGAAAGAAATTAAACTTTGACCATCCAGACTCTTTAGAATTTGAGCTACTAGTTAAGCATATTAATGAATTAAAAGATGGAAAAACAATTGAAGAACCTATATATTCGTATTTAACGTGTAGTAGGTCCTTTGAAACAAACTCTATATTGCCAAAAAAGGTTATTATTGTTGAGGGAATCTTAATTCTAACTAATCCTGAATTAAGAAACTTATTTGACATCAAAATTTTTGTACACGCAAGTGCTGATGACAGGTTAATTAGAGTTATAAAGAGAGATACTTTAGAAAGAGGTAGAGATGTTCACCAAGTATTAGATCGCTATCACCAAACACTAAAACCAATGCATGATCAGTTTATTGAACCTTCAAAAAACTTTGCTGATATAATTATCCCTCAAGGGGGCGAAAATAGAGTTGCTATTAACATATTGGCAACTGTGATTGAAAAGAAACTTGAAATATAAATTACATATTTTTTAATGAAATTAAATAGCAAAAACATATTACTCTTTATAAAAAACAATAAATACATTGTTGTATTTATTGTTTTTTTGATATGGATACTTTTCCTAGACACTAATTCATGGTTAAAACATCGAGAATTAGACAAATCTATTGAGAAACTTGAAGACAGAAAAGAATTTTATCAAAATGAAATATCAAAGGACAGAAAGGCTCTAGACGAGTTAGACAACAACCCCGAAAAACTTGAAAAATACGCTCGAGAAAGGTTCCTTATGAAGAAAAAAAATGAAGACATCTTTATCATTAAAGAAGAAAATAAGTAAAGCTGCAAGCATGAATGAACTATTTTCCGAATTTAGAGCAATATCTTATAAAGAGTGGAAAAATAAAGCCAATTTTGATCTAGGAGGGAAAGATTTCAACAAGGTCCTTACTCAACACAACCTTGAAGGAATTGATACTCCTCCATATACATCCTCAAGTTCGTTCACCACTAAAATTAAACATTATAGAAATACAGGTAATGGTATTAAATTCGGGAAAACATTCTATTTAAAAAATGAAGAAAGATCTATTTCCATACTATCAACAATCTTAAAAGAGGAATTTGAACTTCTAACAATACACATACCTCTAGGGTTTGAATTAGACAAACTAACAAATGTTCGTGATATTTTCAATAGAGATTTGTCTCTTAAATTTATTCGCTTTAGCGATGAAGACTTATCTACTATTATTAAATGGGAGAAAAACAATTTAATTACTAAGAAGTTATTTCTAAATTTAGACTTCATAAAACACATATTATTAAATGGTGAATGGGTAATCTCAGAGAAGGAAGATACTACACTATTTAAAAAATCCGGTTCTATTAGCTCTGATAATATTATTCCATTTGGAGTTGACGCATCAATTTATCACAACTCTGGTGCCAACATTATACAACAAATTGCATATTCATTAGCTATTGCAGTTGAGTACTCCGCAATAATTGGCCCTGACTTCTTCAACAAAGTTCAATTTAACTTTGCATTTGGTTCAAACTTTTTCTTCGAAATTGCAAAAATTCAGGTCTTCGACTTCTTAATGAACCTAGTAAAAACAAAATACAATATTGTTTGTAACAATAATATAAGCGGAGAATCGAGCTTTAGAAATAAAACTATTTATGATGCCGAAAATAATATTTTAAGAAGCACTACTGAAGCATTCTCTGCAATGCTTTCGGGAGTAAATTATTTTACAAATAAAGCATTTGATGAAACATTTAATGCTCCAAACAAATTTTCAAGTAGAATCGCATACAATCAGCTTTTAATACTTAGAGAAGAAGCACAAATAGAAAAAGTTATAAATGCTGACGAAGGAAGCTACTACCTAGACTTCATCAAAGGAGAACTAAGCGAGAAATCACTTGAAATTTTCAAATCAATTGAAAATGGAGGAGGTTTTTTGAAGCAAGCTAAAGAAGGTATTATTCAGAGAAAAATATCAGAAAGCGCATACAAAGAACTAGATCTCATAAAGAAAGGAGAGATAAAGATTGTGGGTTTAAACTCTTTTAAGAACGAAAAAGAGCAAATATCTTCCAAAATCAGAAAATATCCTTTCCTTAAAATAAAACACAAAAAGACTCTTATAAGAACTATTTCAGAAAAGAGACTATCAGAATATACTGAAAAAAAGAGGTTGAATTTAGAAAAGCAACAAAGCTAACTAATGCAACTCCCTGATTATAAGCCTATAACAATACATAAAACGGTATAATATACCCCAATATCTTAATCTAATTATTACAATATCATTTTGAATTCATATTAGTTTTTATTGTATATTGTATACAACCTTTAAAACTACAACGTATGGATACAGACTACACTACAACTATTAAAAAAAGAGGAACTTTTAACTCAGCTTCAGGAAAACTTTATTCCAGAATAAAAAAAGCATTAACACTAGAGGAAATTAGAAACAAATATCGTTCAGGAAATGACAACTCTAAAGCTATTGCTTCATAGTCTTTTTTTTTGATAAGCGAATTACAAAGGTAATTCGCTTATTTTTTTAGCACAAATTTCTTAGTATTTCTACTTTTTGTCAATAGTGCACTTTTACTGACTTTTCCAACACTCAACTGCACAACGTTTCTTTGTTCATCAAAAAGTTCCGTTAGAATTTTACATCTTACATCAATACTATTAATATTCTCTACCCCCTCAACGTATAAATAAATCCACGTTGATTCATCAACAATTTCATCTCCGAGGTAATTAACATTTACCAAATCACTATTAATCCAAATTTGGATATTATCTTTCAAGTAACTTTCAACTAATGAATCTAATTGTTTATACTCATTATGACTCCCTATATACACAGGTTTTCCCAAGCGATGATCTAAAGCATTCTGCCAATCATCATTGAAAACCTTTAAACTAAGCTCTAATTGGTTATTTTGTTCATTTAAAGATATCTCAAGCACACTGACATAATACTTATGTAAAACAAAGGATGACATTAATACAAAAATCAAAATGATAGTTCTCTTCATTTTTATTAACTTTATTAAATCATAACCCCAACTAAAAAGATGAAGTACTTGATATTATTAATCTTTCTCAATAGTACATTTTTGTATTCACAATCAAACTACATAAATGTAAAAATTTTCGAATCTAGATTTGCAGGACCTTGCGAACCTTCAATTTCAATAAACAAGAGAAATACCAATGAAATAGTAGCAGGATCAGTACTAGATTACGTTCATACATCTCATGATGGCGGGATAAGTTGGCAGACTAAAAAACTAAAATCCTCACTAGGAGTTTACGGAGATCCATGTATTATATCGGATAGAAAAAACAACTTCTACTATTTTCACCTATCAGATCCGGAAGGTATGGGATGGTCAAGTAGTAATTTCATAGACCAGATAGTTGTTCAAAAATCTAATGATGGTGGTAACACATGGACTAAAGGTACTGGAATTGGCAGAAACAGTCCCAAGCAACAAGACAAAGAATGGGCGACAGTCAACCCAATAAACAACGATATATATGTTACTTGGACACAATTCGACAAATACAATTCAAGCAACAAAAACGACTCCTCGCTTATTCTATTCTCAAAATCAAAAGACTTAGGAGAAAACTGGACTGTAGCAAAAAGGATTTCAAAATTTGCTGGTGACTGCCTAGATGATGACAATACGGTTGAAGGTGCTGTACCAGTCGCAAACCTCAATGGAGATATTTTTGTGACTTGGGCTTTCAATGAAAAAATATTTTTCAATAAAAGTACTGATAATGGAAGAACATGGCTAGATGAAGAAGTGGCTATAGCAGATCAAAAAGGGGGATGGAATTATGAGATCAAAGACTTAAAAAGGGTAAATGGCATGCCAGTACTAGTATGCGACAATAGTAAGGGTGCTAATTTGGGGAATCTATATTTAAACTGGATCGATCATAGAAATGGAAACCCAGATGTATTTGTAAAATATTCGGAAGACAAAGGAGAGACATGGTCTGACGATATTAAAATAAATACAGATAATTTGTCAGACGAACAATTCTTTACTTGGATGACGGTTGATCAATCAAATGGCAATATATATTTAATATACTATGACAATAGCAGAAATAACGACAGAAGCTTTGATGTAATACTTGCGAGTTCAACAGATGGAGCAAGAACATTTACCAATGAAGTGATATCAGAAAAACCATTTAAAGTCAGCAATAAATCTTTTTTTGGAGATTACAATAACATTGATGCACACAATAACATAATTAGACCAATTTGGACGAGAATAGACAATAAAACTTTGAGTATTTGGACAGCATTAATCAAGAAGTAGATCTAAATTTCCACTATGAAATTACTACATTTGTATATCAATTTTTACACAAACAAAAGATGAAAAGAGCATTAATAGTAAGCACGTCAACAATCTACGGAAGTAGCTATTTAGAATACATATTGCCAGAAGTCAAAGTTTTCTTTGGTGATAAAAAAAATATAGTTTTCATTCCCTTTGCTAGGCCAGGTGGAATATCACACGATGATTATACCAGTTTAGCAAAAGAAAAATTTGCTGAGATAGGATTAAACATTAAAGGGATTCATGAATTTGAAGATCAAGAAGCTGCTATTGCTAAAGCTGACGGATTCTTTACAGGAGGTGGAAACACTTTTTTATTAGTTAAACAACTTCACGAATTAGGGCTGATGAAGGCAATTAAGTATGCTGTAGAGAATGGAGCTCTTTACATGGGTACTTCTGCAGGATGCAACATTACTGGTCTCAACATGAAAACTACAAATGATATGCCAATAGTACTACCTTCAAGCTTTGACACTCTAGGTCTTGTACCGTTCAACATGAACCCTCACTATTTAGATCCAGACCCTACATCTAAGCACAAAGGAGAAACAAGAGAAACGCGTATTAAAGAATTCCACACTCAGAACAACACCCCTGTGGTTGGGCTTAGAGAAGGCAGTTGGCTAGAGGTAAATAATGAAACTGTTACTTTGAAAGGAAAGTTAGATGCAAGGATTTTCGAACAGGGAAAAACACCCTATGAACTTAGCAGTGGAGCAAAAATAAAATTCTAATAAAGACACTACAGTCTGAAACTGATTCTTATATATCATCTCAGGAAGCATTATATCGTTAGTAGCTATAATATATTGACCTATAAATTGAGGCTTTTTATATTCGATGATGATTCATTGTGATTTTCTAAGAGACTCTGATTAAGTTTCAGACTGTATAACCAAATATCATCATATTTAAAAGTAATTTTATATCTTGTTTGAAATTAACTCAAAATAGATGTGAAATGAAATTTGATCCTGCCAATAATCTTCAAGACTTAAATTATTCTGACAATCACAAAGGTGTCAATCCAGCTATAACAGATTCCTCAACATTTACATTCGACAAAGCTCAAGATATGCTAGACACCTTCGAGGGTAAATCTGATGGTTTATTCTTATACTCCCGTCACACAAGCCCTAGCGGTCAATTTCTTTCAGATGCATTAGCAGCTATGGAAGGTAGTGAATCTGCACACGTTACAGCTTCAGGAATGGGTGCTATTACACCTACTATTCTCCAACTATGCAACTCGGGAGATGAAATAATTGCCAGTAGAACTATTTATGGAGGGACACACGCCTTTCTTCAAAATTATTTACCAAAATTCAATATCCACACTAAGTTTGTTTCCCCCACAGACGTCAAAGAAATAGAAAATGCAATAAACAACAACACTAAGCTTATATATATAGAGTCTATAAGCAACCCACTGCTCGAAGTAGCAGATATTCCAACAATATCGGCAATTGCAAAAAAACACAATATAAAATTAGTTATCGACAATACTTTTAGCCCAATGGTACTAAGCCCTATAAGACTTGGGGCGGATATCGTAGTATATAGCCTCACTAAATATATAAATGGAGCTTCTGACACTTTAGGTGGTGCTATTTGTGGTTCAACAGAATTCATAAACAGCTTAAAAAGTTTGAATGATGGATCGAGCATGTTATTGGGCTCCGTATTAGATCCTATACGAGCTTCAAGCATAACCAAAAACTTAAGAACCTTACATCTTCGAATGAAACAACATTCAAACAACGCAATGTATCTATCTAGAAAATTTGAAGAGATCGGAATAAAAGTATCCTATCCTGGGCTGGCTAGTCACCCACAAAATCACTTAATCACAAAATTAAAGAATGAAGGTTTTGGATATTCAGGAATGTTCACAATTGATGTTGGATCCTTAGAAAAAGCAAATTTACTAATGGAAACTATGCAAAAAGTCAACATTGGCCTTTTAGCAGTCAGCCTTGGTTTTTATAAAACATTATTTTCGGCGCCAGGCACAAGTACGTCTTCAGAAATCTCTATAAAAGAACAACACAAAATAGGTATCGGAAAAGGCTTAATAAGATTTTCAATTGGTTTAGACCACGACATTGAGAGGACATTTCAAAATATCAAGAGTTGTATGGTTAGTACAGGAATATTAAACAACTATTCTGCAAATAAAAACTGATTAATAATTGAATTGACAATTACCAACCATTTTTTTAATACATTTAGCAATATATGTTTTTTCATCAAAAAAAGGCATAATGATTTAATTACACTTATCAATAATAATATTTTATGCACAAAAAAAAGATTTCATTATTTAATTCATTCATCCCAATAATTGTACTTATTCCTCTCCTTTCGTACAATGTAATGGTTTTTGATGATACTTTAGCAGGAGCAAATCAAATGGCGCTACTATTTGGAGCTTTAACTGCAGGTTTTATTGGGTATTTCCAAGGGTATAATTACGAAGAAATGTTTGAAGGGGTAGCTAACAATCTAAAAGCGACCTCATCAGCAATCGTTATTTTGCTATTTATTGGTTCACTTGCCGGAACTTGGCTACTTTCGGGAATAGTACCAGCAATGGTATACTATGGCCTACAAATACTAAATCCAACAATTTTTCTATTTGCCACTGCTATAATCTCAGCACTAGTTTCTCTAGCGACGGGGAGTAGTTGGTCTACAGTTGCAACTATAGGTGTAGCCTTATTAGGTATAGGTAAGGCCTTAGGGCTTCCTGAAGAAGTAATTGGTGGTGCTATAATTTCGGGGGCATATTTTGGGGATAAAATGTCACCTATGTCAGATACCACAAACCTTGCTCCTGCAATGGCTGGCACAGATCTTTTCACACACATAAAATACATGACCTACACAACATTCCCATCAATGGGTATAGCTTTGGTAATTTATTTAATCATGGGTTTCTCATATAGCGATGCTACTGCAACAGTTGACACACACGTAATCCTAGATGCATTAAGTGATACATTTAATATAAGCCCTTGGTTATTTATTGTTCCAGTATTAGTAATATATATGATAATAAAGAAGGTCCCAGCATTACCAGCACTTTTTATAGGAACTCTTCTTGGAGGAATATTTGCATATTTCTTTCAACCTCATCTTTTAGAACAATTATCGGGTGGTGAAACATTAACTTTTCAAGTTTCATATAAAATAATCATCCAGTCTATGATCGGAGATACTGACTTAGCTACTCACAACAAACTATTAGACAGCCTACTAACAACAAGTGGAATGGCTGGAATGTTAAACACTATTTGGCTAATCATTACAGCTATGATTTTTGGTGGAATAATGGAAGCTATTGGTGCATTACATGTAATTTCGAAGGCAATATTAAAAATGGGAAAAGGAATAGCTTCTTTATTCATTGCCACTACAGGAACATCTATATTTTTCAACCTTACAGCGTCTGATCAATATTTGGCAATTGTAGTCCCTGGACGAATGTATGCAGAGGCATATAAAGAAAGAGGTCTTGCACCCGAAAATCTATCTAGAACACTTGAAGACTCAGGTACTGTAACATCGGTATTAATTCCCTGGAATACTTGTGGTGCAACACAAGCCTCGGTATTAGGCGTATCAACTTTTGCATATGCACCCTATGCTTTCTTTAACCTAATTAGTCCATTCATGACATTAACATTCGCAATATTTAAAATAAAAATAAGAATGTTAAAAGACAAAAAGAATAAAGCTTAATAAGCAACAAAATGAATTGAAGGTTATGATTTGAAAAAACTTTTTATTTTTTGAATCATGCTTTCATTTTCTTCTTCGAAATATCCATATCCGTAGCCATACCCGTATCCATAGCCTGATTTTGATTCAAAGTCATTTAGGACTATAGCAATATTCTCAACCTCCTTGTTTCTATACTTATCATCAATAGATTTTAATATAGACTTATCAGTGTAATTTTGTCGAGCTATATAAATATTAGCATCAGAATACTGCATCAATTGAAAAGCATCAGCTACTAATCCCACTGGAGGCGTATCAAGTACTATATAATCGTACTCTTTTTTCAGTTCGTCAAGTAATTGACCTAGGTTATCTTCTAAAAGTAACTCAGATGGATTTGGAGGAATAGGTCCTGCAGATATAATATCTAGAGTTCCATAAGCTGTAGATTGAATTATTTCTTCTTTTGACACTTGTCCAATAAGGTAATTAGATAAGCCTTTTTTATTTGATAAATTAAAATCGTTGTAAATCTTCGGCTTTCGCAAATCAACACCAATTAATAATGTCTTCTTATTACTTAAAGACAATACAGTTGCAAGATTAATTGAAGTAAAGGTTTTTCCCTCGCTACCTATTGATGAGGTAACCAAAATAACCTTACTACTTGAAATATTATCTCCTTTCTTTTTGAATAAAAACTGAAGATTCGACCTCAAACTCCTAAAAGATTCAGCGATCCCTGACTTACCTTTCTTAGCAACAACAAGATTATCTTTTAAAGAGCTATGACCTATCATCCCTAAAAGAGGAATGGCATATTTATTCTCTATATCGGAAGGCGTCTGTATTTTATTATTAAAAAACTCAATTATTAAGATAACTAGCAATGGGAACAAAAAACCCATACCAACTGCCAAAATATAATTCAACATCGGATTAGGTGCTACAGGACCACGTCCTACATCCTTGGCAGAATCAAGAATCTTAACATCTGATACATTTGCAGCTTTTACAATTCCAGCTTCAGACCTTTTTTGCAGAAGGAAGTTATACTGCTGTTCTGACAAATCATAAAAACGCTTAATGTTTAACCATTTTTGTTCACTACCAGGTAATTCTTGAATTTTATTATTTACATCGTCCAAGCGTTCCTCTACTTGAGTCAATGATATTTTTGTAGCTGAAATTAAATTTTTCACATTCTCAAGCAGTGTAGTCTTTAAAACTTTAAGCTGCCTTTCATAGCTATCCATTAAAGGACTCATTGCTGTACTAGCATATGAAGCTTTGTTTTTTTCGATACTAACTTCAGTAATCTGCCCTATTAAGTTAATTAATAAAACATCATCAACACCAACAACTGAAGGTGCAGTAATACCAGTATAGTTATCGTTGTCCCTAATATAGCTTTCTAAATAAGAATAATATCTCAATCGAAGATTTATAGTGGCTTTCTGCGATTCTAAATCTGCAATTAGTGTATAGATCTGACTAGCCTCACTACTAACATCAAGGAGTTTATTACTCTCTCTAAATTTCTGAAGTTTCTGTTCAGCATTTCTAAGAGTATCGGTAACACCTCTAAGCTGCCTATCGATAAACTCCATTGTATTTATCGCGACACGATTTTTCTCATTAAGCTCATACTCTTGAAAAACTCTAGTTGTTTCGTTAAGAAACCTAACAACTTCACTCTTATTCTGACCTCTTAAGCTAACTTGAAGAATAGAAGCATCTTTTGTTTTCTGCTTGATATTAACATTCTTCATAAAGTAAGAAACTACATTATTGTAATTCTTAATCTGTACTTTATACTCAGTTCCTTTAGTATATTGCTCTGAAATAAAATTCTTATTTAAAAAGACTTTAAAATATGGAGTTTCAATCCATTCATTAAACTTCCCTTTAATAACTTGCTCATCATGCCCTTCATTTACTGCCACTGCCTTATCCTTCTCAAAGTCAAACATTGAGTAAGATTCCATTTTAGGCAGTCTAATTTTATACTCTTCTTCACTAGTAATTGTAACAAAAAGAGCATTCGAAATAATTTGAGGATGATTTCTATCAATAACAGGGTAAAATGGAGCTTCATCATAAAGCTTTATTTCCTTGAAATGATCAACTCGATAAACCGAAACCTCCATTCCAAGATTCTTAACAACTGCTTCGTTATGAGTTCTTGATTTCAGAATAGTTATTACAGTTTGTATCTTATCAGAAGCACCGCCCCAATTAAACATCAAAGAGACATTAGACGAAAGAAAAGGATTTTTCTCCTCTTTTACTGATATAACAGTATCAAGCTCATACGTTGGTAATGTAATATAGTTTTTTGCAAAGGCCAGCATTAGAAAAAATGCAATAGCTAATACAAAATACTGCCAATAACCAAGCAATTTTAATATAATCCCTTTTATATCAAAGAGGTCATTACCAACTTCCTCAATAAAATATTCCTCTTTTGATGACATCTACAAGCTGTTAATTATTTCCTTTTAAAAAGTCTACTAACCATAGATTTCTTCAACTGTGAATCATCTTCTTCATAATAGCCATAGCCATAACCGTATCCATATCCATATCCATAACCGTATCCATAAGAAGAGTCAGGTGTGAAATCATTAAAAATGATACTAATATTTTTCACGATACCATTATTATACTTATCACTGATAAAGTCTAAAACTTCACTTTCGGTATAATTTTGACGAACCATAAATAAATTTACATCACTCAAATGCATTAACTGGAAAGCATCAGCTACAAGACCTACCGGAGGGGTATCAAGAATAATATATTCAAAATCTTTTTTCAATTCTTCAATTAAGATATCTAATCGTTTATCGAGTAGCAACTCAGATGGATTTGGCGGAATTGCTCCAGCAGAAATAATCGATAAATTATTAATAAACGTTTCCTGAATCACTTCTTCCTTAGAACTTTGACCAATTA
>JAGLEB010000075.1 GCA_023145275.1 Flavobacteriales bacterium | reverse complement strand
AGCATAGTAACATTATACAATACTCCTACTACCTGTGGATGAAGCGTATCAATCTCTACATTATAAGTTGAAGGTTGAAAAACTTCAGACACTTTGAAACTTCCAACAGAATAATAGCTAGTTCCAAAATCTAAATGCTTTATGGTACGCTCTACCTGAGAAAAAGATGAGATAATCAGCTTTTCATTAAAAAAATTTAATCGAGGATTACTGTATCCCATATTCTGCATAATAGCAGCAGCACCAAAAGAATCGCCTTGATCATCTTCGATAAGAAGAATCATATCTGTCTTATAAATTCTATCTGTATATCGGTTAAATACAAAAGCACCAACTAAAAATACAAAAACAGTTAATACTATATAAGGCCAATACTTAAAAATTTTATAAAATAATTCTTTGAGATCTATAGGCTCAAGCTGAGGAATATTATTTTGGTCTGAATTATAATTATCGTTATTCATGTTGTTTTTTTCAATATTAGGGTAATTATTTACTTAGACTCTGAACGTTGATCACTATTAATAGTGTTGTAGATACTAAAGTCAACAATGAAATAAATGTTGTCCAACCTTCTGTCCCAATACCCCATGATTTAGCATTTAATGGCTGCACATTTATTACATCATTTGGCTGTAGAAAATAATACGGTGAATTTATCACATTTCTATCAGTCAAATCAATTTCAAAGATCTTAACACCATCAGGCATCTGTCTAATAATCTGTATAACATCTCTTTTACCTACCATAGTAATATCTCCAGCCATGGCAATAGCCTCGAAAATATTAGCCTGATTTTGATAAATCACATACTTACCAGGCCTTTTTATCTCACCGACAATAGAAAACCTAATTCCTGCCAATTGAACTTTTAGATAAACAGCATCCTCTCTAAAATATTTATGTAGTTCCTTCTCAATCTTAGCTTTTGTCTCGGCCAAAGTAAGTCCTTCGACCTTTACTTCTCCAATAACAGGTAACTCTATAAAACCGAAGTTATCGACAGAGTTTCCTTTTATGTAAATAATTGCATCAGTAATTTGAATATTTCCACCGTTACCTTCTGTAGCACTAAATAATGCCGTAGCTTTTTCGTCTAAAGATTTGATATCGATATTTAAAATGTCGTTTATCTGAATTTTATAATCAGTTCTTTCAAGTGGGTGATAACCTAGAGAATCTAACTGTTGTTCGCTTTTTTCTTGTAAATAAGTCAGCTTTTTAGTTGACACACAAGAACCTAGTACAAAAACTATCGACAACATTAGTAGTATATTCTTTCTCATAAAATTTTATTATTAAGGCAATAATTATAATTCGCAAATATATAGTTTGTATGTTAATAATAAAGTGTTGAGTGATTTATTTTTCGTGAAATAAATCATGAAATTTATCAGGCAACTTTAGCAGTAATAATCTTTTTTTTCATTGTAGAATAGTGACGTTAAAATATAGCATTAATCTATCATTTTCACAAAGTCATTCTCGCTTACAATCTTAACTCCGAGCTTATTTGCTTTTTCTAACTTACTTGGCCCCATTTTTTCTCCAGCAACAAGAAAATCAGTCTTTTTAGAGATTGAGCTTGTTACTTTTCCTCCGAATTTTTCTATCTCCTTTTTTAATTCATTCCTAGAATACACATCAAACACACCTGAAACCACAAAAACCTTCCCTTCGAGGTGCAAATTATCAGTACTGATTTCAGTCTCCTCACTAACAAACTTTATATTATTATCTTTTAGCTTATCTATAAGTTTTATGTTATCCTCTTCTAAGAAAAAATTAATGACGCTTTCCGCTATCCTCTCACCTATTTCATCAACAGAGACGAGTTCATCGAAAGATGCTATGATTAAACTATCAATCGATTTAAAACTTCTAGCCAACTTCTTAGCCACCGTTTCTCCAACATACCTGATTCCTAAAGCAAATAACACTTTCTCGAATTCAATGTTCTTTGAATTTTCAATTCCTTCGAGCATATTATTCACTGATTTCTCAGCCATACGCTCTAAAGAAAGCAAATCACTTTTCTTACTAGATAAATCATACAATTCACCAATATTCGAAACTAGGCCAGCTTTATACAACAAATCTATCGTCTCAGCACCTAGTCCATCAATATCCATTGCTTTACGAGAAATGAAGTGTTCTATCTTACCTTTAATTTGAGGCGGGCAGCTATTTGAATTATGGCAGTAGTGTTGGGCTTCACCTTCCTTTCTTTCTAAAGTACTACCACATTCAGGACACTCCTTTAGATATACAGTTTTTATAGAGTCAGCTGGGCGACTATCAAAATCGACACCAATAATTTTAGGAATTATTTCTCCTCCTTTTTCAACAAAAACGGTATCCCCCACTCTAACATCCAATTTCTCGATCTGATCGGCATTGTGCAGTGAAGCTCTTCTAACCACGGTCCCTGCTAAATGCACAGGTTCTAAATTAGCAACTGGCGTTACCGCTCCCGTTCTACCTACTTGATATGTAATTTCTTTTAAAAGAGTAGTTTTTTGTTCAGCCTTAAACTTATATGCTATCGCCCAACGTGGAGACTTAGCCGTATATCCAAGTTCTTCTTGCTGGGCCAACGAATTCACTTTTATAACAACTCCATCTGTCTCATATTCTAACTCGTGACGCTTTGTATCCCATTTCTCAATAAAACTACGTACACCTTGCAAACTATTAAATTTTTCAGATATTTCTGGAACTTTAAACCCCATATATCGTGCCTTATTCAAGGCATCGAATTGAGTAGATATACCTAATTTTTCTCCTACTAAAAAATACAAGAGACATTCTAAAGGTCTTTTAGCTACCTCAACACTATCTTGCATTTTGAGAGTTCCACTTGCCAAATTTCGAGGATTGGCATATGGGTCTTCTCCATTAATAAGCCTTTTTTGATTTAATTTTTCAAATTCGGCATTGGGAAAAACTATCTCACCACGTATGTCGAAGCTCTCAGGATAATCGCCATTCAGCAATAAGGGTATTGATTTGATTGTTCTAATATTCCTAGTAACATCATCACCTTGAAAGCCATCGCCACGAGTTAGTGCTTGCACAAGTTCTCCACCTTCATAAGTTAAACTAATAGAGGCACCATCGTATTTCAGTTCACAAACATATTCTACCTTTTCTTCTATCACCTTATTAATTCTATTCTCAAAATCTTCAAGTTCCTCAAAGGAATAAGAATTATCTAAAGAATACATTCTATTTCTATGCTTAACTGTATCAAATTTTTTCGTAAGACCTCCTCCAACTCTTTGTGTTGGAGAATTACTATCGATTAGCTCAGGGTATTGTTTCTCGAGCATTGTCAACTCCTTTAGCATCATATCGAAATCAAAATCAGAAATTATAGGACTATCAAGCACATAGTAATTATAGTTATGCCTGTGAAGTTCAACGCTCAAATGCTTTATTTTAGATTCTATTTCGCTCATTATATGAAAATTTTCTTTGTTTATGAAAGCGTCACAAGGTATATTAAATTAGTTAGAAGTAATTGGCTAAATATTCCTTTTCAACAAAATATTTATAATACCTTAAATCCGAAAATGGATTTCTATTACAAAGCTGTACC
>JAGLEB010000074.1 GCA_023145275.1 Flavobacteriales bacterium | reverse complement strand
GAAACATACGGACAAGCATATTATAATAAATGTAAGTAATATTGAGGTCTATGAATTTATAAGAGATGTTCTTTTATAAATAAGAAACTTACGTTTTGTAGAGTTTGTTGTGTACAAAAAACCGCCAACCTCAGTGTTTACAGATGTTGGCGGTTATATTCTGAGGTTCCAATCAATTACTCCGCTGCGCTACGTGATCCTAAGCTTCCACCATTGCAAATAAACTCCCTATAACGCTAGCGCGTTTATGGTCTTTTTTCATCTTAAAAAGCATTCAAAAAAATCTTTCTTGTGCTTTTTAAAATGAAAAAATCCCGAATATACTTACGTATATCGGGATTTCACTTGAGGTTCCAATCGGATTCGAACCGATGTAGACGCTTTTGCAGAGCGCTGCCTAGCCGCTCGGCCATGGAACCCTTTTTTTGCTTGTTAGCGGACTTACCTTGCTTCGGTAAGCGAGTGCAAATTTAAACAATAAAACTCATCGCCCAAACAAAAAGTAATTTTTCTGATATTTCTTAAAATCTATAACCAATTTGAACTACGTATCGGAAATTGCTCCCAAATATAGCAAAATTGGATGTACTTCCCTCAAGATGAAGCTCATCTCCATCAATTGAATCTTCGAGCCATGGTAACTTCTCATAAACTTTTTCAATGAAATCTAAAAATTCTTGAGATTCATCAAGGTTCCCCTCAAATTTTCCAGATAATTTCCCCGTATAAACACTAGCAGCGGGTCCTATAAGAATTAAATCTACGGTAAATCTATCATAAAATACAAACTGATATCCAAGTTGCAAGCCAAGATTGTAGCTATTAATCGTAGCTTTTAAATCTGCAGAACCTTCAAAAACTGTCCCATCCTCAGCTGTGAAACTAGTTTTGTAGTTATTGCTGATTTTCTGGTTGTATATTCCAGAAAACGCACCCCAATAGATTCCCTCTGGGGCTTTTCTTTTGTTTCTATTTCCTATATATCTTTTATAATCAACAAAAATACTAAATCCACCACGGTCTTTGTTGCCATCAACATATTCTATCTGCTCGCTGGTATTACTTAATTCAGGAATTTCTAAATATCCAACGTTTATAGAAACAGTTTCTTTATCAGAGATTACTCTTTCGTAACCTAGATTCACATTTCTAGCGCCAAACAAAACCATAGGTGTCACATTCCATCTAATTGTATTTTTATAGTCGCTAAGCTCCGTTAATGTTTTATCGTTCTCTGTCTTATCTGCTGGAGTATACTGAGCAAAGATTAAACTAGGGAACAATAATAAACTTAATAGTAATTTCTTCATATCTTTTGGTTTTAGGTGAAAAATTGCCCCGGATTGCAACGATAGCCCGGAAAATAAATAACAGTTGACTAAATAGTTTTATAAGCGACCTAAGGAGCTCTTTAAAACTGTATTAGGAAATGGTATTTATCTGAGGACTACAAGTGTAAAGCCGGATTAGGCACTAAAATAAATTCTAAAGTTTAGCACCATAAGCTAAGTCTCCTGCATCGCCCAAACCTGGCACTATATATCCCCTATCGTTCAATTTATCGTCAACAGTGGCTATCCAAAGCGTAGTATCTTTAGGAAACTCCGTCGCAATATAGTCAACTCCTTGTTTAGAACCAATTACCGAAACAATATGTATAACTTTTGGCTTACCAAACTTCAACAATGCCTGGTATACTGAAACCATTGAGGCCCCCGTAGCTAACATCGGATCTATTAGAATTAAAGTTTTACCCTCAATAGATGGGGTAGCTACATATTCTACAACTACTTCGAACTCATTATCATCATTGTTATGTTTCCTAAAAGCAGAGATAAAAGTGTTTTCGGCACTATCGAAATGGTTAAGAACACCATTATGCATTGGCAGTCCGGCTCTCAATATAGAACACAAAACCGGTTCGCTCTCTATTAAATTCATTTGCTTACGTCCCAAAGGAGTGTTGATGGTTCTCTCGGCAAATGTGAGAGTTTTACTTAATTCATAGGCAAGAATCTCTCCTACACGCTCCAAATTACGACGAAAGCGCATTCTGTCTTGCTGAATATTTATATTTCTCAATTCCGAAATAAACTGATTTAGAATTGAATTATCATTAGAAAAATCTTTTACTAGCATAATATTATTTTTTTTCATAGAACCCTTCAGTTTAATGACTTACAACTAATCGTTAAATGAAGGATTATCATTCGCAAAACAAATATAATGAATTTACTGCCCGAATGATTCAAAGACATTGATTTTAGCACATATTAAATCAATTTAAACTCATTTATAAAGTGTATGTCCAAGATATATTAAAAGTGAGCTTCTTTTGGTTCATAAATAGTATATTTGTTTAAATTAAAAATTGAAACCTATGTACACGAAATTGTTCAGAGAGATATTTAACAAAAGTATTGACACTTATCACATTACCGACAGCGTAGATACTGATATTGACAACCCATTTGAGAGTGGTACTTTTGAGGCATTGCTATATCACAAAAGTTGGATTGACACTGTACAATGGCATTTTGAAGATATCATCAGAGATCCAGAAATTGATCCTGTAGCGGCACTTGCTCTTAAGAGGAAAATTGACGCTTCGAATCAAGAAAGGACTGATATGGTTGAGTATATAGATAGTTATTTTCTCGATAAATTTAATGATGTAAATGCTAAAGAAGGTGCTTCGTTAAATACTGAAAGTCCTGCATGGGCAATAGACCGCCTTTCTATATTATACCTGAAAGTGTATCATATGAGAGAAGAAGCTAATAGAAAAAACGCTTCTAAAGATCATGCAGAAGCTTGTAACACAAAACTAAATATACTTCTAGAGCAAGAAAAAGACCTAACTTCGGCAATAGACGAATTACTTAGCGATATGCAAGATGGAGAAAAGTTCATGAAGGTTTACAAACAAATGAAGATGTATAATGACGAGAGTTTAAATCCTGTTTTATACAAAAACAAGTAGTTTATTGATTGAAGAACACAATAAAGAAGCAAGTACTAAAATAAACATTATATGAACTTATTGGTAATTAGAATGTCAGCAATGGGCGACGTTGCGATGACTGTTCCTGTAATTAAAGAAGTATTAAGGACTAATAAAGACCTTAACATCACATTCGTTTCTCGTGAGAGTTTTAGAATTTTTTTCACAGACATAGATAGACTTACTTTTATCGCTCCTGATTTAGAAAATGATCACAAAGGGCTCGGTGGATTATACCGCCTTTTTCAAGACCTTAGAAAAGATACTGATTTTGACGCTGTAGCTGATTTACACGGAGTTTTACGTTCTCAAGTATTATCTAGTCTATTTAAGATGACAGGTGTTAACGTTGCATCTATTAACAAAGGAAGAGAAGAAAAAAAGGCTTTGACTAAAGAGTCTAATAAAACTTTTATTCAATTAAAACTTACTACCGAGAGGTATGCCGATGTATTTAGGGAGCTTGGGTTTATTGTAAAACTTTCGCATAAACTTCCTAAAAAGAAAGATTCAAAAGTTCCTTCATCTGTTCTGAAAGAAACAGGTGCTAAAGCTGGACCATGGATTGGTATTGCACCATTTGCTCAACACAAGGGAAAGAAATACCGATTTGACAAGGTTGGTATATTAATAGATCAGCTTCAGGAAACATATCCGAAATCTAAAATATTTTTATTTGGAGGGGGTGAAGCCGAAATAAAAAAACTAGACGGTTTGTGGTATGAATACCCACAAACAATACTAGCCGCTGGCAAGATGACTCTGCCTCAGGAATTAGATTTAATGACAAATTTAGATCTGATGATTAGCATGGATTCTGCAAATATGCACATGGCCTCGTTGGTTGGCACTAAAGTAGTGTCCGTTTGGGGAGCAACTCATCCATATGCTGGTTTCATAGGATATGGACAGTCTATAGACTGGGCTGCACAAATAGATATGGAATGCAGGCCGTGTTCAGTATTTGGCAACAAAGAATGCCACAGAGAAGATTACGCCTGTATGATGGATCTTCCAGAATCACTAATTGTGGATAAAGTGAAACTTATTATCCCACCATTGAAAGAATAAAAAAAAGGTCGTGTAAAAATTTTACACGACCTTTTTTTTATCTTCTAATTTTAGCTATTTCATATAGCTTATCTTCCTCAAGTATTTTTATCTTCTTTTGATCTATCTCCACAAGCTTTTCACGCCTGAAATCATTCAGGTTCCTTATGGCTGTTTCGACGGTTACACCCGAAAAATCAGCAATATCTTTTCTGTAAAGATGAACTGCAATAGTTTTTTGATCTTCTTCAAAGCCATAAGCTTTTGCAAGCATCAAAACTCCTTCGGCTATTCTCTCTTTTACAGATTTGTACGCCAAGCTAAACATTCTATTCTCCGAATCTCTAAGTTGCTTTGATAAAAGAGTAAGAGTATCTTTAGCTAGAACAGGATTTTTATCTATTTCGCCAAAGAAAAAAGACTTCGTTACAGCACAAAGCTCACAATCTTCCATAGCTACAGCCGTCGCAAAATATTTCTCGTCGTTCAAAAGAGAACGATAACCAATAGTATCTCCTTCTTTTGCTACTCTAACAATTTGCTCCTTCCCATTCTCTCCAAGAATGAAAACTTTAATCTTTCCCCTTCTAACAATATAAACATACTGAGGCACATTGCCTTGTACAAATATATTTTGCTTCCTCTTTACAAATAAATCAACTTTTATTTCTTCAAGCTCTTTTAAGGAATCAGCAGACAATGAATGAAAAATTGTGCTCACAGGAAACTTACAGTTCACACATCCACTACCATCATTAAAACTACATTTCAACATAATATATAAGTCAAATATTTTTGTCTATTACTTTTCATAAATCCACTAGTACTAAATCGATCTATTTTGCGCAAAGGACGTTATATTTATTCTTTTAATAAATGACTTTTATCAAGCAAAGGAGACTATCCTAATAAAAAAAAATGACAGCCCTCAGTAAAAACTATGTTCAAACAAAAAATTAACAGACAGAAAAGGTGATTTATTCCAAATATACAAACAGATAGTATGATTCTATTAAGCTCTTTAAACCTTACTGGGTATATAACAAATCAAGGCCGTGATAGATGTGGCATTGTTATCAGCAATTTGAGTTATAAGACAAAGCTAGGTTGGGGAATTAACGAATATACATTAACAACATGCAGCACCAATCCTTTAACATTATCCCGGTATTTATTAGGAATAAATCATCGAAGTTAGGTAAAGAATATTTAACTAATAATTAACACTAAAACCCAATAAAATCCTTTGATTTGCGTTTATTATTAATACATTTATTAAATCCAAAAAGATAAAACAACGATGAAAAAACAAGCCCCCACAAAAACAGAATTCGTATTCAATATATTATTAGAAGCTGGATATATTCTCGCATTCTTTCTACTTGCAACTGTACTTTATTCTTTTATCGAGTAAATTTTTAATTTCCCTCAACCCTACCCTTCCATTCGTAGGAGGTAGTTTGCGATAAAACAGCAATTCCCACAACGTATAAAGGATAAGTAAATGCTACGAGTGGATATAGCAGTTTACTTTTCGAACTCCCAAGAAAACTAGAGCTAATCATCACCATCCAAAAATCAACAAAGAATTTCAAAAATATAAAAGGCACTATTTTATCCAATGAAATTCCTAAAACTACTAGCACCAACAATATCCCAATTAGCAAATTAGATATTCCTACCATAAACCCCATTGACGAAATAAACATTGAGTTGTAAGCTACTGATTTAGATGCCCACCTAACTCTCTGATTAATGAATTGCCTAAATGTATCGACATAATTAGTTGACACTATAGCTTCGCTAGACTTAATGTATTTCACTCTATTCGGATACTTTGCAACAAATTTCTCCATTAAGAATATATCATCTCCTGAAGCAACATTAAAATTCCCTTCATATCCATCTACTTCACGGAAAACATCCCTTCGAAATGCTAAATTAGCACCATTACTCAGAAAAGGTCTTCCTAAACCAAAACCTCCTATTGTAGAACCCATCATAGCAGCTAAATCCCACTGTTGAAATAGATAAATAAACCCTCTCTTCTTTACTTTTATGCTTACCGGGCCAGCAAGCATAGCAACATCATCGCTCTGTATTTTCTGATCGAATAGTTTCAACCATAATGGCTGAACCGTACAATCTGCATCAGTAGTGATAATCCATGGAAACAATGACTGGCTGATTGCATAATTTAGGGCAGCCTTCTTTCCCGAAAGATTATCTGGCAATTGTATCACTTTAGCTCTTATCTTAGTATATTTCAATAATGTTTCGACAATCCTATAGGATGAATCTACAGAATTATCATCGACAAAAACAACCTCAAACTTCTGTATAGGATACTCTAATGCAGACAAGCTACCTATAAGTTTTTCAATATTGTCCTCTTCATTTCTGAATGGAACAATAACAGTGAAATCACTTATCGGTGATGCTGTTTCATAGGTTTCTTCGGGTACTCTATAAAACCCAGCGATTAATAGCAAAATTAAGATGCAGTACAAAAAGACTATTGTTGAGGCAATAAAAATTAAAAGCTCCATATTATTTATTGGGTTTTAGGCTTTAGAACCATGATTGCTCCAATCACAGCAGGTAATACAAAATTAAAAATCCATGCAATAAAAACAACACTTACTACAACTAATTCATTAATGCCAACTAAAGAGAACATAAAAATGGCAATAGAACCCCTTATTAATAGGTCTCCAAGAAAGATTGTTGGAACAACTGAAATAAGCAGATAATTTAGTGTAATAATTGAGAAATTCTCAAGTGAAATTTCTATTCCAAATAGAAAAAGAATAAATAAAAACTGAAATGAGAATGATAAATACCTCATCAAAGACAATAAAAGCACTTTAAACCTATCAGAAATAGTAAACTCAGATAGAGACTTAAAATCTATGCGTTTATTAATTTTGGTTATTCTCAGGCTCAAACCCATATTAAACAGGAAGAATGTCATTACAAAGAATATTATCACCGTCACGGAAAATATAAATTCAGGGACTTTATTTTGAACAATTAAAGGTGTAAAATGATAAAAAACTATTGCCATGAGTAAAGTGATACTCAATTGCATCATATTCCCAATAAAATTGTATCCCAATACTTTTTTCCATCTAGCTTTATCGTAGAACATAACCTTTGCGCCATATTCACCAATTTTATTAGGTGTTATAATGGAGGCCGTAAATGAAGACAAAACGATAGCAAAACTCTCTGAAAGATTGATTTTACGGATATGGAAGGACAAATTCTGCCATTTCAAAATCTCGAAGAACCAATTTGCTGACGAAAACAGGAATATTGGAACAAAGGCAAAGTATTTAAATGATTCTATCACATCTAACTCCTTATTAATTTCTTCTAAGGGTTGATCTGATATCTTTTCATAAATAAAATACAAAGCAATTATTGCAATAGCTATCTTAGCTGCATTAAAAAAGTAATATTTAACTTTGGCTGACAACGTCATTTAATAAAATACAAATTGACTGAGAAAATAATATTAGGAATTGACCCAGGTACTACAATAATGGGCTTCGGGTTAATCCGTGTTAAAGGTAAAAAAATTGAACTTATTAGCTACGATGAATTGATTTTATCGAAGCTTAGTGATCACTATCTAAAACTAAAAAAAATATTTGAGAAAACACTCTCATTAATAGACCACTACCACCCTGATGAAATTGCCATTGAAGCTCCATTTTTTGGAAAAAATGTACAATCGATGCTAAAATTAGGTAGGGCGCAAGGGGTAGCTATGGCAGCTGGGCTTTATAGAGAAGTTACAATCACCGAATATGCACCAAAAAAGATTAAGATGGCTATTACTGGTAATGGTAATGCATCAAAAGAAAGTGTAGCAGCAATGTTGAAACAGATATTGAATATGAAAGAAATGCCTAAGCATCTTGATGCTACAGATGGATTAGCAGCAGCTGTTTGCCATTTCTACAACAGCGGCAACACAATTAGTTCAGGAAAATCTTACTCTGGTTGGGAGTCATTTATCAAAAATAATCCTAACAAAGTGAAAAAATAATTTTTCCCCAATAAAAAAACTCGAGAACAATAAAGCTCTTGAGTTTTTATATTTCCTTAAATCAGTCTATTCCTTCGTAGAATACTATCTATTTAGAATCAATCTTATAAACCGATTAACTTTATGTTTAAGCTCTTTTCTTTCAACAATAAAATCTAAGAAACCGTGCTCTAAAACAAATTCGGCTGTTTGGAATCCTTCCGGAAGATCTTTTCCAGTAGTTTCTTTCACAATTCTTGGACCAGCAAATCCTATAAGCGCACGTGGCTCAGCAATATTCACATCTCCAAGCATAGCATACGAAGCAGTAACTCCTCCTGTTGTGGGGTCGGTAAGCAATGATACATATGGTATTTTAGCTTTTGACAATAATGCTAATTTGGCTGAAGTTTTAGCCATCTGCATCAAAGAAAAAGCAGCTTCCATCATTCTAGCACCTCCAGATTTAGAGATAAGCATAAAAGGAATTCTATTTTCTATGGAGTAATCAATAGCTCTAGCTATTTTCTCTCCAACAACAGAGCCCATAGAACCACCAATAAAGTTAAAATCCATTGCTGCAATAACTAAATCCTCACCTTCAGATTTACCAACAGCAGTACGAATAGCATCTTTCAGCTCAGTTCTTTCTTCCACCTCTCTCAATCTATCAGGGTATTTCTTTTTATCTTCAAATTTCAGTGGATCTAATGAAGATAAGTTAGCATTAAGCTCAGTGTATTTTCCATCATCAAACAATATTTCGAAATATTCTTCACTCCCAATTCTCACATGATAACCATCTTCAGGACTTACATAAAAATTTCTTTTAAGCATGTCTGTATCGATAATTTTTCCACTAGGCGTCTTGTACCACAAGCCTTTAGGTATATCTAACTTTTCCTCTGTGGGAGTTGTTATTCCTTTTTCAGTTCTTTTAAACCAAGCCATATCTGATTGATTAACTATATGTTAATAATGTTTTTTTTTCAACTACTAAACCCAAAGACTATACGGATTATAGCCGCGCAAGATATAAAAATAATTTGTAATGAATAAGGGTCTAAAAACAGAGCCCAGTACTAAATCCAAACTTTATATGTTATGACTTATAATCTAAACCATTAACTATAATAATATCCTGTGTTTTTATTACTTTATCACTATTAAAAATGATTGACTCTATTCCATCTTTCGCAACTAAATCGGTGATAAGTCCTTCTACTACAATTTCTTCTCCATCTTCATTGAGATACGTGAGCTCAACCTTTGTCTTTCTCATAGAAAAAACTTCAAGATTATCGTATAATCCACATGCTAGTCTAAACATTTCCAAATTTTATTACAAAGTTAATGCTTTTTTAAAACAATGTAGCATAGCATTGAATAATGTAGATGCGTAAAAATACAAATCTATACCTTGTCATAGATGATAACATATTGATAACAATCATTTCATCACGAAAACACATCGGAAATACTTGATAAATGTATTTTAGCACAAACATTACTCGCTAAGTAATTCAAATGACTACCTTTGTGATAGTTTACTGGAAATAAATCTATTAATTCCTTATCAATCTTTACCAAAAACTCAACCTATTCATTTATTTAGCAAGTAAACAAAATATTGATTTTTAATCTGATTTTGATTAACAATGCCGAAAAGAAAAAATAAAAAAGAAAAGAAGACAGGAGGCAAAAGAAGAGCCTTAAACCTTAAAGATATCACGAGAAAAATACTGAAGGTTTTTAGAATGAATCCTGGACAGGAATTTAACTACAAACAATTATCTTCAAAGTTAAATATAAAAGATTCCGCTGGACGCCAAGAAGTTTTGAAAAAAATAGAAGAGCTAAAGGCTCAAGGACGTATTGAGGAACAAGAAAGAGGTAAATACACACTTAAAGCAGATAAACTTTACATTTATGGTAAAGTAGATATGAAAGCCAATGGCTCAGCATACATCATTTCAGAAGAAATGGAGTCGGATGTTTACATACAGAGGGGGCAAACCCAACATGCATTACATAACGACTTGGTGAAAGTATACCTTTTCAGACGTAGAAAAAGTGGACGTCAGGAGGGTGAGATTGTGGAAGTAATTGAAAGAGCAAGAACTGAGTTTGTAGGTCAAATAGAAATTTCTCCACGTTTTGCATTTGTTAACCCTGATAGCAGCAAGATGCCAGTAGATATTTTTGTTCCTCTAGACAAAGTTTCTGGTGCAGAAAATGGACAAAAGGTTTTAGTGAAATTAACTGACTGGCCAGAAAAAGCACAAAGTCCTTTTGGAGAGGTAATAGAAGTACTAGGAAATCCAGGAGAACACGATGTTGAGATGCACTCTATTTTGGCAGAATATGGCCTTCCATTTAAATTTCCAAAACATGTTGAAGAGGAGGCTAATAAAATAGATACTGAGATTCATGCAGATGAAATAGCCAAACGTCGAGATATGAGAGGTGTCACAACATTTACTATCGACCCCGTTGATGCTAAAGATTTTGATGACGCACTTTCTGTTCAGAAACTCGATAATGGAAATTGGGAAATTGGAGTTCACATAGCTGACGTTTCTCACTATGTAAAAGAAGGCTCTATTTTAGAGGAAGAGGCGCTCGCTAGGGCTACTTCAGTTTATCTTGTTGATAGGGTTGTACCAATGCTACCTGAGATACTTTCGAATAAAGTTTGTTCGCTTAGACCAAATGAGGAAAAACTAACGTTTTCGGCTGTTTTCGAGATAGACGATAATGCCAAGATAATAAATGATTGGTTTGGCAGAACAGTGACTCTATCAGATAGAAGATTTTCGTACGAGGAGGCACAAGATGTTATAGAGACAAAAAAAGGAGATTTAGTTGATGAAATTCTACTTTTAGATAGACTAGCGAAGATACTTAGAGAGGATAGATCTAAAAAAGGTGCTATATCTTTCGATAAAGTTGAAGTGAAATTTAAACTTGACGAAAACCACGAGCCTACGGGTATCTATTTCAAGGAATCTAAAGATTCTAACCATCTTATTGAGGAGTTTATGCTTCTTGCAAATAAAAAGGTGGCTGAATTTATTGGCATGAAGAAAAATGGAGAACCAACGGGCAAAACCTTTGTATATAGAGTTCACGACGATCCAAACCCTGAAAAACTAGCTTCTCTTCAACTATTTGTTCGTCAATTTGGATATCAGATGCAGATTCAAGGTCGTTCGGCTATTTCTAATTCTCTAAACAAGCTTCTAGCTGATGTTCATGGAAAGGCAGAAGCTAATATGGTAGAGACATTAGCTGTAAGATCAATGAGTAAAGCAAAATACACCACGGATAATATTGGGCATTATGGTTTAGCATTTAACTACTACACTCATTTTACATCGCCAATCCGTAGATACCCTGACGTAATGGTGCACCGATTACTCCAACATTATTTAGATGGTGGCAAATCGGTACCTATTGAAGAGTGGGAAAGTAAATGCGAACACTCTTCTGAAAGAGAAATAATTGCAAGTAAGGCAGAGAGAGAATCAATAAAGTACATGCAAGTAAAATATATGGAGATGCACAGAGATCAAGATTTTATGGGAGTAATCTCTGGTGTGACTGAATGGGGTATGTATGTTGAAATTATCGACAATAAATGCGAAGGACTAGTAAGACTCCGCGACATAAAAGAGGACTACTATTCCTTCGATCCAAAAAATTACTGTCTAGTTGGCGACGTATCAAAACACATCTACCAACTTGGCGATCAAGTAATGGTTAGAGTAAAAAATACCGACCTTGAAAAGAAACAACTAGATTATGAATTAATAGAATAAAATAATGGAGGCTGCAGGCAACATTTCCTTGTTTTCAACGTATTAATAAAGATTTAACAAAACAATTATCATGCAATTAAAAAGAATTCTTTTTTCGGCTATTAGCCTTTTATTTATTACAACTTTGAGTGCTCAAGATGTTGAATCTCGTCAACTTAGAGATTTTGAAAATGTGACATCATATGATGGATTAAGTGTTCAATTAGTTCCGTCTGATAAAAACTACGTGAAAGTTTCAGGCAAGAACATCGATAAACTAATTACGCAAGTATCTGGTAAAACATTAAAAATAAAGATGAATTTTGGAAGTAACTTTATGGGAGATGACAATCACATAATTGTGTACTTCGCTGGCGAGCTTAAAGATATAAAGGCTACTGAAGGAAGTTCTATTAGTTCAAACGATAAAATTGAAAGCAAGTCAATTGAAATAAAAGCAATTGAAGGGGCTACAATAGAGTTGAATGTAGTATCGAGCGATATCGCAGCTAAGATTGTTTCTGGTGGTCAGATAGAACTAGAGGGAAAAAGTGAAAATTTGTCTGTAAACATTAATACAGGAGGACGATTTGATGGTGAAAAATTAGAATGTTCATTTGGTGAGGTCTCAGTTAGTGCAGGTGGGAATGCTAAGGTTCGAATTAGTGAGGTTCTTGATGCCTCGGTAACAATGGGTGGAAATATTTATTATTACGGCAAGACTCAAACTATAAATAAAAGTATAAGCCTTGGTGGAAATATTGAGTCAAGGTAATAATTTCAGAAAGACTTACAAATAGACTACTTTTGCAACGGAATCCTAAACAGGATTCCGTTTTTTAAATTCTAAGACATTCATGCTTGATATAGTAATATTTGCGATTCCACTTGGACTAACTTTAAGCATTTTGGTAGGTCCTGTTTTCTTTGTACTTATAGAAACTAGTATCACTAAAGGTGCTAGAGCCGCATTAGCACTAGATATAGGCGTAGTTTTGTCAGATGTATTTTATATCGCAATAGCATTTTTCTCAAGTAAACAGCTATTACAAGACCTCGAAGACACTCCTTCATTATTCCTTATAGGTGGATCTGTAATTTTTGTATACGGGCTTAGTAGTGTCATTAAAAAAGACCACATTGAATACGAAAGTATTAAAGAGAAGAAAACAGATTATTTAGGACTAATTCTTAAAGGATTTTTCTTAAATGTAATAAATATTGGCGTGCTAATTTTCTGGCTTGGATCTATGGTCATAGCCGGTCATAAAATGAATTTCGACACTACAAATACGGCAATCTATTTTACGGCTGTTATTGCTACATATTTAGTTGTAGATTTTATAAAAATAGCTCTTGCTAAAGAATTTAAGAAAAACCTAACCGACGAACGCCTATACAGTATCAAAAAGACTATTGGCTTTATTCTAATGGGCTTTGGTATTGTTTTATCAATGAAGGCTTTTGTCTCTGAAGAAGACATAATGAACATCGTAAATACTATATTTTAAGAGTTAATTTCTTTCATTAGCATATCCATGATCTCTGTTGCCCTACCTTGAAGAAAAACATCTATTATTGATTTTGTGTAAGCAGATTCGTTTGTATTAATTTCAATAATTTTCGCTCCCATTTCTTTAGCCAAATATGGCAATGTTGATGCTGGAACAATTTCGCCAGTAGTACCTATTACTAACATCACCTCACAATTTCGTACTGCCTCGATAGATTTCTCATAGGCAAGCTCAGGAATGCCTTCTCCAAAAAAGATAAAATCTGGTTTCAATAGACCTCCACATTTTTCACATTTGGGAGGAGTTTCGCTAAGAGTTTTCGTTTTAACTAGCTCTATGCTTCCACATTCAAAGCAAACAAGTCGTCGACAATTTCCGTGATATTCAAAAACATGTCTACTCCCCGCCTCTTGGTGAAGACTGTCAATATTCTGAGTAATTACAGATTTTAGTAGTCCTTTTTCTTCAAGTTCAGCAAGCCCAAAATGTGCTTTATTTGACCTCGCATCACCAAAAAAATCAAAAAACAATTCTTTTATCACTGGCCAACTCTTCTGTGGATTAGTTTTATAGGTATATAAATCCAAGATATTTGGATCATATTTGTTCCACAATCCACCCTCTCCTCTAAAAGGAGGAATACCGCTTTCAACAGAAATTCCAGCACCTGTAAAGGCAGTTGTATACTTTGAACCTTTTATTAACTCCGCAGCCCGTTTTATATCCTCTTCCCTCATAATTCAGTCATTCTATTAAATATTGTTAATGCCTTAGCTACACTGTCGACATCGTCAAACACAAGAGTTAAAATAGGTTTACCCAGTTTGTTTGTTCTTTCTTTTAACTTGCATTCTTTTGGATTCCTTTGTGCAAAGGAGAGGATTTTAGTAAATACTTCCGACTGAAAATATTCAGACTCTTGGTTAGATATAAAGTATGCTATCAGTTTAGATTTTTTCATAACTAACTTTTCGAAACCTAATTCTGTAGCCATCCATTTCACACGCATACTATTAAGCAAATCGAATGTTTGAGAAGGTAATTTCCCGAATCTATCCTCGAGGTTCTCTTGATATTTCTTTAATTCATCTTCGTTCTTTACTGAATTTAGCTCATTGTACAGCGATAACCTTTCTGATATATTATTAACATAATCATCTGTTAATAAAATTTCAAAATCAGTATCCAACTGACAGTCTTTCACATAAGCTTTTTCATCATCAGTAGACTCGCTATCAAACAGTTCTTTGAATTCATTTTCCTTAAGCTCATCAATAGCCTCTCCTAAAATTTTCTGATAGGTGTCAAAGCCCATTTCTGCCATAAACCCACTTTGCTCACCCCCTAACATATCACCTGCTCCGCGAATTTCTAAATCTTTCATGGCTATATTCAATCCTTGTCCAAGACCAGAGTATTGCTCCAAGGCCATTAACCTTTTACGCGCCTCTTCTGTCATTGCAGAATATGGAGGAGCTATAAAATAGCAAAAAGCCTTTTTGTTAGACCTACCTACTCTACCCCGCATTTGGTGCAAGTCAGAAAGTCCAAAATTATTAGCATTGTTTATAATCATAGTATTGGCATTTGGTACATCAATTCCACTTTCTACAATTGTTGTAGAAACTAGCACGTCAAATTCTCCTTCAATAAATGCCAAAGTAAGCTTTTCGAGAGTTTTGCCATCCATTCTACCATGCCCTATTGCTACCTTAGCACCAGGCACTAAACGTTGAACCATTCCGGCTACCTCTTTTATATTCTCAATCCTATTGTGTATAAAGAAAACCTGACCTCCACGAGAGATTTCGTATGATATAGCATCTCTAATAACTTCCTCGCTAAAACCTACTACTTGAGTATCTATAGGATGTCTATTTGGTGGAGGAGTATTAATAATTGACAAGTCGCGAGCTGCCATCAGCGAGAACTGAAGAGTTCGAGGAATCGGTGTTGCAGTAAGTGTTAGAGTATCTATATTTTCTTTTATTGTTTTTAACTTATCTTTAATCGCTACTCCAAATTTCTGTTCTTCATCAATAATCAACAAGCCTAAATCTTTAAATTCTATACTTTTACCTACTAACTGATGAGTTCCTATAACTATATCTATTTTTCCTTCTTTAAGATCGGCAATAATTTCTCTTTTTTGCTTTGCTGAACGAAACCTGTTCATGTAATTGATGGTGACAGGCATATTCTTAAGCCTTTCAGAAAACGTTTTATAATGCTGAAATGCCAAGATAGTTGTGGGTACCAAAATCGCAACTTGTTTTCCATCTGTAGCAGCTTTGAACGCTGCTCGTATTGCAACTTCAGTTTTACCAAATCCCACATCGCCACAAACAAGTCGATCCATAGGTCTTTCGCTTTCCATATCAGCTTTAACATCCTGTGTAGCAGTAAACTGATCAGGAGTGTCTTCGTAAATGAATGACGCCTCTAGCTCATGCTGCATATAAGTATCTGGAGCAAATTGAAATCCCTTCTGGCTTCTGCGTTTAGCATATAGCTGAATAAGATCATAGGCAATTTCCTTTACTTTTTTCTTTGTTTTATTTTTTAGAGCTTTCCAAGCCGGTGATCCTAGTTTATTAACCTTAGGGGGCTTACCATCTTTTCCATTAAATTTAGAAATCTTATACAAAGAATGAATACTGACATATAATATATCATTATCGGAATAAATTAGCTTTATGGCCTCTTGAATTCGCCCCTCTACTTCAATCTTTTGCAATCCTCCAAATTTTCCAATTCCGTGATCGATATGCGTAACATGGTCGCCAATTGCGAGGCTAGTAAGCTCTTTTATTGTTATTGTCTGCGACTTTGCATTCGTATTTTTTAGATTAAACTTGTGATAACGTTCGAAAATTTGGTGATCAGTATATACTACTAATTTGTTGTCAACATCAATAAACCCTTCGTGTATCGGAAAAACTCGTGCCTTGTATTTAATGTTATGTCCAATATCCTCAAAAATCTCACTAAAACGCTTAATCTGCTTTTCATTAGCACATAGCAGTAAATTTTGAAATCCTTTATGAGAGTTCTCCGCCAAGTTTTGCGTAAGCATCTCGAAATTCTTATTAAATGAAGGTTGAGGAGTAGCGTTAACTTTCACAAAGTAATCTGCTTTAAAGAGTGGTTTAGTCGCAAACTCAATCAACGAAAACTCCATAAGAGATTTATAAAATTCCTTTGACGAAATAAATAGCTGATCGGGTTCTATATGATTTAATTCTCCTTTTATAGACTCAAAGGTTTGTGTGGCCTTATCGAACAGCTTATCAAGTCTAAGTCCTGTTGAATCGGCATCGTTAAATACTACAATTGAATCTTTTGAAATGTATTTCAAGAATCCCTCTCTTACTTCATCAACTCTCTTATTTTCAACATTGGGAATAATCTTGAATTTATTTACCTTATCGATAGAAAGTTGACTCTCGATATCGAAAGTACGAATACTATCAACCTCATCTCCAAAGAACTCAATTCGATATGGATTGTCATTCGAAAATGAGTAAACATCTACGATACCCCCTCGTACTGAGAAATCGCCTGGTTCAACGACAAAATCAACTCTGTTAAACTTATACTCAAACAGAAGCTCATTCAGAAAATCTATAGAAATATTATCCCCTAAAGCCACTTTCAAAGAGTGCTTATCCATCTCTTTCCTAGTAATAACCTTTTCGAATAACGCATCGGGATAAGTAACAATTATGGCAGGTTTGCGTCTGCTATTAATTCGTGAGAGCACTTCTGCACGCATCAAGACATTTGAATTATCCGTTTCCTCTATTTGATAAGGTCTTCTATAACTCCCGGGATAAAACAATACATCCTTTTCTCCAACAATTTGTTCTGCTTCATTCAAGAAGTAAGCAGCTTGCTCTTTATCGTCCAAAATCATCAAGAATGCTCTTTCAGTTTTCCTAAAAAGAGCCGTTGTATAGAATGATTTCAATGCACCAATAGCTCCGCTAAAGCATACTTTTGTTCTAGTTCCTTTTGCAAATTCTGCACTTAATTGTTCTACAACTGCAGATTCTTTATATAAGGTGATAAGTTCCTTTGGAGTCATTATACTTTGATTTTATAAAACACAAAGATATGCTTGATTTGTGATTGTTGTTTTAAGATTTGTTTTTTTTTCAATAAATACATGAAATACTAAAGTTATTGCGCATTAGAGACAAAGGATATAGAATTTTCAGCAAAGAAATTTCACAAAATTTTATTCTAAAATTCAAAAGGCAGAAAGGCATCATCAATATGCCTAAGCAAAGTTTTTTCTTTAGTTTTCAGGATAGCAATAATATCAAAACGCACATCAATATCTAGATCGCGTTCTTCGATATATGCATCGGCACATTCAATTATTTTCTTTCGTTTAAGATAATCTACAGCATCTTCAGGGTCTCCAAAATAATCTGTAGCTCGAGTTTTCACCTCTACAATTGCCAAAACATCGTCTTTCATGGCAATAATGTCTATCTCGAACCTACCATAATGCCAATTTGTTTCTAATATATTGTAGCCTTCTTTTTTTAAGTGTTTAACAGCTTCAATTTCTCCTTCGCGACCAAACGCATAATTATTTACTTTCATATCACAGTAATTTAGGTAATTTGCATCTATAAAGATAGCGAATTTTTATATCTTTATTTCTGACTTGACCCAATTCAAAGCAGATAATGACAAATCCAAAATCAATAAAATTATATCTGATCATTCTTGTATTATCAGCTTATTCAACAACTTATTCTCAAGAAATAAAACCTGATGATTGGGGAATAAAGGTTGGAGTATCGTTTAACATCGGTACTCATTTTCAAAGAATAGGTCTAATGTTTCAGGGCTATTACTTCAATAAATTTGCCCAAGGGAATATTGGTACTCAAGCATTTTACAATTTCAGAACTCTAGGTCCCAAAGTACAATCATGGGAGATTGTTCCTAACCTTGGAGTGCATTTCTATTGGGGTTCTCAAGAAAAATTATTTTACAACCCCGAATTTTCGACAATTTCTATACAGTCTCAAAGTCCTTGGTCTCTAGGTTATAGTTTAAAGTATTATTGGGATACAAAAGGTACAAGCCAAGCATCTGGACTTATATCAATTAACCTCAAAAATTATATTTTATCCGTAGAAAATGACATTTTTATTGGCACTGGCGAAGATAAATACCGCACTGGTACATTTTTGTTTGCTTACCACAAGGATGATTTTGAAATATCAATCGCAACACAAATGTGGCACGGCTATGCTAATAAAGCTCCCCGTATTAAAGAGACGGAATACCCTGCGAACTTTGGGTATATGGATTTAAGCAATGTGAAATATGGAAGAATATCTCATGGGGTATTGGCTATCAGAGGAAAGTATTATTTCAACCAAAATCAGAGTGTGCAATCTGAGATTGGCATAGACTCCGAAAAAATAAGACACTTTTTTCAAAACAAACTAATTCACGATATGCCTTTTGTTCCAAAAAGCTGGAACAAAGCTGAAAACCTCCATATACCAATGCTACAAGAGGATGGCTCGCCTTATTTGTATGGAGAAAGCGAAAAGGTAAGAAAATCTAAACTCTATCTTCAATTCGGAATGAATCAACCAACATTCTATTAAATAATGTCGACTTGATTTACAATAATATCTATTTTTGCGAGGCTGAAATTATCAATAAGGTATTGTTACGAACAATTATATCAGATATATTTCAAGATACACTCTTAAAACAATAAAAATGGCTAAATCTAAAACAAGCTTTTTCTGTCAGAACTGTGGTGCTCAACACTCAAAGTGGATGGGTAAATGTCCACAGTGCAACCAATGGAACACAATTGTAGAAGAGGTCGTTCAAAAAGAAGTTGTAAAAGCATGGGACTCATCTCAGGGATTATCAGGAAAAAAATCTAAGCCATTTAGAGTTTCCGAAATAGTATCGAACCAAGAAAAAAGATTCAATACAAAAAATGATGAGCTTGACAGAGTTTTAGGGGGTGGAATTGTCCCTGGATCCTTAATTCTTCTTGGAGGAGAGCCTGGTATTGGTAAATCAACTCTGATGTTACAACTAGCACTAACAGTTTCGCACCTAAAAACACTTTACGTTTCGGGAGAGGAAAGTTTGAACCAGATAAAGATGCGTTCTGAAAGAATTGGAATCAGCAACGACAATCTTTACGTGCTTGCTGAAACTAAGACCCAAGCAATATTCACTCAGATTAAAGCTCTAAACCCACAACTATTAATAATAGATTCTATACAAACTCTACAAACTGAGATGATAGAATCATCTCCTGGTAGTGTTTCACAAATAAGGGAATGCACAGCCGAGTTACTTCGGTATGCAAAAGAATCATCGACACCAGTAATATTGATTGGCCATATAACGAAAGATGGAAATCTTGCCGGGCCTAAAATTTTGGAACACATGGTAGATGTTGTCCTGCAATTTGAGGGAGATAGAAACCACCTATTCAGAATTCTTAGAGCTCATAAAAACAGGTTCGGATCTACTCAAGAGTTGGGTATTTATGAGATGTATGGAAATGGACTTAGAGAGGTGAAGAATCCATCAGAAATACTAATCTCACAACGAGACGAAGAACTTTCGGGTAATGCAATCGCCGCAACTATGGAAGGTGCAAGACCTATGATGATAGAGATACAAGCTCTTGTTAGTTCGGCAGTATATGGTACACCTCAACGATCAACTACAGGCTACGATATAAAAAGGCTGAATATGCTTTTAGCTGTTTTAGAAAAACGTGCAGGATTTAGGCTTGCCGCTAAAGACGTTTTCCTAAATATTACTGGAGGAATAAAAGTAGATGATCCTGCAATAGACCTAGCCGTTGTTGCCTCTATATTATCATCAAATGAAGACATCTCTATCTCTAACAAAGTTTGTTTCGCTGCCGAGGTAGGTCTTGCAGGAGAGATAAGACCTATAAACAGGGTAGATCAAAGAATCAGTGAAGCTGAGAAACTTGGATTTCAGGTGATTTTTGTTTCTAAATACAACAAAGTAGAGGTTGAGAAATATAAAATACGAGTTGTATTAGTTTCTAAGATGGAAGATATGTTTAGACGCCTTTTTGGCTAAGTCCTGATTTTACACCAACCTACACCTCGAATATAAAAGAGCATTTTGAAATATAATTGGCATTATTGGATGTATTTACATGTGAAAAAATCATTTTTTTAAGCATTAAAAGATGCTTATAATCATAATATTCAACTGTGATCAAGTCTTAACTTTGTCTCTTCTAATAAATTGATAATTATGAAAATAGCAGTTCCAGCTAATGGAAATAAAGTTGAACAACATTTTGGTAAATGTGACAACTATGCAATTGTCGAAATTACAGATAATAGCAAAATAGAATCTATCGTAGATTATAATGCTTCAGGACTTTGTGGCTGCAAATCTAATATTGCAGAAATATTTGTTAAAATGGGAGTTGAAACTATGCTTGCAGGAAATATGGGACAAGGAGCTGTTGACTCTGTTTCTAAGCAAGGTATAAAAGTAGTTAGAGGTTGCAAGGGAGAGATAAACGATGTTGTTAAAGGATATTTGAACGACTTAATCGTTGATTCAGGTGAATCTTGCTTTTCTTTTGACCTTCATCATGCTGAAGGTTCTGAGCACCAATGTGGCCACTAGATATGAAAATATCTCACAACTACGAATACCGAATCAAGTATTCTGAAACAGATATGATGGGTTTTGTGCATCACTCAAATTATGCACGACTATATGAAAATGCAAGATGGGAGTTGATGCGTAAACTTGGAATTCCATATTCTGAAATTGAGAAACAAGGAATATTTATGCCCGTAGTGAGTATCGAAAGTAAATTTATTAAACCCCTATTTTATGATGACGAAATTGTCATAAATACAAAAATAACAAAACTACCTACTATAAAGGTAGAGTTTGAATACAATATTCTAAGCAAATCAGGCAATTTATTGAACTCAGCAACTGTTGTATGTGCCTTTATAGATAGCAAAACGCAAAAAGTAATGAGAGCTCCGAGCTTCTTTATTAACAGGTTAAACGCAGAATAAAACTATTTTGCTTTTATCTTTATGCAGATTAAAGATTTTATATAAATTTTAACTATCGCGGTCTATATCATTTTTATGATATAGATCGTGTTTTTGCATTCTGTTCTTATATATTTGCCGAAACTTTGACTATTTACAATTTATACTTTAAGAATAAATATGAAAAATAAATATATACTTTGGTCTATCGCGCTTTTATTGACAATTTTCGCATCTATTTACCAAAAACTTGTTGGTCCAACCCATCCCGATTGGTTGACTACAGAATTGAATGGTACAGAGCACAGTTATAAATTACGCCGTTCGAACGATGGTGATTATTTAGCTCCAATAAGAATCGAAATGTCGGACAAGAAAGTTACAGGAAAAGTTCATTATAAACATTTCCCTATTGTGGAAGGAGAAGAATTTTCTACAATAGATTTTAAAAGAGATGGAGAAGACTTATTTGCAGAGCTTCCACATCAACCTGCAGCTGGAAAACTATTGTACTTTATTGAATTTGATACAGATAATGGAATTGTTTTTGAGAAAAAAGACAATCCAATTGTTCTGCGATATAGAGACCCCGTACCTGACTGGGTCCTTGTCCCTCATATATTCTTCATGTTCTTTGCTATGATGCTTTCTAATATGGCAGGACTTATGGCAGCTTTTAAAAGTACAGGATATAAACAAATAGCTAAGTACGCCGTAATAGCTCTAATTATTGGAGGATTTATATTTGGACCTCTGATGCAAAAATATGCGTTTGGAGAATATTGGACTGGAGTACCTTTTGGGTTTGACCTTACTGACAATAAGACATTAATAGCTTTCTTAGTATGGGCATATGCTCTTTGGCATGGAAGTAAGAAAGAAGATTCTCGATGGATATTTGTTTTTGCATCTATAGCTCTACTAGCCGTATTTATGATACCTCATAGTGTTCTTGGATCTGAACTAAATAGAGATAGTGGGCAAGTTGTAACGGGAATGATTTCTTGGTTATTTTAACTCATATTAAAAATTACATTATTGGAGAGGCTGCCTTACATAAAGGCAGTCTCTTTTTTTATATTTAACTAAAGTTTCGCACTTAAGAACGACATCTAATAATCAATACTATAAATAAATACGATTAAATTAAAGAGAGTATTGTCAGTTGATTACGTTATTCCATTTTTAGTTTGTTTTTTCATTTTTTG